>NZ_JANLGY010000013.1 GCF_024653915.1 Sulfuricaulis sp. | reverse complement strand
TCAGCAGTGGTCCTGTCTGCCGGAACACGCTGAGTCAAATTAAAGACAGACTACGCATGTAGAACCATAGATGTAGGACTTGCGGACGCGGGTTCGATTCTCGCCACATCCACCAAGCAAAGTAAAAGGGCCGCCTCGTGCGGCCCTTTTACTTTGCTGCTGAAACTCAATCCGACGTCCTTACAATCTCCCCGCCCTGCCCCTTGATATGCGGCGCGAAATTGAAGGCATCGGAAAAGCAACGGTCCTCGGTCATGCCCTTCTGAAGGAACGCCGAGTGCGCGGTTTCGACCATGCCGACCGAACCACAGGCATAAACCTCGCAGCCCGCCATGTCCGGGAAATCCTGCAAAATAGCTTCGTGTACCGTGCCCGTGCGTCCGGTCCAGTTGTCCCCGGGTGACGGCTCGGACAATACCGGAATGAATTTGAAATTGCCGTGTTCGCGCGCCCAGCGTTCGGGCAGTTCCTTCATGTAGAAATCGCCGACCGACTTCACGCCCCAGTAGAGATGCATCGGACGCTTGAGGCCGGCGTGGAACGTATACTCCACCATGCTTTTTACCGGAGCGAATCCGGTGGAACCGGCGACGAAAACGATCGGCCGGTCCGAGTCCTCGCGCAGATAAAAAGAACCAAGCGGTCCTTCGCAGCGCAGGGTGTCGCCCTCCTTCATGGCATTGAAGACATAAGTCGTGAAGGCGCCGCCAGGAATCAGTTTGACGTGCAGCTCGATCAGTTCCGCCTCGTGCGGCGCGGTGGCGAAGGAAAACGCGCGTCGTTCGCGATCTTCCAGCACGATATTGATGTATTGCCCGGCATGGAACGGCATTGGACCACTATCGAGCGGCTTGAGCAGCACGCGCATAACGTCTTCTGTCAGCCGTTCCAGTTTCTGCACGCGCGCCATGAAGGTACGAATCGGAATGTCACGCACCACACCGATGTTTTCGCATTCGAGATCGAGATCGGACAAGGGCGTGGCACAGCACATCAGCACTTTTCCCGCACGCCGCTCTTCCTCCGTCAACGCGCTGGGCTGATACGCGCCGTGATCCACGCTGCCCTGCACGACCGTACACTTGCACACGCCGCAACCGCCGCTGCGGCACTCGTACGGCAGCGCGATACCGCCGCGCAATCCGGCTTCAAGAATGGTTTCACCCGCCTGCACCGACACCGTGTCGTCGCCGGGACGCAGGGTAAGCTGGAATTCCCTGGCCGCGGAACGACGCACTGGCGGCAGCCAGGGGAGGAGCACTAGCAGTCCGGTGCCACCCAGCACCAGCCACCACACCTCTTTCGGCGACCAGACATAGATCAACGGAAAGATCGACAGATAAAACCAGTCGAGCTGTAGGGAAGTTACCAGCGTATCCAGATTTGCCGGTCCCTGGCTCATCACCGGCCAGACGAGCGATAGAACGATCAGCGCCAGCAGCAACGGCAGCGCGAGGTATCGGGGTGGATTGGTTTCGGCCTTGGCCACGCGCTGCGTGTGCACCCACAGCACCAGCAGCAGGATCAACGAGATGCCGATGTGCATGAAAGCCAGTAGCGAAAACAATCGGTCGTTGACGCTGCCTTCTTGCAGAAAGTTGCGCGCCATTGGCTCCGAAAAAATCGGCAGCCAGTCAAGCCATTCCGCCGTCGCGATAGTGACGAATTGTGCCAGCCTATCCCACGGCAGCATGAAGCCGTTGATGCCGGAGGCATACACCAGCCACAGCACGAAGATGCCCGTAACCCAGGAGAACCAGCGAAAGCCGCGATAATGATCAAACACAAAATGACGCAACATGTGCAGCCCCATCGCCAGCACCATGCCGTCGGAGGCATAGCGGTGCAGACCGCGCATGATCTGACCGATGTACCAGTGCTCGTGTGAGATGCGCTCGACGGAAGCGTAGGCTTCCTTCACGCCGGTATCGAGAAAGACATACAGGTAAAGACCGGTCGCCACGGCGATCCACGTCATCAGATAGGCAATCGCGCCCAGGTGATAGAGCGGATTGAGGCGGTCGCCAAAAATAACGTTAAACAGATTTTCCAGGCGCAGGAAAAACCACTGTCCGGCCCGCCGTACAAAATGCATGATGAGGACTCTCCCGGAGCACCTTTGCTGAAGTATATTCTTATCAGGCGCGCTGACCGTCAACCTTGATACAAATCAACATGGTGCGCAATCCAAATGGCCTTTCGCGGAAAGATTGACGCCCTTGGCCGCACGCGCTAGCTTACCCTCTCATTGCATAGGACTATTGGAGCCCCATGGCGAAAAAATCCAGCACCTCTCCCAACTTTGAAGCCGCCCTCGCGGAGCTGGAAAAGATCGTGGAAAAAATGGAATCCGGCGAGCAGTCGCTGGAAGAATCCCTGAAATCCTTTCAGCGCGGCATCGAACTGACGCGCGCCTGCCAGCAGGGTTTGCGCGAGGCCGAACAGCGCGTGGAAAAACTGGTCCAAAAGAACGGGGAATTCGCCATTGAGCCGCTACGGAACAAAGACGAGTAGTCCGGCATTGTCTGCATTCTCCGAACGGCTCCGGCATTTTCAAGTGCGTGTGGAACACGCGCTGGATGCGCGCCTGCCTCCCGCTAAACAGGCGCCGTCGCACCTGCATGAAGCCATGCGCTATGTCACGCTGGGCGGCGGCAAGCGCGTGCGCGCCAGTCTGGTGTATGCCGCGGGCCTGGCCGTCAGCGCGCAGGACGATGCGCTCGACACACCCGCCTGCGCGGTGGAACTGATTCACGCCTATTCACTGGTGCACGACGATCTGCCGTGCATGGACGATGACGATCTGCGCCGCGGTAAACCGACCTGTCACAAGACCTACGACGAGGCCACCGCGCTGCTGGCCGGCGACGCGCTCCAGTCACTGGCTTTTGAAATCCTGGCGAACGATCCGGCGCTGACGGTCAGCGCCACTCACCGCCTGCGCATGATCGCGTTGTTGGCTAATGCCGCCGGTTCGCACGGCATGGCCGGCGGACAAGCGATCGATCTCGCCTCTGGCGGCAAAGCGATCGCCCTGGCCCAGCTCGAGGACATGCATCTGCGCAAAACCGGCGCGTTGATCCGCGCCGCGGTCCTGCTCGGTGCCCATGCACGCGAGAACGTGGAAACGGAAAAATTGACCGCGCTCGAAAACTACAGCCGCGCTATCGGCCTGGCCTTCCAGATCACCGACGACATCCTGGACGTGGAGGGCAAGGCGGAAACGCTTGGCAAGAACCCCGGTATGGACCACGCGCGCGGCAAATCCACGTATCCCCAGGTGCTCGGGCTCACAGAAGCTAAGGCCCGCGCTCAGGTACTTCTGGCCCAAGCCCTCGAAAGCCTGGCTCCTTTGGGGGATAATGGCGGCGTGTTGGCCGAGCTGGCCGGATTCATCATCGAACGCCGCCAATGACCAAAAAATCCTCCCGCGACAAATACCTTCTCGAGACTATTAACAGTCCCGAGGACCTGCGACTTCTGAAAGAAGAAGATCTCCCGCTGCTCGCCCAGGAAATCCGGGCCTATCTGATCGACACCGTCTCGCGCACCGGCGGTCACCTGGCGGCGGGGCTGGGAACCGTGGAACTCACGCTCGCCTTGCATTACGTCTTTAACACACCGATAGACCGGCTGGTGTGGGACGTGGGCCATCAGACTTATCCGCACAAGATCCTGACCGGGCGCCGCGAGCGCATGGGTTCGCTACGCCAGACAGGCGGCATCTCCGGTTTTCCGCGACGCGAGGAAAGCGAATACGACACCTTCGGCGTGGGGCACTCAAGCACTTCCATCAGCGCCGCGCTCGGCATGGCCGTGGCCGCGGCATGCACCGGCGTCGAACGCCAGGTAGTAGCCGTTATCGGCGACGGCGCGCTCTCGGGCGGGCAGGCATTCGAAGCACTGAACAATGCCGGCAACATGGACGCCAACCTGCTGGTCATTCTCAACGACAACGATATGTCCATTTCGCCCAATGTCGGGGCGATGTCAAACTATCTCGCGCGCATCCTTTCGGGCAAGGTCTACAGTCACATGCGCGAGGGCTCCAAGACCGTGCTCTCCACCATCCCGCCGATGTGGGAACTGGCCAAGCGCGTGGAAGAACACATGAAAGGCATGGTGATGCCGAGCACGCTGTTCGAGGAATTGGGTTTCAACTATTTCGGTCCCGTGGACGGGCACAATCTGCACGCGCTGATCCGCATGCTCAGGAATCTGCGCGGTCTCACGGGCCCGCGTTTCCTGCACGTGGTCACGCGCAAGGGCAAGGGCTACGAACCGGCCGAAGGCGATCCCTGCGTGTACCACGGCGTGACACCCTTCGACCCCGCGACCGGCAAGATGGAGAAAAAACCGGCGGGCATGACCTACACCCAGGTGTTCGGCGAATGGCTATGCGACATGGCGGCACGCGACGTGCGCCTTGTCGGCGTTACACCGGCGATGCGCGAGGGTTCCGGCCTGGTGCAATTTTCCGAACGCTACCCGAACCGTTACTTCGATGTCGGCATCGCCGAACAGCACGCGCTCACCTTCGCCGCCGGACTCGCCTGCGACGGCATGAAACCGGTGGTCGCGATTTACTCCACTTTCCTGCAACGCGGTTATGACCAGTTGATTCACGATGTGTGCCTGCAAAACCTGCCGGTATTGCTGGCGATCGACCGCGCCGGGCTCGTGGGCGCCGACGGCGCCACGCATGCGGGCAGCTTCGATTATTCCTATTTGCGCTGCCTGCCGAACATGACGGTCATGGCACCGTCGGACGAAAACGAATGCCGTCGCATGCTTTCCACCGGCTTCCTGCTGAACGCCCCCGCGTCTGTGCGCTATCCGCGCGGCACGGGTCCTGGCGTTGCAGTCGAGCCTTCGCTGGAACCGCTTCCCCTCGGCAAGGGCGAGATCCGGCGCACGGGCAAGCGCGTGGCGCTGCTCGCCTTCGGCAGCATGCTGGCGCCGGCGCTCGAAGCAGGCGAGGCCTTTGATGCGACCGTGGTCAACATGCGCTTCGTCAAACCACTGGACGAGGAACTGATCCGGGAAATGGCGCGTACGCACGAGCTGCTGATCACGGTCGAGGAAAACGTGGTATCCGGCGGTGCCGGCAGTGGAGTCAATGAACTGCTTGTCGCGTCAGCAATCTCGGCACGCATCGTCAATCTGGGACTGCCCGATCACTTCATCGAACATGGCGACCATCGTGCACAACTCGCCAAGTGCGGGCTGGATGCGGCTGGAATTCGTCGTGCGATTTTGCGGAATATCACAACCAACACTCCCGCGGAACGCGAATCCGCTTAAACTTGACTGCATCGCTCAACTACTACATCATTGATGCCCCGCGAGTGGTAGAGAGACCTGGTTATGAAACTCAAGAGCAAAATTGAACCTGCGGAAGAAATTGCCGACGTGCAGAACACGCCGGATCTGCGTCACTTGCCGATCGACAAGGTCGGGATCAAGGATATTCGTCACCCCGTGGTCGTCAGAGACCGCTCTCAGGGGCTGCAGCACACCATCGCGAATTTCAACATGTTCGTGGAGCTGCCGCACAACTTCAAAGGCACCCACATGTCGCGTTTCGTGGAGATCCTGAACAGCCACGACCTGGAAATTTCGGTCGAATCCTTCAAGGACATGCTGGCGGACATGAGCCGGCGCCTCGAAGCCGATACCGGTCATATCGAAATGAGCTTCCCCTACTTTATCAACAAATCCGCGCCGATTTCCGGGGTCAAAAGCCTGATGGATTACCAGGTGACCTTCGCCGGCGAGATCCGCGGTGGTCAGGACATCATGACGATCAAGGTCGTGGTTCCGGTGACCAGTCTCTGCCCCTGTTCCAAGGAGATTTCCCAATACGGGGCTCATAATCAGCGCTCGCACGTAACGGTAACAGTTCGCACCAACACCTTTGTATGGGTGGAAGACATGATTGACCTCGTTGAAAAACAGGCGAGCTGTGAACTTTTCGGTTTGCTGAAACGCCCCGACGAAAAATACGTCACCGAACGCGCCTATGACAATCCCAAGTTTGTCGAAGACATGGTGCGCGATGTCGCCGCGGCGTTGAATAAGGACGACCGCATCGATGCCTACGTGGTGGAATCAGAGAACTTCGAATCCATCCACAACCACTCGGCCTACGCCATGATCAAGAAGGATAAGACGCAGTAAACAGGTTGTTCCCGCCTATTCCTCTGGCGTTATAAGGGCTGCCCTTCGCAAGACTGTAGTCTTTGAAACCAGGCCCGTTCCTGTTCAGAGGCGTGACGTTCAAACTGGCCCTGTAGGCGAGCCAGCTTCCGCAGACGCAGGATCTTGTCGAGCTGCGTGATATCCCGGTCCAGATTCGATATCTCCTCGTACTCCAGCCTGGCTTGCCGATCCTGCTTGCCCACCAGCTCGGGATAACGGGGATGCGAAAGAATGAAGTCCTGAACGGCATCCAGGTCCTTCTTCAGAAACTGGAAAAAGTTTAACGTATACGGGGAAAGCGCCTCGGGCCAGCGTAATCCGATTTCCTTTCTGACCTCCTTTTGCAGCGCCTCGACCTCCTGACTGAGTTTCTCCTGCTCTTGATCTAGCTCTAGCATTTTCCCGGCCAGTGCGAATCGACGCTTTTTCAACTCCTTGATGAGGACCGGCCCCAACTCGGGCAGTCCGTTCATTTTCGCCACTTCACGCGCCAGGTTCCCATAATCGTTGTCCGGCTCAGCTCCGGTGTCAGCCCAGCGCAGGTACCAGGGCTGCCAGCGCTCCAGGAACACCTCGCTGGTGGAACGCGGCAGATCGGCATTATGCGCCTGCGATAGCGCAAAGAGATGCGCTTCGTAGAGCGACACTATTTTGTCCCCATTACGGTCCGGGTTGCTACCGATGGCCTCGCCGGTACGCGTGCGACCCTGAAGCGCGGCGAAAAAAAATGTCGAGTAATCACGGTAATCGCCGACATTGATGCTGGCCGAGCATCCCTCCGATTCACGGTCCTCGGATTCGGCGAAAAATCCGCAACGATTGCCTTCACCGAGCGCCAGCGAATCCTGTGCCTGTGGGCGCATCAGCCGTGCGAATCCGCCGGAATAGCATTGCGTGAACACAAAGCGCACGGGAATCCCGGAATCGATACGGCTCATAATCTGATCCATCTCGCGCACCGACAGTTGGGTGTCGTTCCACAGCCGCAGCGTATTTCCAGCGGGGTCATCTCGATCACGCAAACCGTGGCCGTTATAAATGAGAAGCGCGCGGTCACCCGCCTTGAGCTCGGAAAATTCTTTTTCCAGACGTTCCTTGAGCGCGCTTGCCTCGGTGCCGCCGAGCACGCCGGGAATTTTGCTGGTATAAAAACGCTCGCCATTGGGGCCCTGTTCCCCAAAGACGCGCGCCAACGGCTGCAGAGAATCCTTGGACTCTCGTGGCGGCTGCCACAACACGACATCCCGTCCGCTGGTGGCTCCGTCGGTATAGTAAACGTGCAACTGCCGCGCACCGGCGCTGGCGTTCAGAACCTGGATGACCCAGTTTACGTTGAATTCAATCTGTGCCTGTGAATGACCGGGATTGGGGCCACCGCCGATAATCCAGATATGATCCAGCGCCTGGGCGGACGAGACGCCGAAGGAAAGACAACAAAGCATAGCTGCCGCGATATTCCGCATGGCGATCATCCCTGCAACCGGGATGGCCGGGTAGCCCAGGCAAGCACCAGGGACATCAGCAATGCTGACACCACAGACGGGGCAATAACAGCCAGGCTCATCTCCACGAAAACCGCGGCGATAACAAATCCGGTCAGCACGCCGGCCATGACTGCCGACAGCATGG
This sequence comes from Sulfuricaulis sp., assembly GCF_024653915.1. Lineage (NCBI taxonomy): Bacteria > Pseudomonadati > Pseudomonadota > Gammaproteobacteria > Acidiferrobacterales > Acidiferrobacteraceae > Sulfuricaulis > Sulfuricaulis sp. The sequence goes on along the minus strand of NZ_JANLGY010000013.1, from coordinate 301,477 downwards.
CGCTCCATGTGCTGTGTCGCGACAACAAATGGATTTCCAGCCACAGCAGCAATCCTGCCATATAGAACACCGGCAAGGCTTGACGGCTGTCGGACAACATTTGTAGCGCCAACTGACGGCGGGATTCAAACACATACTGGTGCTGCAAAAGGCCATCGCCCTGAAAGGAATCCAGGAGAAACAATACGAGCATCCAGACTGCAAAGGCGATGGGCGGTGCCAGCAGCAAAGCAAAGACAAGCGCGCTTTTGGCGCGCTTCTTTCTTTTCAGCATGAGAAAAACGTTTTTCAATTTTTCCTGATCAGATAGCTTCCCATCGCCATCACATCTAGCCCCGTGGAAAAGAAGCAGCGTATCGCATTGACCGGCGACTCGACAATTGGCTCGCCCATGATATTGAAGCTGGTGTTGAGCAACACCGGCACATCGGTCTTTTCGCCGAATTTTCTGATGAGGTCATGGTACATCGGATTAATATCCTTGCTCACCGTTTGCAAGCGGGCAGACCCGTCCACATGCGTAATCGCCGGTAACTTGTCGCGCATCTCCGGTCGCACAGGGCATACCTTCAGCATGAATGGACTTTCCCCAATGGAATCAAAAAAACGGCTCTGGTGCTCGACGGTGGCGGAAGGGGCAAACGGCCGGTAGGCCTCACGATGTTTGACCTCCGCATTGATCTTGTCTTTCATGTGGGGCAGCGTCGGATTCGCCAGAATGCTGCGGTTGCCAAGCGCCCGTGGCCCGATTTCCATCCGGCCCTGGAACCAGCCAAGGATCTTTCCTTCGGCCAGCAGGCGCGCTGCCTCGCCGGTAATGTCATCGTGTTTTACAGCCGTGAGCTTGCATTCACGAATCAACTTGCCGATCTCCTCGTCGGAATAAGAAGTACCGAGATAGGGATCGTTGTGAACCTCGGTGCGGGGATGTCCATGCACCACATGATAAACATAATAAGCGGCGCCGATAGAAGTGCCGTTGTCGCCCGCCGCCGGCATGACGTAGATATCTTCGTATCCGCTTTCACGCACGATGCGGCCGTTCACAACGCTGTTCAGTGCCACGCCCCCCGAAATGATGAGATGGCGGTGTGCGGTCTTTTTTCGCAATACCGCGCACAGCTCCAGCGCCCGCTCTTCCAGGACATGCTGAAAAGCAGCAGCCACGTTGTGGTGATGATCCGCGAAATCCTTGCCCTTTCGCGGTTGCCCGAAGGTATCGTAGAACTTTTGGGAACAGCGCCGGTAACCCCAGTACTGATAATTGAAATAAGACAGGTCGATCTTGATCGCTCCGTCATCATCAACCTTTACGATATCCGACACAATTTTCTGAAAAGGTTTTGGATCGCCAAAGGGCGCGAGCCCCATGGTTTTGCCTTCGTCGTAATTCGGCTTGAATCCGCAGAATTCGGTGGCCGCTTCGTAGATGGACCCGAGCGACATGGGGAAATAACTCTGCTGGAAACAGGTGACCTTGGTACCCTCACCCGCCCCCAGGAATGAAGTGGCCCATTCGCCCGAACCGTCGAGGCTCAATATCGCCGCGCTTTCATATGGAGAAACCAGAAAACTTCCGGCCGCGTGCGACTCGTGGTGCGGCACAAAATGCACCTTCGGTCCGTTTGAAGGCCACATTTTCCGGTACCAGTCCCACAGAGAGCGCTGCTTGAAATAGGCTCTGAGAATTTCGTGATGGAGAAACGGGCGCGCGTTTGTAATATGCGTCAACCCGTATATCGTCTTGGTGAACCAGTCCTTGGACGGCTTGATGGAAACAGCCACCGCGTCTATATCCGAAGGCTTGAGGTTGTACATTTCCAGGCAACGCTGGATGGCTTTCTCGGGGAACACCCCAGTATGCTTGTTGCGCGTGAGCCGTTCCTCCTCGATCACGGCCGCCATGCGCCCGCCCACCAGCAGGCAGGCGGTGGAATCGTGGAAAAAGTAATTGAGGCCAAGTATATTCATCGTCAGGTTTTCCGGTTAAGTCAGCAATGGATTTCTTGTCGCCAGCGTTGGCAACGGATTTGATATTGGATGTGAGTCAGGTTATTGCTGGACTTTCTCTTTTTAATCCAGAATATATCGACAGCGAGCGTGCCAGATCTTTCGTGCGGCACAGCAGATAACCGATCCATCCACGCACAGTGCCACAGTTAAAAACTTGATGGTCGTATACCTGCAGCGACTTCGCGCCCCACAAATAATTCCAGTCCTTGCCCGTTACAAAACTTATTGTGTTTATCGTCTTGTCTTCCGCGCATTGAAGGAATAACTGCTCCATGATCAGGTTTCCCGGCGCAATCGCGGCATAGGCTTCGTCAAAACCTATTTTGAGAATATAGACGGTGCCGTCGACTAGCAGGCACAGCTGCCCGGCGATGCATTTATCGTTGAGCAGCATCAGATTGAGCATGCACTGGCCGGAAGGGCCAAAACCCTCCACCAGGCTTTTATAGAAGCGGCCGGCCTTCTCATCGCAGGCAATTGCCGTGTTCGTTCCACTCTCGCCCTTCCAGCCAGCGGCTTCAACATCAAGAATTTCTTGAAAGTGACGATTGATGTCCTCAACAGACCGGTAACTGTGAAATTGGATCTTCCCCATTTCCCGCGCCCGCCGGCTCAATCGGCGGACGTTGCGGCGGAAACGTCCATCGAAACCGGCAGCGACCTCACCGTAACTCGTGGCGCAGTTCACATAATTACTTTTATAGACAAGGGTGGAGCGCCACAGGGGGGGTGGGGCAAGCTGCAAGGCATAAGCCGCTGTCGAGTCCTCCAGCGCGCCGGGAATGTAAAGCATATCCCATTTGATGCCAGGGACCTGGCGCAATTGACGCACCAGTACTTTCAGCAAGGTGGCGTTTTCGCTGGTCTTGGAAAAAATAAAATCGCTCAAATCGATATGATCGTGAGTCGGGATCTGCAAAACCCGGACCGAGACGCCGCAAACCTTCTGCGTGGCGATTTTCAGGGGGAACACCGCCACGGGCGAAGATCCGCGCGACATAACGCAAAAGATCACTGAATCGGGATCCTGCTCCAGGTGGTCGAGGTAGGCGCGGTACCAGAAATAAAGGTGAAAAAACCGCTTGCCGGAAAGAGAATTTTCAATCTGACGCCATGTTTCGCGCAGCCCGGCAAAACCTTGCGCGCCGCGGTGAAACGCAAGCGAGAATTCACTCGCCATACCCTCGCCCGAGAGCGCATCCTGATGTAACTCGATCATTACGATTGTTGCTCTTATTGGGGATCAAAAGATAGCGGCGTACCAGACACTCGCGCTCCCCTCAAAACGTTATTGCTTATTCACCACATACAAAATGATATCACAGCCCCGGAATATGGCAGAAACACATCAGGAATGCCGCCAGACGATACACGCTTCCTGCTGGCGGCAAGCTTTCTAGGCGGGCTTTCAGCCCATATTCTTTTTCACCGAGGGCACCACCCGCAGCGTTACCGGAAGTTTCTCGGCCGGTTCCCCGACATAATTACCCTGAAGATGATCCACACCGGAGGCCTTGAGCATGGCGCTGGTTTTCTCGTCCTGCACGGACCCGGCGACCGTCAGTTTGCCGAGCGAACGGGCAATCTGAATGATGGAGAGAACCATGGTTTCGTCAATGGGACTCCGCGTCATGTTCCTGACGAAGGAACCGTCAATTTTGATGAAATTTACCGGCAGTTGCTGCAGATAACTGTACGAACTGAAGCCGGTGCCGAAATTGTCCAGGGCAAAACGGCAACCAAAATCCGTCAGACCCTGGATGAGAAGCCTTGCTTTGTCGAGATAACGCATGGCCGATTGTTCCGTAATCTCGAAAATCACGCTGCGCGGCGGCAAGCCGTTCTGTGCCAGGTGATTCTTGATCATCTGGAGCAGGGTGGCATCTTCGAGTGACTGTCCAGACAGATTGATCGAGAAGATGACGTCCCGCCCCGAAGCGCGGAAATCCGCTAACGCCTTTAACGCATGAATAACCACCCATCGATCGATGTCGGCCATCAGGCCGAAACGTTCCGCTACCGGGAGAAAAACAGAAGGCAGCACAATTTCATTGTTGGGTCCAGGCATCCGCAGCAGAACCTCATAGCTCTCCTTATCGGGATACATGACATCGGCAATCGGCTGATACATGAGCAGGAAGCGATTCTGCTCGATAATCTGTTTGATGTGCTGGAACCAGCCGATGTCCATGACCATCTCTTTCTTGCTATCTCCTCCCTCCTCATACATATGCATGCGGTTACGACCGTGCGACTTCGCCTCGAAGCACGCCATGTCAGCGTGTGCCATGACTTCCTCGGCGGAGTAGCGCCCCGGCTCGATCATGGCGACACCGATGCTACAATTGACGCTGAGTACCTTGTCGCCTTCCACCAGGCACATGTCGCGCATGACCTGATTAATTGAGCGCGCCATCTCCATGGCGTCTTCGCGCGATACATTGCGCGCGAGCACCGTGAATTCATCGCCTCCGAAGCGCGACACCACGTCCTTGTCACGCGCTTGCGATTTGAGCAGCTCGGCCACCCGGATGAGCAGCTTGTCGCCGGCGGGGTGGCCCATCGTGTCATTGACGTACTTGAACTGGTCAAGATCGATGAAAAACACCGCGCTCGGCAACGCATCATGTGACACTTGCTCGATCTCCCTCTCCAGTTCGCGCCGGAAAATACCGCGATTCACCAGGTCAGTCAGCGGATCCCGCTCTGCCATTTTGCGCAGCGCGGCATCCCTCACCTTGATGGCTTTGATGGTGGTATTCAGGGCATCACTGATGGCCGCGATTTCCGCATCCTTGGGGCGTTCCACCACAACATCGGTTTCTCCCTGGGCGAGCCGCGCCAGGGGGATTTTCAGCGCCGTAAGCGGCGCCAGAGCTTTCCGGATGATCCAGCTTCCGCATAACATTCCCAACAACAACAAGCCAGCGATAATCAGACTGCCGGAGGCCATGCTTCGCACCAGCTGTCCCTTGTAATAGGCCGAGTCGATACTGAGGTCGAGGTAGCCGATAATTTTCACGTTTTCGGGTTTTTCACTTTCCAGACTAAAATTGAGCAGTCCGTCCGAATGCATGGATCGCACGCGAATCGGCGTGATGAACCGGAGGAAAGAGTCAGCCAGCAGTGAGCGATCGACCAGGTACACTCTTTCCATGCCGCTCATCTGGTTCAAGGCGGCAATTTGTCTTGGTTCAAGCGGTGGCACCTCTTTCCCCTGCTTGTTGCCGAATTCGCCCATGATCTTTTTTCCCGTGGCGTCGTAATAACGTATGAATGCGATCTCCGGGAAATTCTTGATACGCTTGTCAATATTCGAAAAATGCTTGCCACCATATGAAGCATAGAGAGGCGTGCCTAGCTCATCGAGTTCGGTCAACCAGCGTACGGCCTGCTTCTCCAGGTTGTCGTCAATCAGATCGCTGGCTGTCCACCAAAGACCTACGTTGACGATCAAATACACGCCGACGGAACCCGCCATGAGGAGAAACAAAAGACGACTCGCGAGACTGCGTTCAACCAGCCGGCGAACCCGCTTGTACAGTTTTCTCATCCCGGCCAGCCTGCGAAGATAGAAACGGCGGATAAATTTCATTTTAAGGTGCATGGGTCATTGCGCGCATCGACTTCGGGATTTTCAGGTTCAAACGTTTGGCCATGACGGAGTTGATCCGTATGGTTGTCTGGGTGAGTCCGCTTACCCCCACGTCTGAATCCTTGTGTATTTTTCTGACACGCTGGAGAATCTGCTCGGCGATATCGGCGGCGCTAGTCTCCGCGCTCAGGAGACCTCCCAATGCCAGCAGTTGATCGCTGAACACCGCCATCTGGTCGCCCTGCCTGACGCTGTAGGCCATGATGTCGCGAATCACCGCGCGGCTGAGCACGCGGTTGTCCGGTACCATCCACAATCCCTCGATCTTCGGGGAAATCCGCTTGAAGGCATACAATGTCTCCTTGTCCGATCTGGCTTCAACGTGAATCAGATTCAGGCCGTGTTTTTTAGCGGCAGTCTGTGCCTCTTCCATCAGATCGCGCAAATTCCCGCCCGTGATAACGCCTACCCTGTTTAATCGCGGAGACAGCTGTTTCCATGTCCGGAACAAATCATCCACGGGGGGAGTCGCGGCCACGCCTTTCATCCAGGGCGTCACCAGGCTCGGATTCTCATAGTTGAATACCTGGCAGAAAACGACGTGCTTGCCGGAAAGTTCACGCGCCATTTGGGCAGCGGGCAAACCAACGGCAACGACTACGGAGATGTCCGAGGCCTGTACGTGTTTCTTTACTGCGGTGATGTCTGCGTTTCCGTCCAGATAATAATTTTGAATCCGTTCCTTGTATCGCTTGGCGATTTCACGCTGGACGTCGACAAAGGCTTGCGAACGATCGCTCATCACAATGGCGATGCCCGGCGCCGGTTTGGGCGCCGTGGAACAACCCAGCGCCATCGCCGCGACTAAAAACAGCAGCCATGTCACCCAGACCGGGCGTTGATAGGGACAGGATTGATACAATGGCACACCTCGTAGGGGCTTTATTCGTACACAGGTGATGCAGCATTCATGCCATGGCCGGAGATTTTCAGACAGGAAATGGCGATAAGACCTTGTGACGCAGTCTTATAAGCACATGAAACAGCAGGATTTTTATTGGATAAGTTGTTCCGGCCCAGGACCAACCTGATCCGGACTCATGACAGACTGATAAACAAGGGAAATCTCTGCCGAAAAAGACCTGAATCAGTCCCAATTTGCGGCAGCGGGTGCAGCTGAATCCGCGAGCACAAGCGCCTCCCGGGCAATTTCCGCCACGAAAAACGGCAAGGCAGCGGCCACTGCGGGGCTCAACGAATGCCCTGTCCACACAGAATCCGCTTCCATGCCGCGCAACAACAATCGCGACGGCATGTTTCCAAGGACACGGGCAAGCTCAATGGCGGATGCGATACCGAAACCATGCGATGACCACTGCGCGCCTGTGCCTGCGAGATCGTGCGCATCAAGACGATGCCATGTTCCCGGTGCAGCACCTGAGCGAACTGCGTCCAGAAGGATCACGCAATCCATGTTCTGCCAATGCGTCAGCAACAGGGGTCCCGGACGATCCAGGATGGAAATTTCTATTAAACCAGCCGGAGCGGCATTCACAGCGGCGATTTGGCGCAAGGCTTCCGCTGCCGCCCAGCCAAAACGGTCATCCCCAAAGGGCGAACCGATACCGATGATGTGCACGTGACAATTCATGAACCCTGCCGGCTGATACGCAAATCCAGGAAATGGGTGGCGCAGGAAATACAGGGATCGTAATTACGGATCACCCTTTCGCCAAAATGGCGTAATGCATCTTCGTGCTGATTAAGGCCAAAGCTTTGCAGTGACTGGCGCAGGTCATCTTCCATGCGTGACTGATTCTGGCTGGTGGGCGGAACAATGCGCGCACGGATAACAAGTCCCTCCGCGCCGAGCTCGTAACGATGCCACAAAATCCCGCGTGGCGCTTCCGTGCAGCCCACACCCGTGCCGGCGCGTGGCATGGTATTGACGTAAGCTAATTGCGGTTCACGATAGGCTTCGAGCAGACGAATGGCTTCACGAATGGCAAATACAATCTCGATTGCGCGCGCCACGACGCTGTGATGCATGTTGCGGCTGGGGAATCCGATACCCAGATTGTCTACGAGCGTGCGAATGGAGTCCGGCAGATGGTCGAAATTGAGATTCAGGCGCGCTAACGGACCGACAAGATAGGGGCTGCCATCGAGCAAGCAATGCAAGGCGGTCGAATGCGGCACCTGTTGTTCGGCAAACCGTGTCTCGAACTGATCTGCCGGAATATCCAGACCATGACTTGAAACCAGCCGGCCTTCGTTCATGGGATATTCCCGCGCATGGCGCAGCGCCACACAGATGAAATCCTGATCATCTGACGGCAACTCAAGCGATGCCGTCCAGCGCAACAGGTCTTCAGCGTCTGGCAAGGCAGCATGCAGTTTTTCCAACAGCAGATTTACCTGCTTCGGTTTTGGCGCATGATGGAAGCCCCCGACGCGCGCGCCCACGGGATGCACCGAGCGTGCGCCCAGCAGCCGGATAATGTCATTACCGAGTGCCTGCAGCCTCAGACCACGACGCACTTCCTCGGAAAATTTCCGAGCCATTTCCACCACGCTCGAATAACCCAGAAGATCCGGCGCCGCCAGCATATGAATATGCAGGCTGTGGCTTTGGATCCACTCGCCGCAGTAAAACACGCGACGCATGTTTCGCACCCAGGGACCGGGCTCCACGCCCAAGATACTTTCAATCGCGTGTACGGCACTCATCTGATACGCCACCGGACAGATGCCGCAAATGCGCGCCACCATGTCCGGAACCTCGGAATATTCCCTGCCTTCCAGCAGTTTTTCGAACATGCGCGGCGGCTCGAAAATTCGCAGCCGGAGGTCTTCGATCACCCCGTCATGTACGCGCAATTCCAGCGTACCCTCGCCCTCGACCCGGGCGAGCACCGGCACCTGAATTGGAATATGACGCGGTTCAGTCATGGGGCATATTCCCTCCGCGTAAACCGGCCTCCGCGAAGGCGGGTGCTGCTGCGGTGATGAAGTGGAAGCGTCTCGCTACGGCCTCGGGCACCAGTCCCAGTCCTTCCAGGCGTTGTGTCAGCGCCACGGTATTGGGATTTTCCGCCGGTCCGTAACAGGCATAACAGTCGCGCCCGAAACTCGGGCAGATGGCGCCACAACCGCTGCGCGTCACCGGTCCCATGCAGGGAATGTCTTTGGCCACCATCACGCACACGTTGTGCTGGCGCTTGCATTCCATGCAAACCTTGTCTTTTTCCAGCCAGGGGCTCACGCCCGACAACAGCGATCGTACTGCGGCCAGAACCTGACGCCCGTTCACCGGACAGCCCCAGATTTCCAGATCGGCCTTTACATGTTGGGCTATGGGCGTGGAAGTACTCAAGCTCTGAATGTATTCAGGCCTGGCATAGATCGAGGCAACCCACTCGTCGGCGTTTGCAAAATTACGCAGCGCCTGCAGACCTCCCGCCGTGGCACAGGCGCCGATGGTGACGAGAAAACGGGTATTGGCGCGGATACGACGGATGCGCTCAAGATCTTCCGGCATCGAAATACTGCCCTCGATAAAAGCGATGTCGACGGCGGCTTCCGGATTTACCGGTCCGGCCTCGGCGAAATGCACGATGTCCACCATCTGCGCCAGCGTGAGCAGATCCTCTCCCAAATTCAGAAATGCGAGCTGACAGCCGTCGCAGGAAGCGAATTTGTGCACCGCCACTTTGGGTTTGTCGGCCATCAAAACCCCCGCATGTCGAAGAGTGGTTTCACGTCCGGATAACTGAATACCGGACCATCCTTGCAGACAAATTTGCCTCCATACTGACAATGCCCGCAAAGCCCCACTGCGCAATTCATGCTGCGCTCCATGCTCAGATAAATGTTGCTTTCATGCACGTTACGCTCGAGCAAATTATCCACGGCAACCCGCATCATGCCCTCGGGACCGCACATCATGACCACGGCACGGGCAGCGTCGATCTCCACCTTATCGAACAATTCCGTCACATTGCCGACATGCCACGGCCAGAGTGTCGCCCCCTCATTTGCCGCCACGAGCACCTGAGTGTCTGGCTGCTTGCCCCAGCGTGCATACTGCTGGCGCCAGATCAGATCGTCGGAATGTTTCACGCCCTGCATGATGACCAGGCGTCGAAACCGCTCGCGCCGACGAATGACATAATTGATTACCGAAACCACCGGAGCACAACCGAGCCCGCCCGTGATGATCATCACGTCCCGGTCCTGCGCCTGCTGCAATGGCCAGCCGCGGCCGTAGGGACCGCGCACACCCAAGCGGTCTCCGGCTTTCAGTTGCGCCATCCCGCGCGTCACGCGCCCCACCACACGTATGGTGTGATTGAACAGGCGCTCGTCATCCGGATCCGAAACAATGGAAATCGCCACTTCGCCAACACCATACAGATAAAGCATGTTGAACTGGCCCGGCTCGAAGCGGAAAGCCGCGTGTAGCTCCGGATCCGTAAATCGCAGGCGCAAGGTAAAAATGGTCGGTGACTCCTGAATGCGCTCTACCACCTCGATTTCGTGCGGGACGGAAGCATTAGTCATGTCCGCCTCCCTGACAGATTTCACGCGCCTCTTCCGTGATATCGATTCCCACCGGACACCAGGCGATGCACCGCCCGCAACCCACGCAACCGCTGCGTCCGTACTGGTCGTGCCAACTGCCAAGTTTATGCGTCAGCCACTGTCGATAACGCGTGCGTGTATCGGCGCGGATGGTCATGCCGTGAATGTAGCTGTGTCCCTGAGTAAAACAGGAATCCCACTGGCGCACATGCAAACTTTGCTTTCCATCCAGCGCCGTTTCGTCCGTCTCACTATGGCAAAAACAGGTAGGGCAAACCGAGGTGCAGTTGCCACAGGACAGGCAGCGTTCCGCCACGTTCTCCCAGCGAGGGTGCTCGAGATTGGCGAATAGCGCATCCCGCAGGTTGCGTGTGGGCAGGCTTCGGGTTTGCTGTCGGGCCGCTTCCTGCATTTCCTGATTGGCGGTCTGCCGATGCGCGTCCGTCGCCGGGACAAGCGGAAGCTTCGCCGCGATCGTATTTCCCTTGTCACTACCGGCCTGCACCAGATAGCCATCGTCCAGCTCGCCCAGGGCAAGATCGAAACCCTGTGTGGCATGCGGGCCGTCGCCGGTGGACACGCAGAAACAGGTTTCCGCCGGATGTGTGCAATGCACGGCGACCAGAAAAACATTTTTACGCCGGGCGGCATAATAAGGATCGACAAACGCACCTTCCAGAAAGTGCCGGTCCTGCAGGCGCAGCGCGGCCAGATCACAGGCACGCACGCCGATAACGGCAATCAAATCGGCGGGTGGTTGGATATCGACAAAACGGATGGCGCCAGCCGTTGAGCGTTCGGAGCGCCACAGCGCCTCGTGCGGAGTGAACAGATTCGGTTTCAGCGCCTGCGGGCCGTTAGCCCAGCTGAAATACCGTGGGCTCGCCGTATCTTCCAGCCGGTACCGGCCGGGGGCCTGTTGATCGCGGATACCTCGCGGCAAAACTTCAATCTTGCCGAGCGTATCGTAAACAATCGCACCATCCCGCACCTGCGGCCCAACGCATCGGTAACCGGCCTGATGCAGTGTATCCAGCAGTGCCTGAAACCTGGCGCGTGGGAGAAATCCTGTCTCCATGTTCGCCTCTATTGGCCCGGTGTAGTCGAATTCATTAGACCACATCTCCCCCTGGGCGTCTTAGGAATTTCTCCAAAATTAAATAGACAGGATTAACAGGATTTTTCAGGATTTACAGGATTAAAGATTTTATAGATATAAGAAATCCTGCTAATCCTGTTTTTTTAATCCTGTGAATCCTGTCTAACTTTTTCTTTTTGTTAGAGCGCCCTTTAGAGAAAATCAGCGAACTCCGCGCGTCGCCACTCCGCGCGGGTCACCCTCCACTCTCCATTCTCGCGCATCCAGGTAATTTCAAATCGATGCAAATCGGCACGAACTCGCTCAAGTTCCTCGACCGCGGAAATCGGCTGACCGGCCATCGCCACCATCACGAGAGCATGGGCCATGTCCGGTTGAGGGAAGCTGATCTGCTGGACGCGGGTGAACAGGTAAATCGTCTCATTGCGCAGAAAATAATAACGCAGTATCGCCTCAATGGCTTTCTTATCCTGACCCTGGCTGTCGGTATATTTTTCTGAGACATACCGGCGCAGGGTGCCCGAGTCTTTCTTCTCTGCCGCCGATTCGGCCTGCGCGATCAGCGCACGTACCTGCGTCTCGGGACTGTCCTTTCCGGGCGAGCACGCTGCAGTGGAAAGCAGGATAGTCAGAATGATGATCCACGCTGACAGGAAGAAATGTAATTTATGCCGATCAGCCACGCCGGCGTCTCACTGAAACCTGGCGATGCCTGAAACAATCCACGGTGTGGTCGTTCACCATCCCCACGGCCTGCATAAAGGCATAGCAAATCGTCGAGCCGACGAATTTGAACCCACGCTCCTTTAAATCCTTGCTCATGGCATCCGATACTTCCGTTTGTGCCGGAATATCCTTGAACCGCCGGCGTTTGTTCTGTACGGGTTTCCCGCCGACGAATTGCCAGATATACCGGTTGAAACTGCCAAATTCTTTTTGAACCTGAAGAAATGCCCGGGCATTCAGGATAGAGGCCCGGACTTTGAGACGATTGCGCACAATTCCCGGGTTTTTCAACAGTTGCCGGACTTTAGTGGCATTGTAGCGTGCGATCTTGCGCGCATCGAAATTTCCGTAGGCACGGCGGTAATTCGCGCGCTTGTTGAGAATCGTTGACCAGCTCAACCCCGCTTGGGCGCCTTCCAGGATCAGGAACTCAAAAAGCTTGCGATCATTCTGAATCGCTACGCCCCACTCTTTATCGTGATACCTCTGATAAAGCGGACTGGCGTCAGCGGCCCAGACACAACGGCGCTTCAATCCTTCCGTCCCGGTCTTCAGTTGTTTTTGGCACCCTGATCGATCCACTTGCGGATGGTATCAATTTTTCCTTCGGGCAGAGGTGGCTTGTCTTTTGGCATGTTGATGCTGGGATGCCCCTTGCGTTCGATCAGCAGGACCAAAGTGCTGCCGACATGCGAGCCGGCGGTCACAACAGGACCAAGCTTGGTGCCCTTCATGACGGACTCATAGCTCTCCACGCTGAAACCACTGGCAGTGTAACCCTCGCCGCCGGGCTTGTGGCAGGACAGGCAATTCTCTGTCAGGATGGGAAAAACGTCCTGCTTAAAGCTGATTTCACGGGTACAGCCAACGCCCAAAGCAAGTAACGCCGCCAGAACGGCTACTGTTACAGTCTTGCGTAACATGACTCACCTCCCGCTTGGTATTCGATTACATTCATTATTTACACATTTCCATAATCGAAAAGAAATGATTTGTGTCAATTAATTAAAGCGCGTCTGGTTATTCGAGTTTCAGACACCTATCCCCTTTTCCCGCAACACCTTGATCTGGAAGAGCGTGTTGCGCTCTTCTTCTTCGAGCGCGGACTGGATGAAACGAATGGTGGCGCGGTAGCGTGGAATGACGTTGTACTTGAGGGCGTTGACGCGCTTCTGGGTCTTGCGCTGCTCGTCAAGCAGGCGCCACAGCGCCGTCTCGGCCTCGCCCAGGCGCGCCAGCATCACCGCCATCTGGGCGAACCGTGTCCGTGTCTCGTCAAAACTGGCATCGGTCCACATCAGGCCCACCGGCTGCAGCGGCAACAGCGTAGCTTCCACCGAAGGGTATTCCACACCAATGCTTGAGCGCGGGAGGATATTGAGATCAATGGCAGGCCGCAGTCCCAGTGCCGACTGACGCAACATCTGGCTGCCCATACGCATGTGCGCCAACGACAGCCAGCGATAGGCCTGCTTGAGTCCGTCACGCACCTCGGCACGCAGTTTCCGATACTGGTCGAGACGCTCATAAACCAGACGCGTCAACAACTCACGCTTGCGTTCGAGCATGGCGTGGCCCTGCTCGAGAAACTTGACTTGACGACGTAGTCCGAGCAGCGCGCTTTTGGTCGGCGGAATCTTGAGCCGGTCTCTCATGCCACTTTTGCCGCCGTTTTTTCATAGTGGTGATACTTGGCGAGATCGGCCTCACGCACACGTGTCAGCGCCTCGGGCGGCAGCAGCGACAGTAACTGCCAGGCGATGGTAAGCGTCTCGATGATGGAACGATCCTCGTCCTCTTGCTGGCCGACGAAGCGTTCCTCGAAAGCCTTGGCAAATTCCAGGTATTGGCGGTCGGTCTCGCCGAGTTCCTCGGCGCCGATGATCGAGGCCAGATTGCGCACTTCGAGCGCGCGGGCATAGGCGGCGTACAACTGGCTCGATACGCGTGGGTGATCCTCGCGCGTGTCGTCCTTGCCGATGCCATCCTTCATCAGGCGCGACAGTGACGGCGGCACGTTTACCGGGGGGTAAACACCCTGCATGTGCAGCTCGCGCGACAGCACAATCTGACCTTCGGTGATGTAACCGGTCAAGTCCGGAATCGGATGCGTAATGTCGTCGCTCGGCATCGACAGAACCGGCACCATGGTGATGGAGCCGCGGCGGTCCTTGACGCGCCCGGCGCGCTCGTAAATCTCGGCCAGGTCAGAATAGAGATAACCCGGATAACCCTTGCGCGACGGTACATCGCCCTTGGCGGTAGCCACTTCGCGCAGCGCCTCGGCATAGTTCGTCATGTCGGTAATCACCACCAGCACGTGCAAGTCGAGATCGTAGGCCATGTACTCAGCCGCCGTCAGCGCCGTGCGTGGAAGGATCAGGCGTTCAATCGGCGGGTCATCGGCCAGGTTGGTGAACATCACCACATTGCCGAGCACGCCGCTCGATTCGAAATCCTCTTCAAAGAAACGCGCGTCGGCATAGGACACGCCCATGGCAGCAAACACTACGGCAAAGCGGGAGTCCTCGCCGATAAGCTTGGCCTGACGCACGATCTGCGCCGCCAGCCGGTTGTGCGGCAGGCCGGAACCCGAAAAGATCGGAAGTTTCTGTCCGCGCACCAGCGAGTTGAGGCCGTCGATAGTCGAAATGCCGGTCTGGATAAACTCGCGCGGATAGGCGCGTGCCGCCGGATTCATGGGGGCGCCGTTAACATTGCGCTTCAGACTTGACACCAGAGGCGGGCGTCCGTCGCGCGGTGCGCCGATACCGTTGAAAATGCGTCCCAGCAGATCGCGCGACAGCGGGATTTCGAACGGCTCTTCCAGAAACCGCGTCCAGGTGCGTTCGAGATCAAGGTCATCGGTGCCCTCAAACACCTGCACCAGCACCACCTCGTCCGAGGTGCGAATCACCTGGCCGTTGCGCTTGCGCCCGCGATGATCGCGCACCACCACGCGGTCGCCGAGCGCCACGCCCGGCACACCCCGCAGGTACAGCAGGCCGCCGCGCGCGGCGGAACTCATGCGATATTCCTTCTCTTTCATTTCACTTTCTCCACCGGCTTGCCATATTCGGTTTGAAGCCCCGCGAAGGCTTCATGAATCTCGCTGCGAACGCCCTTGAGCTCGTCCATTTGCTTGCTGGTATAGGAAGATTTGACCCGGCGCGCGCGCGCCAGAATCGGCAAGCCGAGCAATTGCTGCACCGGCACGCCGATGCCGAGCAGTTCCTGGCCCTGGTGATAGATATCCAGTACCAGATCCAGAAGCAGAAATTGCTTCTGCGGCGAGCAGAAACTGTCTATCTCATCGAGCGCGCTCTGTTGCAGCACGCCTTCCTTTACCAGCGACGCGCCCTCGAGCGCCCAGCGCTGCGCCGGTGACAGCGCTTCCGGACCTACCAGATTCACGATGCGTGCGAGTTCATCGGCCTGCGCCAGCAACCCCATCGCCTCGGAACGGCGTTCGCTCCAGCGTGGATCAACGTTTGCGTGCCACCATTTGGCAGAGGCATTGACGTAGCCCGAAAAGCTGTCAGTCCAGTCGACCGAGGGATAGTGGCGCGCGTCCGCCAGCTGCTTGGACAGTGCCCAGAACGTCTGCACGATTTCCTTGGTATGACTGGTGACCGGCTCGGAGAAATCGCCGCCCGGCGGCGAGACCGCGCCGATCAGGCTGACCGAACCATGCTTGCCAGAGAGGGTTTCAACGCGACCGGCGCGTTCGTAAAACGCGGCAAGACGCGAGGCAAGATAGGCCGGATAGCCTTCCTCCACCGGCATTTGACCGAGGCGACCGGAAACCTCGCGCAGTGCTTCAGCCCAACGGCTGGTGGAATCCGCCACCATCACCACGTCATAACCCTGGTCACGATAATATTCGGCCAATGTCACGCCAACGTAGATCGAGGCCTCGCGCGCCACCACCGGCATGTTCGAAGTGTTCGCCACCAGCAGCGTGCGCTCCATGAGCAACCGCCCGGTGTAGGGATCGGTCAGTTCGGGAAAGGTTTCGAGAATTTCGACCAGCTCGTTGCCGCGCTCGCCGCAACCGACGTAGATCACGATCTCGGCGTTCGACCAGCGCGCAATCTGCTGTTGCACCACGGTCTTGCCAGCGCCAAACGGACCGGGCACCGCGGCCTTGCCGCCCTTGAGCAGAGGAAAAAATGTGTCGAGGATGCGCTGACCCGTAATGAGCGGCTCGGCGGCATGATCGCGACGCCGGTAGGGGCGAGGCTGGCGCACCGGCCAGCGATGATACAGCTTGAGTTCGCGCGTCACGCCGTCCATGGTTTTCACTCGCGCGATCACTTGTTCCACGGTGTACTCGCCCGCACTCGCCAGTTCCACCAGCTCACCTTCGACGTCCGGCGGCACCAGCACGCGGTGCTGGATGGTCTTGGTCTCCTGCACGGTGCCGAGCACTGCACCGGCAGCAACCGGCTTGCCGCGCACGAGTTCCTTGGAAGGCTCGAAGGCCCAGGTACGGGTGCGGTCGAGCGGCATGACATTGAGGCCACGTGCAATCTGATCGCCACTCAGTTCGCGGATGGCCTCAAGCGGCCGTTGCACGCCGTCGAAAATATTACCCAGCAGTCCCGGCCCGAGCTCGACCGAGAGCGGATGACCGAGCGGCACGGCGTCTTCGCCAGGGCACACGGACTCGGTCGATTCGTACACCTGCACCACCGCCTGATCACCGTCGCGTCCGATGACCTCGCCGACCAGCCCGAGCTTGCCGATGCGCACCTGCTCGCCGTTCAATACCCGCGGCAGGCGGACGGTCACGATCGGTCCGTTGATTTCGACAATTTTTCCCGTCACGCGCTTATCCACCGATGATTGCTCCTATAGGTGCGGTTGAGGCGAACAGACGCTCCATCACCACCTGATGCAGTGCCTCCTGCAAACGCTCCTGGCGCCCCTCAAAACTGTTGTCCACGCGAATGGTGTCGCTGGCGTTGCGCACTCGTACACCCCCGAGGCTTACCACCGGGTCGGGCGCTAGCGTGATTCGCTGCTTCACCCCGGCGTCGCGGCAAAAACTCTCCCAATCCCCAGACAGGCGCGCGTGATCGCGCGCATTCAGCTCGGCCACGAGATCCTTCTCTTCGAACACGCCGGCCGACTGCGCCAGCAACTTACGCAGCAACGGCAGATAGTTTTTCTCGTCGTTGCCAAGCCGCTCGAGTTCCGCAGTTAGTCGACTCATCACGTTCTGCACCAGATTCCAGCGCAGACGGTCGATTTCCTCCTGTTGCTTGATTTCGGCGGCCTGCTGGCGCTGGCGGAAGGTGCGTTCGGCGGTGGCCTTGGCAGCGAGAATTTCGCGTTCCTCGCGCAGGTGCTGGCGTTCGTTCGCATCCGCCAGCACCTGATCGCGCGCACGTCCGGCATTCGCGAGATGCTCATCCGCGAGCGCCTTGGCGCGCGCGATCAGCGCAGCCTCGAGTTCATTGATCTGTGCCTGCTTGTTCATGACTTCAGCTCCAGGGCCTGTGCGCCAAGAATCGCACGCACTACATCCTCCACCTGTGGGTGATACTCTTCGGGCGAATGCAACGGTGGCACTTCTGCGATCACGACGCGCCCCCCCTCTTCGCGCACATGCCGTAGCCAGGGCCCCTGGCTGCGCGCCAGATTGTGCTCCAGAAACACCAGGGCTTTCTGCTTGTGTCTGATGATGTCGGCGAGCAGGTTCTCCAGTTGTTCCGCCGTCGCGTCTGGCAGTGTTTCGACACCGATCAGGCTGAAACCCTCGGTCAGCGCCGCCGAGCCGAGCGCGATGATGCGCGTGGGTGTCGCGGCGGTTTCGGCGCCTTCTGGCAAAGTGCCGACACTCATCCGATTTTTCCGAGCAGCAGGATGGTGACCACCAAACCGTAAATCGCGATACCTTCCGCCAGACCCAGGTAAATCAGGGTCCGGCCAAACATCTCGGGTTTCTCGGCGATGATCGCGAGCGAGGCGGCACCGACCGGACCGACCGCAATACCCGCCCCGATTGCCGCCAGCCCCGTGGGAACTCCGATGCCGATCAGCGCCAGACCGAGGCCAGTCGAGATCTCAGCCGCACCGGCGGCCGCGCCCGTCTGCGCGAGCACGTCCTGTGCACCGAGAAAAAGAATTCCAATGAGACCGCCCACGAAGACGAACACGTTCGTCCCGAGTACTCCCCGCAGCCATCGTCGCGGACGTGGTACCGGATACAACTGCAGGTACACTCCCATACCGATCAGCCCCAGCACACTCAGCGTAATCAGACCAATTAGCCAGTACATAAGATGCTCCTCGTTTAAGAAATCGTTCTTTGTCTTCCGTTACGTCTTTCCCGGGCTTCCCAGGGCCAGCGTCAATGGCCGGAACTCTCGGCCATCGCCGCTGTAGAACCGCGAAAAGCCCTCGTAGTATTCAAGACGCAACACCTGGATCGCGACAATCGCCCCCTCGAAGCCGATAATAAAAACGTTTCCCAGTACCACCGTTATCCAGTGGCCGGCCGTGTCGAGCATCCCGGCCAAGGTAAACACCGCTATCGCCAAGGCCACGTGATTCAGGCTGAAAGCGGCGACACGCAAAAATGAAAGCGTGTTGGAAATATATTTCACCACCGTCTCGAAGCCTTCTATGACCACAATCAATATCCGCTCTCCCAGGGAAACGGCGTTCTCATGCCATATATGACCGACAATGACCGCGTACGGAACCAGCACCACCAGCCCTTCGAGCCAGCCCACCTCCGCCCCGGACGCATAGCGGAACCCGGCATACAGCAAGCCCAGGTAAAACAGCAGCCCGGCGAGTCCGCCGCGATCGAGCAAGGCCTTTTCCCAGTCGCCGTCAGCCAGCCGGTTACGGATGTTCAGCAGGGTCGTCAGTACTATGAACCCGATGCCCCAGTAGAGCGCCAGCGTCAACATGCGGGTCGGATCTGTCAGCGGTGACATCCACAGGGGATGCAGCCACTCCTCGTAGCCGAACACGCTCCCGTAGGCGAGTCCAAACGAGGCCGAGGACAGGCCGATGGCAACGACGAAGCGTGTGAACTGCCGCAGGCGCTTGCGCAGCGCCAAACCAAGCAGCGCGATCGACAAGCCGTGTCCCACGTCGCCAAACATCATGCCGTACATGGCGATAAAGGTGATGGCGAACAACAGCGTCGGGTCGATTTCGCCGTAGCGCGGCACACCGTAGGTCTTGACCAGCTGTACAATCGGACGCAAAAACCACACGTGCCGCATCACCGACGGGACCTGCAAACGTTCTTCCGGCCGCGGGTCACGCACGCTTAGCACGAAACGCTTGTCAAAGCGTTCTTCCAGCGCGGTGCGCAGCGACGCTACATCGACACGCGGTACCCAACCACCGATTCCCACGAGGCCGCCGCGCGCGCGCAATGCCTCGCCGAGTTCGGCGTAAGGCGCAACCATGGCCAGCACCTGCTGCGCCTCGATCAGGCGGTCATTGAATTCCTTTTGCGTGTTTTCAATCACGCGGCACTGCAAATCAGTTTCTTCCAGCACCTTGTCAAGCCGCTGTTGCAAATCGCGTCGTGCCTTGTCCGGCCGCTCGCGCAATTCAAGAGGAATTTCGATGGCGCGCCAACCGGCCGCCTGCAGTACTCCACGCGCCTCGTCTTCCTTGCCCGCGGCCCCCGCCACCACCAGGTGGGTCAGACCCTCGATCTCCAGAAACGGCCGCACCAGATAATCTGCAATCCCCAGCGCTTCCCTGAGCCTGGCAACATGGGCGACCGGGACGGTGCCGATTTGTACATCGATAAAACGTCTCGATCCGACCAGCAGGCCCAGATCAATATCAAGCGCAGCAAAATTGTCGATCGCTCGCAACAGCTGATCGATGTGCTTGCGCTCTTCCTCGAAGTGGCGCAGCCCCTCCTGGCACTTCGAGCACTCGGTCCAGACGGCACGCAGCCATTCGTCCAGCGCCGCGAGTTCCGGCTCGGAAACAAGCCGCGGCGCCGGCATGGGCAATTCATCTTTCAGGGCACTGCAATGCGCGAGAGTCTTGTCCAGGCGACTGCGTGCGCTGCGATAGAGTTCGCGATAACTCTCCCCGGGAAATTCGGGCAGGTCGTTGGCGCTGAGATGGGTCGTCTCGGGATTGAAAACACCGCGCTCGGCGAGGGTCAGCGCCGCCAGCGGGGCATCGTCACTCAGCATAAACAGGGCGGCACGCTGCATGGGCAAGGGCTTAAACACAAACGCCTCCTCGAGAAATAAGGATGGGTTCCGGAATGGCGCTGCGCGTGATCACGCAGCCTCCAGTCCCATGGCCTCGCGCACGAGGTCGGGTGCAACGCCGAGGCGCTTGCCCTTGACCACCGCACGGATCTGACGCAGTTCCTTCTCGCGCAGAAGCAGATAGGCAAACGCACGTGCCGTCGTAAATACCCCCCGCGCCATGACGCTGCGCGCCAGACGCCAGGTGTCGCGCTCCAGCCGCAGGGTCACTTCGGCGGCCGATTGCGCTCCTTCGAGCAGCGGTCCCCAGGGCGGAGGCACATTCGCGATCACCTCCTCGAAACTGCCGAGTTGCGAAAGACGCTGGAGCTCGTTTCCGCCAAGACGATAGGCCGCCGGGATCAACAGATAATAGGTTTCGCCGGCCGGCAATCCGTAGGCGAAGCGATAACGCAGGAGCCACAGCAGGTTGATACGGTCGATCAGGTTGCCGACCAGCGTGCGCAGCGGGTCGCCGCCGCCTTCGGCCTCACGGGAACGTTTGGCCAGACCGGCGAAGTACTGGCGATCGACGGCCGCATCGAGCGCGAACGGCTCGTGCTGCTCGTCATAGATGCGCCGTCCCTGCCGCGCGATATCGGCATAGGGCGTCCCCTCGAGCCGGCGCAACAACTCGGTGACGTCATCGGTGCGCAACAATTCATCGACGGGCAGACGCGCGAACGGTCCCATGTCGAACAGCTGCTCGCGTACGGTGGCCACGCTCTCGCCGTACAGCTTGGCGCGCAGTATTGTTTTGAGATTGCTGAGTTCAAACCGGTATGCCCAATAGATAAGAAAATCCCGCGCGCCTCCCGTGAGCGCGCGCGTCAGCACCACGATATCGGCAAGCAAGCTGGAGATAAGCCGCTGTTCGAGTGAGCGCATTGCGCCGACTGTCTGCTCCTCCGATGGCGGCTTGAGACCACCTGCTGCGAGAAGTTCCGTCTCCTGATCCGCCGGCACCTGGCTGAGATTTGCCAGCGCCGTCTCCGACAGCAAGCGCGCGCCCATGAGCGATACGCGCCCGTGGAGATAGGCGTAGCGGCTGGCGGGGCCCACGTTCAGCCCCGCTCCGTATCAAGCAGCAACTCAACCGCCGCCTTGACGGCATCATCCTCGCGCGACTTCGCCTGGGAACGCAGCTGGGCACGGCGTTCCTCATAGCGCCGTGCCAGTTCCGCCACCGCCTGGACGGCGCGTTCCTCGGCTTTTTCCATGAACGAGGCGCGCAGTTCCGGCAACCTCGCCTCAAATTGCTGCTCGGCGCTGCGTGCATCCGCGCGCGCCTGGCGGATCATTTTTTCGCGCTTGAGTTCGGCCTCACGCACCAGCGCCTCGGCCTGGAGCTCGGTATCGAGCAGCCGTTGCAGTTCATCTTCTATTTCTTCGCTCATGTCAGCCCCCTGCGCCTGAGTTCAACACCGTCAGAGCCACGTAACTAGCAATGAATGAGAACATAATTGAATACTGATGAAAGAGAACTCCCGCTGCTTTGATATTTATCAAGCAAGGCGGATCTGAGACGGACAAGTCAATATAATTTCAGCGTAACCAGGGGGTACCGCCGCCTGACGCATACAACAATACAATGGCGGTATAAAGAACCTGACTGTGTTCTGATGACGCGAAAGGCGGGCCGCTGATGAATCAGGCGAAGCGTGACTCTTGTTCTTCCAGCAAGCTTTACGGCTCGTCAAACAGCCACCAACATCACGCCGGCGGCGGCAATACCGCCACCCATCAGACGCACCCAGTTCGTTGAGATGCCGCGACTGAGCAGGTTTCCCATAACCGCGCCGGTGGCGTGCAGCAACCCGGTGGCCAGCAAAAAACCCAGACTATATAAGAGCGCGTAAGCCGCGTGCGGCAACTCCTGGCCGTGCGCATGGCCGTGAAACAATGCAAACGCCCCGACCAGTAGCATGCTGGCCGCGAGCGGGAAACGCGCCGCCACCGCGATGAGCAGACCCAACACCAGCACCGAAACGGCAATGCCGGCCTCGACGGCGGGAAGCAGCAATCCGACGAAGGCGAACATGCTACCCAGTGCCATCATGGCCATGAATGCCAGCGGCATGCGCCAGATGGCGCGCCCGCCGAGTTGCGCGGCCCATATGCCTACGGCCACCATCGCGAGCAGGTGGTCGAGCCCGATGAAAGGGTGCGCCATGCCGGCGGCGAATCCCGCGCCGTGCGCGCCGATGGTATGCGCCTGCGCCGTGCCTGCCAGAAACAGCGCTGCCAATACCGCCGCTATCTGATATCCGCGTTTCATGGATGTCTCCTTTAGCTGATCTTGACCTTGGTTAATTCCTCGCCATCCGGATCGGTGACGTGCACCGCGCAGGCGATGCAGGGATCGAAGCTGTGAATGGTGCGCAATATTTCGATCGGCTGTTTCGCATCGTGCAACTTGTGTCCCTTGAGCGCCGCTTCGTACGGGCCTTCCTGCCCGGCCGGATCGCGCGGGCCGGCATTCCAGGTGCTCGGTACCACGGCCTGGTAATTGTCGATCTTGCCGTCCTTGATCACGATCCAGTGCGCCAGCGCGCCGCGCGGCGCCTCGGTGTAACCCACGCCTTTGCACTCCTTTGGCCAGGTCGAGGGTTCCCACAGTTTTTCATTGTGTGTCTTCACGTCGCCGGCCTTGATGTTGGCAATCAGCTGGTTGTACCAGCCCTCCAGCGCATCGACGAAGATCTTGGTCTCGAGCGTGCGCGCCGCGGTGCGCCCAAGCGTGGAGAAAAGCGCGCCGACCGGCACATCGAGTTTCTTCAGCGTCATGTTGACGAGTTCCTTGGTCTGTTTGTGGCCCTTGGCGTACAGCATCAACACGCGCGCCAGCGGCCCGACTTCCACCGCCTTGCCCTTCCAGCGCGGTGATTTGAGCCAGGAATAACTCTTGTCGGTGTCGAGATGCTCGTACGGCGGCTTGGGCCCGGTGTAATTGAGCTTGGTTTCACCGTTATACGGATGCAGCCCCTTGTCCTTGCCGCCGCTGTAGTCGTACCAGGAATGGGAAACGAACTCCTGAATCTGATCCTCGGCGTTGAGATCGATTTCATGAATCCGCGAAAGATCCCGGTTGAGAATCACGCCGCGTGGCACCAGGAAACTGTCGACGTCGTTGTTGCCCTTCGATGGAAAATCGCCATAGCACATGAAATTGCCCACGCCCTCACCCTGCGCGCCCCAATCCTTGTAGAAGCCGGCAATCGCCAGCGTGTCGGGCACGTATACCTGGTCCACGAAGGCGCGCATCGAATCAATGACGTTTTTCACGCGCTGCAAGCCGACCATGTTCACCGCGGTGGCGCCGGCACCGCCGCGGTATTGCGGGCCCTTACCCTGTCCCTGATGCTGCGGATGCAGACTGATTGCCGCCGGAGTACCACCGACCAGGAAGTTCGGATGCGGGTTTTTGCCGCCGAAGATGGTGTGGATCTGTACCACGTCGCGCTGCCACACGAGGGCCTCGAGGTAATGCGCCACCGCCATGAGGTTGGCCTCGGGCGGCAGCTTGTAGGCCGGGTGCCCCCAGTAGCCGCCGGCAAAAATGCCGAGCTGGCCGGACTCAACAAAGTTCTTCACCTTCTTCTGCGTGTCGGCAAAATAGCCGGGCGAGGATTTGGGCCAGTTGCTGATGGACTGCGCCAGTTCAGAGGTCTTTTTCGGATCGGCCTTGAGCGCCGAGACCACGTCAACCCAGTCCAGCGCGTGCAGATGATAGAAGTGCATCACATGATCATGCACGTATTGCGCGCCAATCATGAGGTTGCGGATCAACTGCGCGTTGGCAGGAATTTCATATTTCAAGGCATCCTCGACCGCGCGCACCGAGGCGATACCATGCACCAGCGTACAGACGCCACAAATGCGCTGGGCGAAGGCCCAGGCATCGCGCGGGTCGCGCCCGCGCAGAATGATTTCAATGCCGCGGACCATGGTACCGGCGCTCGACGCCTGGGTGATGACACCGTTCCCGTCGGTCTTGGCCTCGATGCGAAGGTGGCCTTCGATGCGGGTGATCGGATCGACAACAACTGTTTGAGTGGCCATTTTTTATCCCTCGACTAGATTGTCAGCAACCATTTCCAGCAGGCTGTTCGCGGTCTTGTCCCATTTGAAATGCGACTGACCATCATCGAACGTCAGGCGGCAATTGGAGCAGCTCATGACCAGCATTTCAGCGCCGGTATCGTTTACCTGCTTCATCTTGATCTCGAATACCTTGTAGCGCAGGTCATCGGCACGATGAATCGTGACGACACCGCCGCCGCCGCCGCAACACCAGTTGAGATCACCCGTGGGGGTCATCTCGTGCAGATCCACACCGAGCGCGTTCAGAACGGTGCGTCCGGCCGGGGTGGCGCCGCCGCGGCGCGAGACCTGACAGGGATCGTGGTAGGTGACTGATTTTTTGACTTTCTTCACTTTGAGCTGGCCGTTCTTCAGGTTCTCCGCGAGAAACTCGGAGATATGCATGACTTTGAACGGCAACGGCTTGCCATACATGTTCGCCCCCATCCAGCGCAGGGCGCCGTAGGCATGGCCACACTCGGGCAGGATCAAAAGCTTGGCGCCGCATTTGATGGCGGCGTTAATGAGTTTCATGCTCATGTCCTTCTGCCACTGAGAGTTGCCCGAGAGCAATCCGAAATTGGTGGCCTCGTAGCCATCGAGCCGGATGGTCCAGTTCTGCTTGAGCGCGTTTAACACCTTGGCCGTAGCCACGATGGATTCGGGATATTTCATGATCTCGATGGAAGACATGCCGATGATCACGTCGGCCTGTTCCTTGTCGACCGGGATATCGACCTCGTGATCGTCGGCCAGCCACTCGATGCGGTCTTTGAATACCTTGGGGGTAGCGCCCAGCGGACTGCCTTCGCGTTCGGCACGTTCGGCAGCCGCCCACAGTTCGTGCGGCACCAGGCCGGCCTGGAACATCCCATGGCGTGCCTGGCTCACGAGCACGGCGATGTCGATGCCCATGGGACAGATCAGCGTGCAGCGTCCACACATGGTGCAGGAATCGTAAATGAGTTCCTGCCACTCCTCGAGTTCCTCGACCGTTACCTTGCGCTTAAGACCGAGCGCGCGATAGAAAAAGGCGAATGGGCTCATCTCGCGCTTGTACGCCTGCTTGAATGGTTCAAGTTTCCAGATCGGCGTGTATTTCGGGTCATTGGTCTGCACATAATAGTGGCAGGCCTCGGCACACATGCCGCAGTGGATGCAGGACTCCATGTAAGTCGCCGCATGGGCACCGAAGTCGCGCACGAAATTCTTCATGGCGATTTCCACGCGCTCGCTGTCCGGGATTTCACCCTGTTTGTCGTAGCGCGCCTTGGGCTTCTTGATGCCGAAGCGCGGCCCCTGCGTCTCCAGTGGATGTTCCTTGTTGATATCGGTGACGCTCATGTGGCTGCTCCTTTGCGCTCCAGCAAGGCGCCGGTGGTACCGCGCGAGATGGCAAATAGAAAGGCATGCATCAGCTTGCCGAAGGGGAACCAGATAAACAGCAGCTCAACACTCAGGATGTGCAAGCCAAGCAAGGTTTCATAGCGCGCCCCAAGATGCGCGACCGCCAACAGGCCGGTGACGACCGGCGCGGTGGTGACGAACCAGCTGAAGTAATCATCGAAGTTCGAGAGCAGCTTTAGCACCGGATGCGTGAAACGGCGAATGAGCAAGATGATCAGCGCGATCATGGTCACCACGCCGGTGGCGTAGATCACGCCGCTCGGCAAGCCGCCCCAGGAAAGCCCCGTGAGATCCTTGATGAACAGGATGTGCGGGACGAAGAAAAATACCACTATCGCCAGACCGATATGAAACACGTAACCCAGCGCCGCGCCGTAGGCGGTGCGCGACTGAAACTCCTTGCGCATCCACATGCGCGAAAACACGGTGCGCACCGCGCCCCACCACGTCGCATTACTTCGCGGTTCTGAATAGTCCGGCTTGCGTCGCAGCAAAAGTATCCCGAGCAGCCGCCACGACACCCCGACAACAAAAATGATCAACGACCACATCAGTATCGGGCCCTTCGCGAATGCAAGTAGATCCATGGTTATTTACCTCCGCTGGCCTTGTCTTGGCGTTTACGGGCGGCGAACGCCGCACCGACACCGATGACCGCGCCAGCCGCAACGCCGGCTGCAAGAATTTGACCGCCGCCCCACTCGCCGGTGGACAACGGCTTGTAGAAACTGCCCTTGTCCCAGAAATCCGGCTCGGAACAGCCGAGACACCCGTGACCGGATTCGATCGGGAAGCTCACACCACCGTTCCATTTCGTGGTGGCGCAGGAGTTGTACGTGGTCGGTCCTTTGCAGCCCAGCTCATACAGGCACCAACCGTTGCGCGCACCCTCGTCGTCGAAGCTCTTGGCGAACTTGCCCTGATCGTAGAAAGGCCGGCGGTAACAGCGGTCGTGGATGGTGTCGCCGAAGAACACCTTGGGCCGTCCCAATTCGTCGAGGTCGGGAATGGTGCCAAGCGTCAGCACATGCGCGATCACGCCGGTCATGACTGTCGCAATCGGCGGACAGCCCGGGATATTGATAATGGGTTTGTCCTTGATAATGTCAGACACCGCGACCGCGCCCGTCGGATTGGGGTTGGCCTTGGGAATGCCGCCGTAGGCAGCGCAGGTGCCGACCGAAAGAATCGCCATCGCACCCTTGGCGGTGTCAACCAGCATGTCGTAGTTGCTGATACCGGCGATGGTGGAATAGTACTCCGTGTCTTTGGCCGGCACCGAACCGTCCACGACCAGCAGGTATTTGCCGGCGTTTTCCTTCATCGCCTGCTCACGCGCATGCTCGGCCGCCGTGCCCGAGGCGGCCATCAGCGTATGGTGGTAGTCCAGCGAGATGGCATCAAAAATGAGGCTCTCAATCGTCGGCGAGTGCGAGCGCGTGATGGATTCGGTGCAGCCGGTGCATTCCTGGAACGACAGCCAGATTACCGACTGGCGCCTGAGCTTGGCCAGCTTTTCCGCCATTTCCGCGGCCATGGACGGCGGCAGCGCCATGAGAGAAGCCATGGAGGCGCAGAACTTGAGAAAGGTTCGGCGACTGATTCCCTGTTGCACGAGTTTTTCACCCAGAGTCATATTATCCGGCATGGTCATCTCCTTCCGTCATTGGCGCTGACTGCAATAGGCGTGAACGTAATGTTTCCACCGCCGCGCGGGCGTCGGCGGGATGTGTCTTGAGTATTTCGGGCAGATAGGTCACTTCGATGAATTGCGCGGTCACCTCGCCGTCGGCATTCTGGTGCGTGACCCACCACACGCCGTGAATCGCCGTCTCGCGCGCCAGCGTCGGGCCGAGCACGTTGACTGTGGCGCTGACCTCGCCCTCACCGAGAACCTCGAGAAGCTTTTCATAATCGTCCGGGAGCATGGGCAAGCTGCGCAGATCGATGCTGGCGGATTTGCCCGTGGTCACGAGATCGCTCAGCAGGACCTCGATCTCGTGCAGTAATGGCAGGGCGTTGCCATGGCTCAGCGCCGGGACAAACGGCATACCTTCGGTGGCGATGGGAATACCTTTAATATGATTCATGCGCGTTCGCCGCCTCCGTGTCTTCCTGCCGTCTGAAATATTCCGCTGTCGACGGCCGGCGGCCACTCGCGGCCGGTCGCATCCCCGCTTCGCGGGGTCCCGGCTCCCTGCTCGGACCGCCCCTCTCTCTGCCATCTGTTGACGAGATCCATGGCCATGTCGCACACCAGCGGAATGGCGCGCGCGACGGCGTCGGTCGGTGCGTCCGACCAGTCGAGATATTCGGGTTGAATGCCGATGAGTGCGCGACGTGCCGGCAGCGACTCCGCCAGAATGGCGATCGCCATCAGGTCCATGAGGCTGACTTCGTGAACGCTGCTCTTGCGATTGCTGCCGAGAAAACGATCCATGTCTTCTCCCTCGAATACGCGCACCGTGCCAGGCTTGTCTTTCAGCTGGGCAGCATCGATGACGATGAGGTTTTCAGCATCTTCGATAGAACCGGCAAGCGTGAAACTCAGGGTGCCGCCGTCGAGGAATTCGACATGGGTGAGATTGGCATGCTTCTCTTGCAGGGCGCGCACCGCGTAAACACCGGCGCCCTCGTCGCCCAGCAACGTATTGCCCAGTCCCAGAACGAGCGTTCTGGTTTTCACTGGCAATTCAGGCATAGCGCCCACGTCGGTCTAACCCCTGACGATTCGCTTGAGTTTTCCTTGAACTTGCAGCCGCGCCCCCGTCAGGCGCATTATTAAGCAAGCTGCAAAATGAACAATTCACCCTGTATCCGTACTGGTGTTGTTGTTGATTGCGCGCTGCATTTGTAACCCATGGAATATTAGCGTTTATTGATACAGGTCAAAATCCATTGGTTTTTTCACGCTAGGATCAAATCGCGAGGCGGATCAACCAACTGCTGAGCCCTATCAAGCCCATGCATGAACTGTCAGTTTGTCAGGCCCTGATCAGCCAGGTCGAAGACATCGCCCGACAGCACCAAGCCGAAGGCATTCGTCATATCATTGTGCGTATCGGCCCGCTTTCCGGTGTTGAACCGGAACTATTAATACAGGCGTTTCCATTGGCCAGCGCCGGCACGGTGGCGCAAGATTCACAATTGATTATTGAACGGCTGCCGATTCGCGTGCACTGCGAGAGTTGCGGCGCGGACACCGATGCCGAATTGAACAAGCTGGTGTGCGGTGCCTGCGGTGACTGGCATACAAAGCTGCTAAGCGGCGATGAAATGCTGTTGGCAAGCGTGGAGCTCGCGAAGACGGAGAACAGTTATGTGTGAAACCTGCGGCTGCAACATTACACCGGGCAACGAACATCTGGCGCGCCAGAAGAATTCACAGGGCCAGGATGCCGTCACGGTCCTGAAGAATCTGCTGGGTGCCAACGATCAGGTGGCGTCGCACAATCGAGAACATTTCGATCTGCATGGCGTGCTGGCGCTAAATCTGATGTCCTCACCGGGTTCGGGCAAGACGCTGCTGCTGGAAGCCACCATCGAAGCGCTCAAGCATAAATTCCGCATCGCCGTCATCGAGGGCGATCTCGAAACCGAAAATGACGCCGCGCGCATCCGCGCCAAGGGCGTGCCGGCGGTACAGATCACCACCGGTTCCGCCTGCCATCTCGACGCGCACATGGTCCACGATGCCTTGCATCATATGAAGCTCGCAGATATCGACATCCTGTTCATCGAGAACGTCGGCAACCTGGTGTGCCCTGCCAGTTTCGATCTGGGCCAGCATCGCAACATCACTCTGCTATCGGTCACCGAAGGCGACGACAAGCCGGCCAAATACCCCGTGATGTTCCGCGCCGCCGATCTCGTGCTGCTCACCAAAACCGATCTGTTGCCGGCCCTGGACGATTTCGATCCCGACCGCGCCGAACATTACCTGCGTCAGCTCGCCAACCCGGCCCCGGTATTGCGTCTGTCAGCGAAAACAAAGGATGGCCTCGACGCCTGGTTTGACTGGCTGCGGCAGGAACTCCTCACACAACGGCAACGCGCACGGCATGGACAAAGCCTGCGCCCGGCAATCCAGTCCGATGGCGCCCGGATGCATGCGGAAATGGCGGCGCATCATTCCAGCCCAGCGACTTCCGAAAAGCATCCCCGCTATCGGGAAGCCTGAGCGCGTCGCTGGTCTGCACAGCGTCGCGATCCTCTCTCATGCCCAAGCGCAATACGCCACAACAGATGCTTCATCCCGACGCCCCGCGTCAGGCACTGCGCCTGACGATCAGCGGGCGCGTGCAGGGCGTGGGGTTTCGACCGTATGTCTATCGCCTGGCACATCGATTCGACCTGCGTGGCTGGGTACGCAACGAAGCCGGCACGGTCGAGATATGGGTGGAAGGCGCGCTGGTAGCGCTGGAAACGTTCGAGCAAGCCTTGCTGCTACAGGCGCCGCCACTGGCACGACCGCGCTTGGCGTCGCGCTCATCCGCAGAACCACAAGCCTTCGAAACCTTCAAGATTCTTCCCAGCCGTGAAGGCGCCCCGGCGCGCATCCACGTGCCGCCAGATTATTTCGCCTGTGACGATTGCCTGGGCGAGTTGCGCGACCCGGTCAACCGACGTTATCGCCATCCGTTCATCAACTGCACCCAATGCGGACCACGCTACACGTTCATCGGCAAGCTTCCCTACGACCGTCACAACACGACCATGGCGGCGTATGCGATGTGCCCGGAGTGCCGACGCGAATACGAAAACCCGCTTGACCGGCGGTTTCATGCCGAACCCATCGCCTGCCCCGCCTGCGGACCACGATTAAGTTTCGCTTTGCCTGCTGCGGAAGCCTTTCCCAAAAGTTTCCCCCCCTCCCCTCGCGGGAGGGGGTTAGGGGGAGGGGGAGATCAAACTGGACAAGAAACTGAATTTTCCGGGGACATTTCTCACCCCCACCCTAACCCTCCCCCGTCAAGGGGGAGGGAACTGAACCAAAACATTACTGATGTGGTGACACGCGACAATGCCGCCGCCTTGGCGCAGGCGGTGGCCGCACTGCGTGCCGGCAAGATTATTGCCGTCAAAGGCATTGGTGGTTATCACCTTATGTGCGACGCACGCAATGACATTGCTATCGCACGACTGCGCGCAAAAAAACCGCGTCCGCACAAACCCCTCGCCGTGATGTATCCCGCGCGCGGCGCGGACGACCTGGAAGCAGTGCGTGCGGTGGCGGAATTGACGCCGGAACATGAACAATGGCTGCGCGATCCCGTGCGCCCGATCGTGCTGGTGAACAAAATAATCCACGCACCGCTGTCGCAACGTATTGCGCCAGGATTGCGCGAAGTCGGCATCATGCTGCCTTACAGCCCGCTGCATCACCTGCTGCTGGACGAGTTCGACGGACCGCTGGTGGCGACCTCGGGTAACATCAGCGGTGAACCGGTGCTGACGGAAAACGATGACGTCAACCAGCGTCTGGCCCATGTCGCGGAAGGGTTTCTGCATCACGACCGCCCGATCCAGCGCCCGGCGGACGATCCGGTCTATCGAGTGATCGCCGGCTTCGCACGCCCGTTGCGTCATGGACGCGGCACTGCACCGCTGGAGCTGACGCTGCCGTTCATACTGGAGAAACCAGTGCTCGCCGTCGGCGGCCACATGAAAAACACCGTCGCACTCGCCTGGGGTGATCGCGTTATCGTTTCACCCCACATCGGCGACCTCGACGCACCGCGCAGCCTCAGCGTGTTCGAGCAGGTGATCGCCGATCTGCAAAACCTTTACGACGTGCGCGCCCGGTCCATCGTGTGCGATGCGCATCCGGTATATGTCAGCTCGCGCTGGGCGCGGCGCGCTGGCCTGCCGGTCACACCGGTGCTGCATCATTACGCGCATGCTTCGGCCCTCGCCGGCGAACATGCGGATGTGAATAACTGGCTGGTATTCGCGTGGGATGGCGTCGGTTACGGCGCCGATGGCACGCTTTGGGGCGGCGAAACCCTGCTGGGATCGCCCGGACACTGGCAACGCGCCGGCAGTCTGCGGCCATTCTATCTGCCCGGTGGCGAGAAGGCCGGGCGTGAACCCTGGCGCTCGGCGCTGTCGCTGTGCTGGGAGGCCGGGATCGAATGGAAGCAATGTCCCGAAGACCCGATGCTGGCGCATCACGCCTGGCGGCGGCGCCTGAACTGCCCGCAAACGACATCGGCCGGAAGGCTATTCGATGCCGCGGCGGCTCTGACCGGGCTGCATTTCCGATCGAGCTATGAAGGTCAGGGACCGATGCTGCTGGAAGCCGCCTGCACCGATGACAGTGCGCTGGCGATTCCCCTGCCCATGGCAAAAAACCGGCAGGGGTTTTGGGAGACCGACTGGGCGCCACTCCTGCCTTATCTGATGAATTCAAAACTCACCGTCAGCGAACGCGCCGATGGTTTTCATGCCAGCCTGGTGCGGGCGATGGTGGCGCAAGCCATTGCGCTGCGCGAGGAACACGGCGAGCTGGCCGTGGGTCTTACTGGCGGCGTGTTCCAGAACCGTGTGCTGACGGAACGCACCCTGGCGGCGCTGCGGGAAAACGGATTCGACGTGCGCCTCATGCACCAAGTCCCGTGCAATGACGCCGGCATCAGCTTTGGCCAGATCTTTGAGATGGGAAGCAGGCCCGCATGAACGCCAAACCCGACATCCTCGGCGTGAAACATATTGCGCTGGCACACGGTAACGGCGGGCGCCTGATGCGCGAACTGATCGAACAGGTATTTGCACGCCATCTGGCCAACCCGCTGCTGGACGTACAGGCCGACGCGGTACCGCTACCGACACCGGACGGCGAACTCATGATCACCACGGACGGCTTCACGGTGCAACCACTGGAGTTTCCCGGCGGCGATATCGGCTCACTGGCGGTACACGGAACGGTTAACGATCTCGCGGTGGCGGGAGCGACGCCGCTGTATCTCTCGCTCAACGCCTTTATCGAAGAAGGGCTGGAAGTCGCGCTGCTTGAACGCGTCATTGAAAGTCTCGGGCGCACGGCCAAAGAGGCCGGCGCACGCGTGGCCGCCGGCGACACCAAGGTGGTGCCACGCGGCGAAGGCGGCGGGCTGTACCTCGCCACTACCGGTGTCGGTGTCAGGAAGAAAGGCCTTAAGCTCGACATGAAGCAAATACGCGATGGCGATGCCATTCTCGTCAGTGGACCGGTGGGCGACCACGGCATCGCGGTGATGCTGGCGCGCGAACAATTTGGCATGCGCGGCGATTTGAAATCCGATTGCGCCAGCGTGTTGCCGCTGACACAGGCGCTGTTGTCATTCCCCGGACTGCGCTTCATGCGCGATCCCACGCGCGGCGGTTTGGCCATGATCGCGCATGAAATCCGCCGCGCTACGGGCATGGGTATCTATATGGATGAGACGGCCATCCCGGTACGCGAGATCGTTGAATCGGTGTGCGAATTGCTCGGCTACGATCCGCTATACCTCGCCTGCGAAGGCCGGGTAGTGGCCGTGGTCGCGCCCGATCAGGCGCAGGCCGCGCTGGCTACCTGGCGTGCTCTGCCACAAGGGCAGGACGCGGCCCTGATCGGCAAGGTCGATAAAAGCAAACGTTTTGTGGAAATGCAAACCGCGCTCGGAGGTGAGCGCATGCTGGATGAATTGGAAGACGACCCGCTGCCGCGAATTTGTTAGCGCGCCGCCGTTACGGCGCGCCTGACAGGCGAGCTAAAAAGTACCGAGCGTAACCTTGAGCTGGAAGAACAGAATCGGCACCATCTTGGGGTCGACCTTGGGGATAAAGGTCATGTTGACCGCGACCCGCGACGTACCCAGCGACACCACCGGCAGAATGCCCGGGAACAGGTCGCCATCCTTGAAGCCTTTGCGTTTCATAAGGAAGGCAATTCCGCCGGCATCGAAATGCATCGAGGTCTTGCCCCACTCAAAATTGGTGCGGTGCAAAAATCCGCCACCGAAATAATAAGACGTGTTTTTATTCGAGTCCTTGAATTCCGAGGCCGTGACGAATGGCACCCATTTTTCCTGAACCGGCGCCATGTCGTACTGAAAACCCACGCCCCAGTTGTTTTCGTTGTAGGTGACACCCGGCTGGCTATCGAGATGGATCGCCTTGCCGTTCAACAGCACACTAAAATCATCGGCGTAGGCGGGAACAGCGAAGAAACACATCAAAAACAGTGTGATAATCGAGGTCCGTACACATCGTCCAGCAGTCAGTCCGTTTTCCATTGCCCTTACTCTCCAGGTTATGCACTGGATCTAAAGCAATGAACGTGCCAGCCACGGCAAGGCTTGAAAACAGGCATATTTAAGGGAATTCCGCGCCCAGGCGCGGGGACGGACGGTAGATCAGGGCGACGCTTTCAGGACAGCGGTGACGAACCGGGACAAACCGGTCTATTTCTTCCCTCCGGGCGGAGGAAACTTGTAATAACGGCGGTTGAGATAATCCACGACTTCGACGACTTCCTCCTCGCTCCAGCTGAGTTTCTCTTCCCCCGACCAGCGCCGGACCCAGCCCTCCAGCGCCTTCAGCGAATCCGCGCGGCGGTTCTCGCGCACGTGCAGGACGCTGGCGTGGCAGCGCGTGCAGTGGTTTTCATACAGCATCCGGCCGCGCGAAACTGCTTCGGCCGACGGACCGGATGGCTTGGCCGGCGCTTGCGCCGGCACGGGTAATTCCGGAGCAACGGGAATTTCTTCCCGTACCGCCGTCATCGCCGGCAGGGACACCAGCGCAAAAACAAGTATCAGAATAAACCTTGGTGTGTTCACAAATTTCAGGGCGCCTTGAAGATCGCCAATACAAACAGGATCCACGCCGCGATAAACGACAGGCCGCCGAACGGCGTCACCATCCCCAGCCAACGCATACAGCCCACGCTCAATAGATAAAGACTCCCGGAAAACAGAATAATTCCCACCAGCATCAGCCACCCGGCCCATTTCAGATATGCCGAGTCAACTATTTGTGTTGCCACAATCCCAATGACCAGCAGCCCCAGCGCGTGAAACAAATGGTAATGCACCCCGGTCTGGTACACCGCCAGCATCTCCGCCGTCATGCGCGTCTTCAACCCATGCGCCCCGAACGCGCCGAGCATGACCACGAGTGCGGCATTGATGCCGCCCAAAATTAAGAATAGTCTTGCGGTTGCGGCCATTTGGAGTGTCGATTGAACTTAACGTCACCCATCAGACGCACCGCTTTTTGGCGTCGGCTGGATGGGTTTGTTAGATGTGTTATTTCCATTTTTACTTCCAGCTTCTGGCGGGACTTTGATTACGCCAACAGCGCTAGCTATAACAATAATTAGCAAGAATGACGTAACACCTATTTGAGCCAATAAGATGATATCGCAGTAAATACAACTATGATAATTATAGCTTCCGATCGGACCTATCGTTACAACTGTCCTAGCATTTGAATAAATCGCATCTAGTATTGAGTTTGTTTTGTAACAACCAATTACTAACTGGGCTATGGAGAAAAATAGAACTAATTCGAGTAAATTAATAAGAAATCCAGCCAAACTTCTTTTGTAAGAGTGTACTTCATCAGTAATTGTAAAAATCCAATTAACAAGAAATATTGTTATTTCAAGTGGTCTATATAGTGAAATGAAAACTAAAATGGCAACAGCCCATATTGAAACAATTGGTAAATTCGGCGCAACAAAAATAAGCAGAACTAGCGCAAACAAAACTGCGCAAATCTGATATAACTCAGATGCCCATGGCGCAGTTTTGATTTTATTGATATCCGAATCTGGATTTAGTGTTTTTCGAACATACCGCTTAAAATGGTAGTTAAGACTAAAAACCTGTAACCAAGAAACCAAATTTTTTATATACGTACGATAAATCCCGTCCGGTATCTTATTGTGTATCGAGTTGATTAATCCCATACTAGATTTCCATTTCACATCTAACGCTGCGCGTGAGCGGCGAGCGGAGGCGGCGCGAAGCGCCGACGTAGCGAGTCCGACTCCACGCGCTTGTTAGGCTTGTTCGATTTGCTACGCATACGGACCAAAGGGTTCAATGGGTTTGAAGGCACCGGTCTTTGTCATGTTTCGCTTCAGGTCAAACTGTGCAAGAGCTTCTACAACATCTAAGTTCTGTAGATTGTCAAAATTTATGCGGGACCATGAAGCCCGGTCTACGCGCACCGAATAAAGATACTCATCCTTTACATGGCCAGTTCCTCGATCCGGGCGTTGCGAATATGCGGAGAGCACTACTTCCTGTGCGTTGGGTAAAGCACTAAAAGTTTCTCCGATAATTCTGAACCCGATGCCGTGTACATGACGCATGTACAGTCGTTGAATCTGTGCGGCTGACATTTCCTTTACGGACAGCTTGTAGCCTCGCTGGGGGGCCGAAGCGGTTTTGCTCGGCATGTCCTCTAACTCCGGGAGATCAACATCAACAAACAATTTTTTTCCGTTATCAAGAATCTCCGTTGATACAATTGTCTCGCGTGGCCAAACAATGCTCTGTAAGTTCTCTTCCAAGAAGTTTTCCATCATCTCCACATTGGAGTAGATACCTCGTTCGATTACATCCTTACGACGTTTCTCGGCTTCATCGAACTGTCGCTTAGCCGCTTGCCATTTTTCTAGGGCTTCCTCGAATTGACGACCTCTTTCTTGGTTTTCTCTTTCTGTCTTTTCTCGTTTGGACTTGAAGAGCATGCCCATTAGCCCAGGCTTTTTTGGAACCGGCTTTGCTGGCGGAGATTCTGGAAACTCTTGTGGTTGATATTGGGGCTTTGCATTGGGGTTCGGAGTATGGACGTGCATTTCCCCAAGCGCTTCGATCTGTGCATTTATCTCATCACACTTCTTTTGAATGAGATCTCGTATTGCGTCGCCTTGTTGCTTTTTTGCCGCATTGATCAGATGTTCTGCGAGAGGGTTTCCATCTGCATCCCGGAAATACACCGTTCCATCATCTGTTACTCCGACAGTGACAGACATACTTGAGTAGGATGATGCGCGTGCGCGACTACCCGCACCGGAGCCTCCTATACGCTCCCGGGCGTAGAATCCTGTTCCGGGAATACCCGAGTTAAGGTATGTACCGCGCTTCCCAATGCCAACAGACGCGCCTCTAGGGCCGAGCGTCCAGCTTATGCCACTGCCGCTGAAGTTCATTCGGATACCGGGGGCGAGCTTTACTGACCTTCGAAAACGGAGCCCCATACTGTTTCCTCCCGACTCTATTGAAAGTCCTCGAACAAGCCTAACGCCAGAACTAACCCGCCGGCCCCAGACAAAACAAGCGAAGCGAGCCGCCCTGCTGGAATCCGGTCGGGTTGAGTGACGGGTTAGGTACCATTTTCGCTTCGCGACGTTAGCAGGAGATGTTCAAAAGGGCCTTTGCTGCTGTGCAGTTCAATGCGACCTCTATTGTCTTGCCTTCTTTGGCGTTGAATACAGTGAAGACAAGGTAATCGACGCCATCGCATTTCGCCCGAATCGAACCATCGGATCTGCGCGTGGCACTAGAGACGCGCTTACACTCTGGGAAGTTGTACTTGATGATCTTGGTAGCAACTGCTGTGGGATCGCCCTTCGGGGCGGCGCCGACAGCTGGCGCTGCGCTGACACTGGCCAAGGCTGTCGCCAGCAGCGTGGTTGTGGCGAGAATAGTAATAGATGCGAACCTCATAGAGAGTTCTCCCCAAGCGAATGTACGTGTCAATGGCACCTAACGATGATTAGACGACATATTGACTGTTATTAACGTTATACGACTCATGTTATCGAAGCTAACTCCGTCAAATCATGCGCTTGCACCTTGTCTGTGGGCAAGCGTTCCGGAGATAGGCTGCAAGATTGCAAGATAACATGCAAGAAACTGGCAAACCGCCGTATAACATGAATATGCCCGCAAAGAATTGAGGCGAATTTGCCAATCAATTCAAGCAATCCCGAGGGACAGTGAGGATGGCTCCCAATAACACTGCAACTGCCCCTCTGTCTCGTTCCCGGTCAAGGCATCCATCCCGTCACGGTAACCCCGGCAGGAAAAGGTGTTGCTCTTACCCCGTATGGCGCATCCGAGCACCGCGCACGGTGCGGGGAACCGCAAATAAATACGCCGCCGAAGGCGGCTCAACTGGGCGCGATAAATCGCGCCCCTACAAATTTAATTTCCCCTCATACAATTTCTTGTCCGCCTCACTAAAACAACACGCCATAATCTCATCAAATTTCTTCTCATGCTCCCTCATGATCATCACGGCAATCTTCGCCGCCTGATCTTTCGGAAACCCATACACCCCGGTACTGATACCCGGAAACGCGATGGACTTCACGTCATGCCCCAATGCCAGTTCAAGCGAGTGGCGGTAACAGTTCGCGAGCAGCGCGGGTTCGTTGTACTGGCCGCCGTGCCATACAGGGCCGACGGTATGAATGATCCACTTCGCGGGGAGTTTGTAACCGGGCGTGATCTTGGCCTCGCCAGTGGGGCAGCCACCGAGAGTGCGGCAATATTCTTTCAATTGCGGGCCGGCGGCGCGGTGGATGGCGCCGTCCACGCCCCCGCCGCCGAGCAGCGATTCATTGGCGGCGTTGACGATGGCGTCAACTTTCAGTGTCGTGATGTCGGCCTGGATGGCACGGATCATGGGAGCTTCCTCGGTAGCCCGCATGAAGCGAAACAGAATGCGGGAAATATTATTTTCCCGGATTCCATTTCATTTCATCCGGGCTACCCTGCTGTCTATTTTGATGGCTTTGGCGGGACGCCGGGTGGCGGCTGCATGAGCGCCGGCACATTCTGCAACGGCGATTCCGCGCGCGGTGGGGCCACTTTTTTCATCTTCCCGCTCTCGTCCGGTCGCGGGGCTGATTCGCGCGCATGCGGCGAGAGCTTTATCGCCTCACGTTTTGGCCGTTCGGCGCGCTTGCGCGAGTCTTCTTTCTTTTGCGCTTCGGCATTTTCCGGTATTGCCTTGTCGGCGGCACGCACCGGGACAATCATGAACATCACGGAAAGAATCAGAAGAAATTTGATGGCTTGCATGGTTCGTCTCCTGAAAAACAATAGACAGGATTAACAGGATTTCTCAGGATTCACAGGATTCACAGGATTCACAGGATTAAAGACTTGGGGGGATTATAATTTCTTAAAATTAAATCCTGTTTTAATCCTGTAAATCCTGTCCAATTTTATCTTTAACATAACCCAAAAAACTGGCGCCGGACACGATCGTTGTATCGACGGCGTGAACCGCACGACGTGCGCGCTATTTCACGACGCGCAAGCTGGGGCCCTTGCCCGGCGGCTTGCTGTCCGGCGGACTGCTCTCCGGATCGGGGTCCGGCTTGTCACCGGACGGCAATTCGGGAAACGTGATGCCCTGGTTGTTCTCGCGCGCGTAAATCGCGAGCACGGCGGGGTACGGGACTTCGACGGAAAAGCTGCGGCCACCGAAACGGGCCGAAAACCGCAGAGCCTCGGCGGCGAATTCGAATTGGCCCACGGCACTCGGGTTAATGTTCAGCACGATGCGGCCGTCCTGAATGTAATTCGTCGGGACCTTCACACCGGCAGCGGTGGCTTCCACCAGTACCTGCGGCGTGAAATTGTTGTCCACCGCCCAGTCGTAGACGGCGCGCAGAAGATAAAGCTTGATCGGGGTCATGCGCCGCGGGGCAGCGTGCGGGAACAAATCGGGCGCCGGGTCTGTCGCTTCACCGGGTAGAGGAGTGCATCGCCTTTTCCGCCTCGGTCAGCGACAACTTGAAGGATTTGCGCTGAAACAGTTTCGTGGCGTAATCGAGGATGGGCTTGGCCTGGCGCGGCAAATCGATGTTCCAGTGATCCAGCCGCCACAACAGCGGCGCGAGCGAGCAATCGACCAGCGAAAATTCATCGCCCAGCGCAAACGCCTGCTCCTTGAAGATCGGCGAGATCACCGTCAGCCCGTCGCGCAGCGTGTGGCGCGCGCGCGTGGCGGATTTCTTGTCGCCCCCGGTGATGTCATGGATCAGGCTGTACCAGTCGCGGTCAAAACGCACCAGCATGAGCCGGGCACGGGCGCGCGACACCGGGTCCACCGGCATCAGCGGCGGGTGTGGCAGGCGCTCATCGAGATATTCATTAATGATGTTGGATTCGTACAGCACCAGGTCGCGATCCACGATGGTCGGCACCTGGTTGTAGGGGTTGAGCTCGCCCAGCTCGCGCGGTTTTTTGGCGACGTCAACGTCCACTATCTGGCAGTCGATGTCCTTCTCGAACAGGACGATGCGTGTGCGCTGGCTCCAGGGATCGGACGTGCCCGAGTACAGCGTCATGATGGGCTTGCGCGCCGCGGGCGTGTTCATTGCATTTTTATCTATCATGTCTCTCCGGGGCGACTCACCGCCGCTGTCCGTGAATTGTTTTGCTGAATCAGTGGATGTCCTTCCAGTATTCCTTCTTGAGCAGATAGGCAAACACCAGGAATACCGCCAGGAAAATGAGCACGTAGATGCCGAGCTCGTAACGCACCAACTTGGCCGGCTCGCCAAGATAAACCAGGAAATTCGTCAGGTCGCGCATGGCGCGGTCGTAATCCTTCTTGTCCATGGTACCAACACGTTCCAGCTCGAGGCGCTCGAACACCTCGGCGCCGTGGGCGTCCTTCTTGAACACAGCGCGTTGATCGCCCTGCCACTCATACAGCACGTGGGGCATGGCCACGTGCGCGAACACCGTGTTGTTCCAGCCAGACGGCGACTTGTTGTCGCGATAGAAACTGCGCATGTAGGTGTAGACCCAGGCCGGCTTGCGCGAACGCGCGATCAACGACAGATCGGGTGGGGCCACTCCGAACCAGTCGCGCGCGTCTTCCCTGGGCATCACCGCCTTCATCAGGTCGCCCACCTTGTCGGCGGCAAACAGCAGATTGTCCTTGACCAGCTCGTCGCTGATGCCGAGATCGCGGCCCATGCGGTTGTAGCGCATGTAACTCGCGCTGTGACAGGACAGGCAGTAGTTGACAAAAATGCGCGCCCCACGTTGCAGCGAGGCCCTGTCGCTGAGATCGACATCGACGGGATCGCACTCGACCGTGCCGCAGGATTTATGTCCGCCCGACGCGAACACGCCGGCCGGCAGACCCAGGATGACCACCAACATCAGGAGCTTTTTCATTTCGAGGTCACCCTTTCCGGCACCGGCTTGGTCTTGTCATATTTGGTGTACCACGGCATCAGGAAGAAGAAAGCGAAGTACAGGACCGTGAAGCCCTGCACCCAGTACACGTTCTTGACCCAGAACAGGCTGATCACTTCCGGACTCTTGGTGCCCAGATATCCCAGAATGAAGAAGCTCACCACGAAAATGGCGAGGGCGGTTTTATATTTCCCGCCGCGGTAGCGGATGGATTTGACCGGGGAACGATCCAGCCAGGGTAGAAAGAAAAACACCACGATAGACAGCCCCATGAAGACCACGCCCCAGATTTTGGCGTCGACCCACAGGAAGTTATACACGTTGGCGCGCAGAATCGAGTAAAAGGGGGTGAAGTACCACAGCGGCACGATCTCCGTGGGCGTCTGCAGGATGTTGGCCGGCACGAAGTTGTCGGGTTCGAGGAACCAGCCCCACAGCTCCGGCGCGAAGAACATCACGGCCGAGAACAGCATGAGAAACACCGTCACGCCGACGATATCCTTCACCGTGTAATAGGGATGGAACGGGATGCCGTCGAGCGGGTGGCCGTCCGGCCCCTTCTTTTTCTTGATCTCGACGCCGTCCGGGTTGTTCGAGCCGACCTTG
The DNA here is from genome assembly GCF_024653915.1 of Sulfuricaulis sp. Lineage (NCBI taxonomy): Bacteria > Pseudomonadati > Pseudomonadota > Gammaproteobacteria > Acidiferrobacterales > Acidiferrobacteraceae > Sulfuricaulis > Sulfuricaulis sp. The sequence goes on along the minus strand of NZ_JANLGY010000013.1, from coordinate 259,909 downwards.
TGCAGGGCCACGATGTGCACAAACACCAGCGCCACCAGGACCAGCGGGATGGCAATGACATGGAACGCGAAGAAGCGGTTGAGCGTTGCGTCAGCCACCACGAAGTCACCACGTATCCATTCGGACAGTGTCGGGCCTATCACCGGGATGGCGTCAAACAGCGAGATGATCACCTGCGCGCCCCAGTAGGACATATTGCCCCACGGCAGCAGATAGCCCATGAAGGCCTCGGCCATGAGCGCGACGAAGATGACTACGCCGAACAGCCAGATGAGCTCGCGCGGTTTCTGGTACGAACCGTAGAGCATGGCGCGGAACATGTGCAGGTACACGACGATAAAGAAGAAAGAGGCGCCGGTGGAGTGCATGTAGCGGATCAGCCAGCCCCAGTCCACGTCGCGCATGATGTACTCGACGGAGGCGAACGCCAGCTGCGTGTCCGGCTTGTAATGCATGGTGAGGAAAATACCGGTGACGATCTGCATCACCAACACCAGCAGCGCCAGCGACCCGAAGTAATACCAGAAATTGAAATTCTTGGGCGCGTAGTATTCGGCGAGATGCTCTTTCCAGACTTTGGTCAGAGGGAAACGGTCGTCAATCCAGGTCAGCAGCTTTTCCATTACGCGGCTCCTTTCTGGTCAGCGCCAATGATAATGCGCGTGTCGGAGAGATAGCCATGTGGTGGCACCACCAGATTGGTGGGCGCCGGGACGTTCTTGAAAACGCGACCGGCGAGATCGAACTTGGAACCGTGGCAGGGGCAGAAAAACCCGCCCTTCCAGTCGTCACCGAGACCCGAGGCAATACCGGCGTCGAGACGCCTGTCGGGCGAACAGCCCAGATGCGTGCAGATACCGACCAGCACGAGGATTTCCGGCTTGATGGAGCGCGCCCCGTTTTGCGCATAAGAAGGTTGCTGGTCGACGACTTTGGACCCCGGATCGGCCAGAAGCGGTTCAGCTTCGGGAAGTGACTTCAGCATGGCTGGCGTACGGCGCAGGATCCACACCGGCTTGCCCTGCCACTCGACCGTGAGCAACTGGCCGGACTCGAGCTTGCTGATATCGACCTCGACCGGCGCGCCGGCGGCCCTGGCGCGCGCGCTCGGGAACATGCTGAGGACGAAGGGGGTGAGCGCAAAGGCCGTTCCAACCACTCCTAATCCGCTGGTGATCGCCAGCAAGCGCCGGCGGCGCGGATTGACAACCTCTTCACCCATGAAACCCCCTCAATCTGGTAGAGCAGAAAATAAAAAATCACGCGCACTGGCGTAATTTTATAATGCGAATCAGCCAATTAATCGTTACGAGTCAGGCCCTGAAAACGGCGCATAGGATTATATATCATCCCTGCCGGAGTCAAGCGCTTAAATCAAATCGCGTACATTTTTTCCGAAGAAACCCCGATATCCGCCATATGGCCATGATGGAGCGCGCGGACCGGGACATCAGATAGAATCATCGCCCACCAATCCTGGTTTACGTATAGAACATGATTTCGCGCCATACCTTGTCTTACCTGACCCAAGCCATTGTCCTGGGGCTGGCCCTGGCCTTTGTCGTAATGTATTTCTGGCCACAGATCGCCGGGCAAGAAACCACGACCGTGGAAATCCGCCAGACCACACCCGAGACCTCGCCACGGCCGGCCGGCGGACCCTACTCCTATGCGACGGCGGTGGACAAGGCCTCACCTGCGGTGGTCAACATCAACACCGCCAAGGTGGTCACCGTTCGACCGCATCCGTTCTTCGATGACCCGGCATTCCGCCAGTTCTTCGGTGGCGGCAACAATCTGATCACACCGCGCAAGCGCGTCGAGACCAGCCTCGGCTCCGGCGTCATCATGAGCGAGCAGGGATACATCCTGACGAATCACCATGTCATTCAGGGCGCGGATGCGATTCAGGTATCTCTGCAGGACGGGCGCATGGTGCAGGCCAAGGTGGTGGGCAGCGATCCGGAAACGGATGTCGCGGTGCTGAAAATCGATCTCAAGATGCTGCCGGTGATGACGCTCGGTCACTCCGACAACCTGCGCGTCGGCGACGTGGTGCTGGCCATCGGCAATCCCTTCGGCGTGGGACAGACCGTGACCATGGGCATCGTCAGCGCCACCGGCCGCAACAAGCTCGGTATCAACACCTTTGAGAATTTTATTCAGACCGACGCCGCCATCAACCCGGGTAATTCGGGCGGCGCGCTGATCGACGCCGAGGGCCACCTGGTCGGCATCAACACCGCCATCTTCTCGCGCAGTGGCGGTAACCAGGGCATCGGTTTCGCCATACCCACCAGCCTCGCCCAGAATGTGATGGAAGAAATCATCGAACATGGCCGCCCGCGGCGCGGCTGGCTCGGCGTCGAGGCGCAATCGATTACCCCACAAATTGCACGTGCGCTCGAACTCAAGAATACCACCGGTGTGGTGGTGGTTGGCGTGGTGCGCGGTGGTCCCGCACATAACGCGGGCCTGCAACCGGGAGACGTGCTGATCGCCATCGATGGCAAAAGAATCATCGAGGCACGTGAGGCCCTGCTGATAATCTCCAGCCGCAAGCCCGGCAGTCGCGTAAAGATGGAAGTACTGCGCGAGGGAAAATCGATAATGCTGGAAGCCACGGCCATCGAGCGTCCGGCGCGCGCGGCAGTCACAAAATAACCTGCTCGTATGCTCCCCTGACGTTTACTGGCCTGAAAAAAACCTAATCCTGCTTGTTGAACTCGGCCTCGATCTCGTCTTCGGTCAGATTGCGCCGGCCACTGTCCACGGCGGCGTCAGCGGCGCGTTTCATCAAGCGCGCGACGAAAAGGCCGACCTCGAACAATATGATCATCGGGACAGCCAGAAAAAACTGCGAGAAAACATCCGGCGGCGTGATGACCGCGGCCACGATGAAGGCCCACAGGATCACGTAGGGCCGCTTCTGCCCCAGCGTGTCGGGGTTGATCACGCCCATGCGCGCCAGCAGGATCACCGCGATCGGCACCTCGAAGGCAATGCCGAAGGCAAAGAACATGGAAAACACGAAGTCCATGTAGGAACGGATGTCCGTCATCATAGTCACGCCCGGCGGGAGCGCATGCACGAAAAATCCGAACGCCATGGGGAATACCACGAAATAGGCGAAAGCCATGCCGCCGTAAAACAAAATGGTGCTAGACAGCAGCAGCGGGAACACCAGCCGCCGCTCGTGCTTGTACAGGCCCGGCGCCACAAAGGCCCACAGCTGATACAACAGGAAAGGAATCGTGATCACAATCGCCACGGCGAGCGTGAGCTTGATGGGCGTGAGGAACGGCGAGGCCACTTCGGTGGCGATCATGGTGGCGCCGGCCGGCAACACACCCATCAGCGGCTTGGCCACCACCGTGTACACTTCGCTCGCAAACGGAATCAATCCGAAGAACACCACGGCAATAGTAATCACCGAGTAGAGCAGGCGGTCGCGCAGCTCCAGCAGGTGCGAAATCAGGCTGCCTTCAGCGGCGCCGGGCTTTTCGGGCTTTGCCATGTTTTTTTCCCGTCCCAGATTTAGCGCGGGCACGGCTGCGCTTCGCATTTTCGAACGACGTGTGCGGCAATGCCGTTGTTTCCGGGGAATGAATCGTGGGACTGGAAGGCTCGGGCGTGATTTCCGTAAACCCCTTCACCAGCTCGCCCGATGTGTTCTGCATCATCCGGCGAGTGTCGTTCAGCTCCAGCTTGAGCTTGCGCAGTTCCGCCAGATCTTCGGAATTGACCTCGCGGTCGATATCCTGCTTGACGTCAGCGATGAAGCGCCGCAATTGCCCCATCCAGCGGCCGGCAGTGCGCGCCACCTCGGGCAGCCGCTTCGGGCCCAGCACGATTAACGCAATCAGGCCGACCGCCACCAGTTCGGAAAAGCCGATGTCAAACATCGCGCGTGACCGTGGCGGAGTACGGGACTAGCTCTTTTGTTTCTTCTTGGAAGTGACTTCCGCGTCAATCACACGGCCGGAGTTTTTCTTGATCTTTTTGGCCTGCTCATTCTCATCTGTCTCTGACGAAGAGTCGTCGCTGCCTTCCTTCATCGACTGCTTGAAGCTCTTGATGGCGCCACCGAGGTCGCCGCCAAGATTGCGCAGCTTCTTGGTGCCAAAAATCAGCAACACAATAACCAGGACGACTAACCAGTGCCAAATGCTGAATGTACCCATGCTATTTCTCCAGAAAAATTCCGTTCTTGCCTAGTGAAATCTATACGTGGATTGAGTGATCGGTCCCGGCGTTACTGACGCGTACGCGAGGCTTTTTCATCCAGACCAGACACGCCGAAACGCCGATCCAGCTCCGCCAGGATATCATCCGGCTTCAGTCCCGTTTGCGCAAGCATAATCAGCGTGTGAAACCACAAGTCGGCGGTCTCATGAATGATTTTGGCACGCTCACCGGTTTTAGCGGCGAGCACCGTTTCAGTCGCTTCCTCGCCAATCTTCTTGAGAATCGCGTCCAGCCCCTTGGCATACAAACCCGCGACATAGGAGCTTTGCGGGTCGGCCCCTTTGCGTGACTCCAGCACCGCGGCCAGTTTTTTCAGGACGTCAGACATGTCACTTCCTGCCATAAATTTCCTGTTCGCTCTTGATGACCGGCTCGACCGCCACCCAACGGTCACCCTGCAATTGCTGATAGAAACAACGCTCGCGTCCGGTGTGGCAGGCGATCCCGCCCTTCTGTTCGACAATCAGCAGCACGGCGTCGTTGTCACAGTCGAGGCGAACGTCTTTCACCGTCTGCACGTGCCCGGATTCCTCACCCTTGCGCCACAGCTTGCGGCGCGAGCGCGACCAGTACACTGTGCGCTTCTCCTGTGCTGTCGCCGCCAGCGCCTCGCGGTTCATCCACGCGAGCGTCAGCACTTTGCCGCTGCCGGCCTCCTGTGCAATGGCAGGGACCAGACCTTCAGCATTCCACTTCACCGCATCGAGCCAAGAATCGGTCATTATGATCACTCGCCGCAAGACAACAAAGGCTACTTTACCACGGGGAGCACGGGGAGAGTCATTTCGTATCAGACACAACCCCGTGTTCCCCGTGGTTTACTTTTTTTGATTTTTAGAGCCTTACTTCGATGCCGGCCGCGGCCATGCGCTGTTTGGCCTGCGCCACGGTGTATTCCCCGAAGTGGAAAATGCTGGCGGCCAGCACCGCATCGGCGTGACCGTGGGTGATGCCCGCGACGAGGTGATCGAGATTGCCAACACCACCGGAGGCGATCACGGGAATACTGACGGCATCGCACACGGCGCGTGTCAGCTTGAGGTCGAATCCATCCTTGGTGCCGTCGCGATCCATGCTCGTCAGCATGATCTCGCCGGCGCCGTATTCCGTCATTTTTCTGGCCCAGGCCAGCGCATCGAGGCCGGTCGCCTGGCGACCGCCGTGGGTGAAAACCTCCCACTTGTCCGGCCCCACCTGCTTGGCATCAATCGCCACCACAATGCATTGTGAACCGAAATGGTCCGTGGCTTCCCGGACGAATTCGGGACGGGACACCGCCGCGGTATTGATCGCCACCTTGTCGGCGCCGGCATTGAGCATACGGCGCACATCCTCGACCTTGCGGATGCCGCCGCCCACCGTGAGCGGAATGAAAACCTGGCTGGCCATGGCCTCCACCACATGCACCATGGTCTCGCGGTTGTCGGAGCTGGCGGTGATATCGAGGAAGGTCACTTCGTCCGCGCCTTGTTCATCGTAACGGCGCGCGACTTCGACCGGATCGCCGGCATCGCGGATGTCCACAAAACGCACGCCCTTCACGACGCGACCGTTGTCCACATCGAGGCAGGGAATGATTCTTTTTGCTAGGCCCATATGATTTTAAATTTCACCGCGGAATTCGCTAAGGGCGCAGAGAAAAACAGAATTTTATTCTCAATAACTCTGCGTGCTCTGCGCTCTCTGCGGTTAAGAATCCTTACTTAATTCGTCCGCGAGTTTCTGCGCGGCGGCGAAATCGAGCGTACCTTCATAAATGGCGCGACCGGTAATGGCGCCGACAATACCTGCTTCTCCCACTTCGCAAACCTTGCGAATGTCATCAATATTGGTAATGCCGCCAGAGGCAATGACCGGGATGGTAATGGCATTGGCCAGTTTTACCGTGGCCTCGATATTTACACCGGTCATCATGCCATCACGGCCGATATCGGTGTAGATAATCGCCTCGACACCATCGTCCTGGAATTTCTGGGCCAGATCGACCACATCATGCCCCGAGAGCTTGGACCAGCCGTCGATGGCGACCTTACCGTCCTTGGCATCGAGCCCAACAATAATGTGGCCGGGAAATTCCATGCATACGTCACTCACGAAATGCGGCGCGTTCACCGCCTTGGTGCCCAGAATCACGTAGCGTACGCCCATCTCGATATAGGCCTGAATGGTGTCCTCGTCGCGGATGCCGCCACCCACCTGCACCGGCACATCGGGGAAGGCGGACAAGATGGCCTGGATGACTGCGGCGTTTACCGGCTTGCCGGCCACGGCGCCATTGAGATCGACAATATGCAGGCGCCGCGCACCGGCCTCCACCCAACGTTTGGCCATTGCCACCGGGTCGTCGGAAAAAACCGTTTCATCGTTCATGCGTCCCTGACGCAAGCGCACGCATTTGCCGTCTTTGATATCAATCGCGGGAATGATCAGCACTGACTGGCTCCGGATAAATCCTGATTAGGGTATGAGTGGAGAGTGGACCTGAAAGTCTTCCGGGTTAATGGCTTCCATCCCATGCCATGAAATTTTCCAGCAGGCGCAGTCCGGCATGCTGGCTTTTTTCCGGATGGAACTGGACCGCAAAAATATTCGCACGTGCCGCGGCCGAGGTAAACCGCAGCGCGTACGCCGTTTCGCCGGTAATATCGTGCGCGTCGGCCGAATCGGCGTAGTAGCTGTGCACGAAATAAAACCGCGTATCCTGCGAGATGCCTTTCCAAAGCGGGTGCGGGGACGTTTGATGCACCTGATTCCAGCCCATATGCGGGACCTTCAGCGGCAGGCCAGTGGCCTTGTCGGTCATTTTTTCCACCGGAAACCGTTTCACCGAACCCGCGAGCAGGCTCAGACACGGCGTCCCGCCGCCCTCTTCGCTGAAGTCATACAGGGCCTGGAGTCCGAGACAGATGCCGAGAAAGGGTTTGGAGTGCATCGCTTCCAATACTGATTCGCGCAGACCGCCGGTCTCAAGCGCCGTCATGCAACCGCCGATGGCGCCCTGGCCGGGAAACACCACGCGTGAAGCGGCGCGGATATCCGTGGCGCTGGCAGTGAGCCGGACGCGCGCCTTCGGCGCCACATGCTCGATTGCCTTGCACACCGAGCGCAGGTTCCCCATGCCGTAATCAATAACCGCAACCGTGTTCATATTAATTTGAACCGCCAAGACGCCAAGAGCGCCAAGAAAGCATATTTATCGGATCACAAAACATCTTGGCGTCCTTGGCGCCTTGGCGGTTAATAAATTATTACAAACTTCCTTTCGTCGAGGGCACAGAATCCGGGGCACGCGCGTCTACTTCGAGCGCCATGCGCAGCGCTCGTCCGAAGGCCTTGAAGATGGTTTCGGCATTGTGATGCGCGTTCTTGCCGCGCAGACAATCCACGTGCAAGGTGACCAGGGCGTGATTGCAGAAACCCTGGAAGAATTCGTGCACCAGATCGACGTCGAACTCGCCCACGCGCGAACGCGGAAAATCCACGTGATATTCCAATCCGGGACGTCCCGAGAAATCGACCACCACGCGCGAGAGCGCCTCATCGAGCGGCACATAGGCATGGCCGTAACGGCGGATGCCCTTCTTTTCGCCCACGGCCTTGGCAATCGCCTGACCCAGCGTGATGCCAATGTCCTCAACCGTGTGATGGGCATCGATATGCAGGTCACCCTTGGCTTCCAAGACGATATCGATCAGCCCGTGCCGCGCCACTTGCTCCAGCATGTGCTCGAGAAATGGCACGCCGGTGTTGAGGCGTGACGTGCCACTGCCGTCCAGGTTCACGGACAGGGTAATCTGGGTTTCCTTGGTCTTGCGCGTAATCTCCGCGCGGCGGCTGGACACGAAATCATCTCCGAAGCGTTTGTGATTTTTATGGTATCACACCAATATTACATAGACGAATTACAGAGACGTCTCAAGCGCCTTTAGGAAGGCGCCGTTCTCCTCCGGCGTACCGACCGTCACGCGCAGGCAATTCTTGAGGACCCCACCAGCGGAATTCATATTCTTGATCAACACACCTCGCCGGCGCAGCCCTTCAAATACCCTGTCCGCATCGCCCTTCTCCACCCGGAAGAGAAGGAAATTGGTCTGGCTCGGCCAAACCTGCACGCCTTTCAATGCGCTCAGTGCCTGGAAAAGTTTTTCCCGTTCCTTCCGTATCAGGTCCGCCTGCTCATCCAGCAGCGCGAGGTGCGTCAGGACGAATTCCGCGCTCGCCTGCGTCAGGGTGCCGATGTTGTAAGGCAATCTCACTTTGTTAAATTCCGCGAGCCAGGGCCGCGGACCCGCAAGCACGCCGAGTCGTAAACCGGCGAGGCCCTGCTTGGAAAGCGTGCGCATCACCAGAAGATTTTCATGTTTCCCCAATTCGTTCATGAAGGATTGGCCAGCAAAGGCATGATAAGCCTCGTCCAGCACCACCAGGCCCGGTGCCTGTTCAATCAGACTTACGATATCCTCGCGTGCGAACAGGTTCGCGGTTGGGTTATTGGGATAGGAAATAAAAATAACCGCCGGTTTTTGTGCTGCCATCGCCTTGGCCATGGCCGGCATGTCGAGCGAGAAATCAGGCATCAACGGTACGCCGGTGAACTTCATGCCGGCGAACGTGGCAATCATCTCGTACATGACAAAGGTCGGCGTCGGCGCCAACACCGCCGCGCCGGGCCTGGCGACGGCCATCAGAATAATCTGAATCAATTCATCCGAACCGTTACCCAGCACCAGCTCCATGCCATCCGGTATGGCAAGCGCCACGCGCAGCCGTTCGCGCAAACGAGGAGCATCGGGATCGGGGTAACGATTCAGCGCGACCTGTTGCAATGCTGAAAGCCATTCCCGTTTCACTGGCTCCGGAAAAGAATAGGGGTTTTCCATGGCGTCGAGCTTGATGAGGCCGGTGGCGTCGGGCACATGATAGGCCTTGAGCGCCCGAATTTCGGGACGGATCAAGGCTTCAATTTTTTTGTTGGAACTCATAAAACCGAATTCACAGGATTAACAGGATTTTTCAGGATTGACAGGATTAATTCGTAAAGTTTTTTGGTTTTAATCTTGTTAATCCTGTGAATCCTGTTTATTTTTTTATCCGGTATTCCGCCGAGCGTGCGTGCGCGGTCAGTCCCTCGCCACGCGAGAGCACGGAGGCAATGCGACCCAGACAGGAGGCTCCGTCCGCCGAGCAATGGATGAGACTCGTGCGTTTCTGGAAATCATAAACGCCCAGCGGCGAAGAAAACCGCGCGGTGCCAGAGGTCGGCAACACGTGATTCGGCCCGGCGCAGTAATCGCCGACCGCCTCCGCGGTATAACGGCCAAGAAAAATCGCGCCAGCGTGGTGCACACGCTTGGCGACTTCCGGCGCATTCTCCAATGACAGCTCCAAATGTTCCGGCGCCATGCGGTTCACCAGCGCCAGCGCTTCATCGAGACTCGCGGCGGTGATCAACGCGCCGCGGGCTTCGAGAGAGGTTTGAATAATGTCGCGCCGCTCCAAGCCGGGAAGCAGTTTTTCGATGGCCGCGCGCACTTTCCCGGTAAAAGCTTCATCGAGGCTGATGAGAACGGATTGTGCGTCCTCGTCGTGCTCCGCTTGCGAAAACAGGTCCATGGCGATCCACTCGGGGTCGGTTTGACCGTCGCACAGCACCACGATCTCGGAAGGACCGGCGATCATGTCGATGCCTACCGCGCCAAAGACGAGACGCTTGGCAGTGGTAACATAGACATTGCCCGGCCCCACGATTTTGTCCACCCTGGGAATGGACTGGGTACCATAGGCCAGCGCTGCCACCGCCTGCGCGCCGCCGATGGTGAACACCCGGTCCACACCGCCCAGATGCGCCGCACTGAGCACCAAGGGATTGACTTCACCTTCCGGTGCCGGCACAACCATGACAAGTTCATGGACCTCGGCCACCTTGGCCGGGATCGCGTTCATGAGTACCGACGAGGGATAGGCCGCCTTGCCACCGGGCACATACAGACCAACACGCTCGAGCGGCGTCACCTGCTGTCCAAGCAGGGTGCCATCGGGTTCGGTATAACTCCAGGATTCGGCGCGCTGGCGCTCGTGATAGGAACGAATGCGCTCGGCGGCATTGGCGAGTGCTTCGTACTGTTCCTTGGTCAGTGCGCGTGCCGCTTCGCGCAGGCGCTGACGCGGAATCTCCAGCTCAGCTATCGAAGACAGCACGCGACGGTCGAAGCGGCGGGTGTATTCGACAAGGGCGTCATCGCCGCGGGCACGTACGTCCGCAATGATCTCCTTGACCGTGGCCTCGATTTTCGGATCAGTCGCTGGCGTCCGGTCCAGCAGTCGCGCGAACTCGCGCTCGAAACCGGCGTCGCGCGTGCTGAGCTGGCGCAGATTAATTTTACTCATGGGGTTTTCAGGCGACCGCCTTCTCCAGCTGGTCCACAAGACTTTTGAGTGCCTGATGTTTCATTTTCATCGAAGCGCGGTTGGCCACGAGCCAGGCACTGATATCGGCAATGTGTTCGACCTCGGCAAGACCGTTGGCCTTGAGAGTATTACCGGTGTCCACCAAATCAACTATCCGGTCGGAAAGACCCACGAGTGGCGCGAGTTCCATCGAGCCATAGAGTTTGATGATGTCCGTCTGGATGCCCTTGGCGGCAAAGTGACGCTGCGTGGTCTTGACGTATTTGGTGGCAATGCGCAGCCGGGTCCAACTGTCCGGATCATCGCGCGAGGCCAGACTCTTGGGCTCGGCCACCATCATGCGGCAACGCGCGATCTTGAGGTCCAGCAGTTCGTACAGGCCATCACCCTCGTATTCCATGAGCACGTCCTTGCCGGCAATACCCAGATCAGCCGCGCCGAACTGGACATAGGTGGGCACGTCCGCGGCACGGATGATGGTGAGCTTTACCTCGGGCAGGTTGGTGTCGAGGATAAGCTTGCGGCTTTTGAGCGGGTTCTCGGCGGGACGGATGCCGGCACGCTCAAGTAGCGGTAGACCCTCTTCCAGGATCCGCCCCTTGGACAGGGCGATATTGAGTACGGTGGTCATGGTTCACGCCGATTGCTTGCGGGCCGCTCTGGCCGCGTGTTCTCCCGGCACGCGACGGATGCGCGCGCCCAGCTGAGCCAGTTTTTCTTCAATACATTCATAACCGCGATCGATGTGATAGATGCGGTCAACCACGGTCTCGCCATCCGCCACCAGTCCTGCAAGCGCAAGGCTCGCCGACGCACGCAGGTCGGTCGCCATCACCGGCGCACCCTTCAGGCGCGGCACACCGGTGACAATGGCCGTGTTGCCTTCCATCTCAATCTTCGCGCCCATGCGCTGCAATTCATAGACGTGCATGAAGCGGTTTTCGAAGATCGTTTCCGTGACCGTGCCGCTGCCTTCGGCCACTGCATTCAATGCGATGAACTGCGCCTGCATGTCCGTCGGGAACGCCGGATAGGGCGCTGTGCGTACGGAGACAGCCTTCGGGCGTTTGCCTTGCATGTCAAGGCTGATCCAGTTCGGTCCGGTTTCGATGACAGCGCCGGTCTCGCGCAGCTTGTCGAGCACGGCCTGCAACAGATCGGGGCGCGCATGGCGCAAACGCACGCTGCCGCCGGTCATGGCGCCCGCGACCAGATAGGTTCCGGTTTCGATGCGGTCGGGAATCACTTCATGCATCGCGCCGTGCAAACGCTGCACGCCTTCCACCGTGATTTCGTCGGTGCCCGCGCCCGTGATCCTCGCGCCCATGGAATTGAGGCACCTGGCGAGATCCGCTACTTCGGGTTCACGCGCGGCATTCTCGATAATTGTCGTGCCGTCCGCCAGGGTCGCCGCCATCATGATGTTTTCCGTCCCCGTGACGGAGACGAGGTCCATGAAGATACGCGCGCCCTTCAGACGTTTTGCCTTGGCACGAATATAACCGCCGTCGAGATTGATTTCCGCACCCATGGCCCGCAAACCCTTGATGTGCAGATTCACCGGACGCGAGCCGATGGCGCAACCGCCGGGCAGGGAGACTTCGGCCTCGCCGAAACGCGCGAGCAAGGGGCCCAGCACCAGGATCGACGCGCGCATGGTTTTCACCAGCTCATACGGCGCGCGTATGGAAGTATTCTGGCTCGAGTCAGCCTCGATCACCATCTTGTCCCCGACCACCAGACGCACGCCCATACGACCGAGCAGTTCCATGGTCGTGGTAATGTCCTGCAGATGCGGCACGTTGCCGATGCTCAGCGTCTCGTTTGTCAGCAGCGAGGCCACCAGCACCGGCAACGCGGCGTTTTTCGCGCCCGAGATTTTTATCTCGCCGCGCAGCGGGTTACCGCCCGTGACAATCAGTTTATCCATGCATGAAAATTCTCTTTGCCACAAAAAACAAAGCCGCCAGAAGGCGGCTTGGTTCGATCATCACGGTCGACGTTCAGCCCATCGCCTTGGCAATCAATTTCTGGAGCTCGCCCTTCTGGAACAGCTCGGTCATGATATCACAGCCTCCGACCAATTCGCCGTTGAGGTAGAGCTGGGGGAAAGTTGGCCAGTTCGAGTATTCCTTGAGGCCTTGGCGGATTTCGGGGTCCGACAGGATGTCATAGCTGGCGTATTTCGCTCCACAGGCGCCCAGCATTTGCGTGGCTTTGGCCGAGAAGCCGCATTGCGGGGACTGGGGGTTGCCCTTCATGTAGAGCACGATTTTATCGCCGCTAAGCTGCTGGCGGATTTTGTTTTCTGTGTTCATGTAAACCTCTTATCGCTTCAGTAAATAAATAGTGCCAACTGGTATCCGTGTCATTCGCCCGGCGTCTGGGTGCGCAAGGAAAGCGCGTGAATCTCATTGCCCATTTTGCCGCCCAGTGTGCGGTACACGATCTGATGCTGCTGCAACGTGCTTTTGCCGGCGAACTCGCTGGCGATCACCTCGGCTTCGAAATGATGGCCGTCACCGGTCACCGATACACGCGCGCCCGGCAAACCGCGTTCAATCATCTGCTTGATATCATCCGGCTGCATCATTATTAGCTCATTATCCGACCGCTTCCGGCCATTACAAGAGATATACCCTTAAGGGATAGAAAACTTCGCATTACACGCCGGCCATATTTCTCTGAGACCTTATTATAGACCGGCTGGCAAAAGCCTCATTCCCGATGAATGGGGATTTGGGCCCCTGCCAAGACGCCTTCAATCGCGCAGCTTATAACCGGTCTTGAGCAGCATGAGCGTGATGCCGGATAAGATCACCAGAAACAGCGTCACGATCGCGAGACTGTGGAGTGGTGCGATATCGGAGACCCCAAAGAATCCATAACGGAAACCGTCGATCATGTAAAAGAATGGATTAAAGTGCGACAACCTCTGCCAGAAATCCGGTAGTGAATGGATCGAGTAAAACACGCCGGAGAGGAACGATAGCGGCAGGATGATGAAATTCTGAAAACCGGCCAGCTGATCGAATTTCTCAGCCCAGATACCGGCGATCACGCCGATGGCGCCCAGCGTGGCGCTGCTCATAAACATGAAGAGCAGTATGAGACCCGGGTGTTTCATGGGCAGCGCCGTAAAAAACAGCGCCACGATGTACACCCCCACGCCCACCAGTATTCCACGCACCACAGAAGCCAACACATACGCGAGAAAAAATTCCAGATGCGACAGCGGTGTCAGCATCATGAACATGATGTTACCCGTGACCTTGGATTGGATGAGGCTCGAGGAACTGTTAGCGAAGGAATTCTGTATCACCGTCATCATCACCAGACCGGGGATCAGAAACATGGTGTAACTTACACCGGGAAAGGACTGCACCCGACCCTCGAACACATGCCCGAAAACCAGCAGGTACAATAAGGCCGTGATGACTGGCGCAATCAAGGTCTGCAACAGCACCTTGCCAAAGCGCAGTACTTCCTTGCAGAAAAGGGTATAGACCCCGACCAGGTTCACGCGTTATCCCTCCGCGTCAGCTCGACAAACACATCTTCCAGGTCGGCGCCCTCCATGTTGAGGTCGGTGATCACCGCGCCGTATGAGCGAAAGGCATCGAGCGCTGCCATGACAGAATCGGTACTTTTGTCGAGCTGCAACTCAATCATATTTCCATCCCGACGCCGCACTTTTTTCTCCAGCGCCTCGGGCAGGCTTCCCAGCGGCTGTTCGGTGGTGATGCAGACCCGTCGCGTGCGGCCGATGCCGCGCGCCAGCAGCGCCTGTTTGGTATCCAGCGCAGCCAGTCTGCCGTGATTGAGTATGGCAATCCGGTCGCACAGGGCCTCGGCCTCTTCCAGATAATGCGTGGTCAGAACGATGGTATGGCCTTCGCTGTGCAAGCGGCGGATAAAGGCCCACAAGGACTTGCGCAATTCCACGTCGACGCCCGCGGTGGGTTCATCCAGCACCACCACCTCGGGTCGGTGCACCAGCGCCTGTGCAATCATCACGCGCCGCTTCATGCCGCCCGAGAGGGCACGCATATTGGCATCGGCCTTTTCGGTCAGCATGAGCGCTGCCAACAGCTCGTCGATCCAGGCGTCGTTTTTGCGCAGGCCGAAATATCCCGACTGGATGCGCAGCACTTCGCGCACGTTGAAAAAGGGATCGTAAGTCAGCTCCTGCGGCACCACGCCAATGAGCCGGCGGGATTGCCGGTAGTCCGCCACCACGTCATGACCCAGCACAGCCACGCGGCCGGTATTAAAGCGGGTCAACCCTCCCAGGATATTAATCAGCGTGGATTTGCCGGCACCGTTCGGGCCGAGCAGGCCGAAAAATTCCCCCTGCTCAACCGTCAGGTCGATATTGTCGAGAGCATGGACTCCGGCGTAATGCTTGTTAAGACCTGAAATCGAGATGGCCAGCACGGAAAATAAAAGTCGGGGGCAGCGGGGTGTTACAACTCAGGATTCACATTTATTACCGGTTCTGCCCGTTTTCCAGGCCGAACATCTGTTGCAGGCCGTTCACGCGGATAAGTTCGCTCACCTGTTCGGGAACATTGGCGAAGGCGAGCTTGCGCCTCTCGTTACGCGCCATCTGCAGCCACTCGATCATCAGCGCCAGTCCAGCGCTGTCGGCCTGCGTGATGCCTCGCATGTCAATCGTCACCGGCTGCGCGCCACCAAGCAACAGGGTGCCGGCATGCGTCTGAAATTGCGGTACGGTCTGGAACGTCAAACTCCCGGACATCTCGAACGTCCCATCGCCGCGGGATGCCAAGCCATTCTCGCTCACCGGGTGACGCTCGCCTTGCCGCCGTTGGAAGCGGTCTTGCCGCTGGCGGCGGTCTTGTTGTCCTGCGTCAAACTCGTAATCAGGGCGCCCAGACCTTCCTTCTGGACACGCGCGGCGAAGGTGGACTGATACGTCGAGACCAGGCTGGCGCCTTCGATCGCCACATCGTACACCTTCCAGCCTTTGTCCGTGCGGTAGAAATTGTACTGGATAGCTACTGGCGGGCCGCCGTCCTTGCGGCGGACTTCTGATTTTACCGTGGCGGTGCGGTCTTCCGGACTCATCCGGAACGGCAGATAAATAATCTCCTCGTCGTTGTACTTGAGTAGCGCCGTACCATAAGTGCGCACCAGCAAGTTGCGAAACTCGTTGGTGAAATTCGTGCGCTGATCCTCATTCGCCTCGCGCCAATAACGCCCCAGCACCGTGCGTGACATGGCGCGGAAATCGAATTGCGCCAGCACATGCTCGTCCACCATGGCGTAAAGTTTCTTGTGGTCCTTGCTGTACTCATCCCTGTTGGCCTTGAGCAACACCACAATCTTGTCGGTCGCCTCACGCGCCAATCGATCAGGCGACGTGTCAGCGGCTAGCGCCAGAAACGCGATCGACAATACCAGCACAGCGATAACAGTTCGTTTCATAAGGGCTCCTTTTGTCGCGGCGCGTTACTTGGTTGCGCCACTCTCATTGGCCTTGTTGAAGATCACCTGGCCGACCAGTTTTTCGAGAACCAGGGCCGACTGTGTCGTACGAATCATGTCGCCGTCCTTCAGAAATACGTCGGAACCGCCGGGTTCGAGACCAATGTACTGATCGCCAAGAAGTCCAGACGTAAGAATGGTGGCGCTGCTATCCTCAGGCACA
Source organism: Sulfuricaulis sp. (assembly GCF_024653915.1). NCBI lineage: Bacteria > Pseudomonadati > Pseudomonadota > Gammaproteobacteria > Acidiferrobacterales > Acidiferrobacteraceae > Sulfuricaulis > Sulfuricaulis sp. The sequence continues at coordinate 243,579 of NZ_JANLGY010000013.1, read as the reverse complement.
ATCTTGAACTGCCCGCTGATATCCATCGTGACCGTGGCCTGATACTTATTATTGTCGAACGTGATGCCCGTGACCCGTCCGACACGCACCCCGGCCATGGTCACGGCCGCCTTCACCTTAAGACCGCCGACGTTGTCGAAGTTCGCTCTGACCCGATAGCCATCGACAACATCCGCGGTGGTGAGATTACCAACCTTGAAAGCCAGCATGGCCAGCGCCAGGATTCCCGCCGCCACGAACAATCCGACCCACAATTCCAGGCTTTTTCTGTTAACCATTTCAGATTTCTCCCAGTGTCAAGGCGGTAAGAATGAAATCCAGTCCCAGTACCGCGAGCGAAGAATATACCACCGTGCGATTGGTAGCGCTGCTGACACCTTCCGATGTCGGCACGGCATCATAACCTTCGAATACCGCGATCCATGACACCACCACACCAAAAACCACACTCTTGATGACGCCGTTCAGGATGTCATTACGGTAGTCAACGCCGTTTTGCATCTGCGACCAGAAGGCGCCGGCATCCACCCCCAGCAAACCTACGCCGACCAGATGCCCGCCCAGCACGCCAATCGCGGAAAACAGCGCCGCCAGCAGCGGCATCGCAATGACGCCGCCGAGAAAGCGCGGAGCGATCACGCGCGTGATCGGATTGACTGCCATCATTTCCATGCCGGCAAGTTGTTCGGTTGCCTTCATGAGGCCGATCTCCGCCGTCAGCGCCGAACCGGCGCGGCCGGCGAACAACAGCGCCGTCACCACCGGGCCCAGTTCGCGCACCAGCGACAGTGCCACCAGCAGACCCAGCGAGTTGGCGGAACCGAATTTCACCAGCGTGTTGTAGCCCTGCAGCCCCAGTACCATGCCGACGAACAGGCCCGAGACCAGGATGATCAGCAGCGTCAGCACGCCAAGGGCGTAGACCTGCTGCACGATCAGGTAAAACCGGCGCAGCAGCTCCCAGGAGCCGGTGAGAACTTCGTAGAGGAACATCGAGGCACGGCCGAGACGCTCGACGCTGTTGATCACGATGCCGCCAAGCGTGCGAATGGTGTTCATGCCGCGCCCTTCATCAGGTCTTCGAAATAATCATCGGCCGGATACTGGTATGGCACCGGACCATCGGGAAGCCCGTCCATGAACTGGCGCACATGTTCGGAACCCGATTTCTGTACCTCCGCGGGTGTTCCTTCGCCGATGATCCGGCCATCACCAACAAGATAGGCATAATCCGAGATCGAACAAGTCTCTGCCACATCATGCGAGACAACAATAGAAGTGATGCCGAGGCTTTGATTGAGTTCACGAATGAGTTTGGCGATCACGCCCTTGGAAATCGGGTCGAGGCCGGTGAACGGCTCGTCGTACATGATGATCAACGGTTCCAGCGCGATGGCGCGCGCCAGCGCCGCGCGCCGCGCCATGCCACCGGAGAGTTCCGATGGCATCAGATTCCACGCGCCGCGCAGGCCCACGGCCTCCAGCTTCATCAACACCACCTTGCGCAGGATCGACTCGGGTAGCTTGGTGTGTTCGCGAATGGGAAACGCCACGTTCTCGAACAGGGTAAGATCAGTCAACAGCGCGCCGGACTGAAACAGCATACCCATGCGCTTGCGCAGCTCGTAAAGGTCTTTGGTTCCGAGATCGGGGACCGACTGACCATCCACCGTAAGCGCTCCGCGGTCCGGCTTGATGCGACCTCCGACCAGGTTCAATAACGTGGTCTTGCCGCAACCGCTGCCGCCCATGATGGCGGTGACTTCGCCCCGGCGGATTGGCATGGTAATGCCCTTCAGGATCGGTCGGTCGCCGCGGGAAAAATAAACATCCTGTATGTCGACCAGGACTTCCCTGCCGTCTACCGCATTACGGGACTGACTCAATCCGCTTTCCTTTTTGCGATTCAGGGCCGTTTCCCCGGGTGAGGAAGCTGCATTCTATTCAATCTGGCTGAAAATTGTCAGCCAAGAATTAAGCATCGCTTCAAGCCGGTGGCTTGAAGCCGACCGACTCCCGATCGAAATAAAGATGCCCACCTACTTCCCCTCTCCCTCCGGGAGAGGGGAAAGGGTGAGGGGGATCACCCCTCATCCCCATCCCTTCTCCCTCAAGGGGAGAAGGGGGCGAGCCGTGGCGCGCTACGCGCGCATTCTCTTCGCTTTGGGTGAGGGCAAAACTAGAAATGAGGAGCGGTGTCTCGAAACTCATGTGATGAGTTCATTGATGCGCGCGGTTCTTGACGAGATCATCCACCACCGCCGGATCGGCGAGTGTGCTGGTGTCGCCGAGACTGTCAGTCTCGTTGGCAGCGATCTTGCGCAGGATACGGCGCATGATCTTGCCGGAGCGTGTCTTGGGCAGACCCGGCGCCCATTGAATCACGTCGGGCGTGGCGATCGGGCCGATCTCCTTGCGCACCTGCGCCACCAGTTCCTTGCGCAGTTCATCCGAGGCCTGCACGCCGACCTTGAGCGTGACGTAACAGTAGATGCCCTGCCCCTTGATGTCATGCGGGAATCCCACGACAGCGGCCTCGGCCACCGACTTGTGCAACACCAGCGCGCTTTCGACCTCGGCCGTACCGAGACGATGCCCGGAGACGTTCAGTACGTCATCGACACGCCCGGTGATCCAGTAACAACCGTCCTTGTCGCGGCGCGCGCCATCGCCGGTGAAGTACTTCCCCGGGTAGGTCTTGAAATAGGTGTCAACAAAACGCTGGTGGTCGCCATACACCGTGCGCATCTGGCCCGGCCAGGGACGGGTGATGACGAGGTTGCCGCTGCACTCGCCTTCAAGCACCTTGCCTTTGTCGTCCACAATCTCCGGCATTACCCCGAAAAACGGATACGTCGCCGAACCCGGTTTGAGCCGCGTCGCGCCCGGAAGTGGCGTGATAAGGATGCCGCCGGTCTCGGTCTGCCACCAGGTATCCACGATCGGCACGCGTGCATCACCCACCGTATGGTAATACCACTCCCAGGCTTCGGGATTGATCGGTTCTCCAACGGTGCCGAGCAGCCTGAGAGATTTGCGCGACGCCTTCTTTACCGGCGCTTCGCCTTCGCGCATCAAGGCGCGAATCGCTGTCGGGGCTGTGTAGAAAATATTCACCTTGTGCTTGTCAATGACTTCCCAGAAGCGTGAAGCGCTGGGGTAAGTCGGAATACCCTCGAACATGAGCGTCATCGCGCCGTTGCACAGGGGGCCGTACACTATATAAGTATGTCCGGTTACCCAGCCGACATCCGCCGTGCACCAGTAAACATCGCCGTCGTGATAATCGAAAACGTACTTGTGCGTCATCGCGGCATACACCAGATAGCCACCAGTGGTATGCAACACGCCCTTGGGTTTGCCGGTGGAGCCGGAGGTATAAAGGATAAATAGCGGGTCCTCGGCATCCATTTCCTCCGGTGGGCAGTCCGCGGAACTTTTCGCCATCTGCTCGTGGTACCACACGTCGCACTTGTCTTTCCATGCGATGTTGCCCCCGGTGTGTTTCACCACCACCACGGTGTGCACATTCGGACATTTTTCCAGCGCTTGGTCGGTATTTCCCTTGAGCGCGATTTTCTTCGCCCCGCGCACGCCTTCGTCGGCGGTGATCACCACGCGGCAGTCGGAATCGAGGATGCGGTCGCTGAGTGACTGCGGCGAGAATCCACCGAACACCACCGAGTGCACCGCGCCGATGCGGGTGCAGGCGAGCATGGCCACCGCCGCCTCCGGGATCATGGGCATGTAGATGCACACGCGGTCACCCTTCTTAACGCCGCGGCTCTTCAGGGCATTGGCGAACTTGCATACCTCGGCATGCAGCTCGCGATAGGTGATCTTCCTGTCATCCTTGGGGTCGTCGCCTTCCCAGAGGATGGCGATCTGGTTGCCGCGCTTGTCTAAATGACGGTCGAGGCAATTGTAGGAAACGTTGAGCTTGCCGCCCTCGAACCATTTTACGTGCAGGTTCTTGGCATCGAAGCTCCAGTCGCTGACCCGGGTCCAGGGCTTGGACCAGGTGACAAATTCCTTCGCCTGCTCGGCCCAGAAGCCGTCGGGATCCCTGACCGAACGCTCGTACATCTCCTGGTATTTCTTGCTGTCGATGTGCGCGCGTTTGGCGACATCGGCGGGGATTGCGTAAATCTTCTCACTCGACATTGTTCTCCTCCTGGGGGCTACGGCATGCTACGCGATTTTGCAGCATGTTCGGGTCTTACCTCAAGCCGATCGCCGGGGGCGGGGATTTTCCCGGTGCAAATCGCCCAGGGAACTGCCGATTCAATGCATCGTTGTCAGGCCGGCATTCATTTTGGCGCGGAAAATCCGTCTGCGGTATCCTGTTTCCATGCACTCCGGTCCGCTTTACACGCCATCCTGTTTCTTCAACAAACGAACAGTTCGATAAACATGGGCGAGATCGTTAAATTCAGGAAACCATCCTTGAGAGAGAAAGCCGAGGGCAAAACCTTGTGCAAGAGCGGCTTTCATCGGTGGAAAATCGTGACCGAAAAGAAATTCGACGTAAAACAGGGAAAGCTGGTCACGCTGCGGCGTTGCGAGCGGTGCGGGAAGGAAAAGACGGAATTGCGTTAGGGCCGCACCTTCATACGACGCAATACGCTGCGCTATTGCGCCCTACGGGGGCTATGCTGGCTTAATGCCAGCGCCGATGAGATACTAAACTTTAAGGTGTGGCGCCCCGTAACAGCACGATCAAGAGGCGTTGCTGCGAACCATCGATGCCTTCTTGTCGAAGGCGTAACGAGGACCCTACCGCATTTCAACGAGGCATTTATGACCACCCCCAAACAATCCGCCAAACAACTCATCGAGCAACTGCCGGAACAGGTGTCGTGGGATGACATCATGTATGAGCTGTACGTAAAACAGAAGATCGAGGAAGGACTCGCCGACATCGAAGCCGGTCGCACGATCCCGCACGAGCAGGTCAAAGCCGAGCTGTTGGGCAATGGCCATTGAGTGGTCGGCCCGCGCCCGTACCGACCTGAGGGAACTACGAACGTACATCGCGCAAGACTCCCCGCACTACGCGCGGCGATTTGTGGAGAAGATTTTCAAAGCCGTGGAGTCGCTCACCGAACATCCCCAGATCGGGCGCAAGGTTCCAGAAGCCGACCGTGAGGATATTCGAGAGTTGATCTTTCAGAACTACCGCATCATCTATCGGATCAAACTCGAACACGTTTATATTGTCACTGTCCTCCACGGCAGCCGGGATTTGGCGGGCCAGGCGGTAAAGCCGTGGGAGGTGGTGTAGCAGTCCATGTAGGGCGCAATAGCGCAGCGTATTGCGCCGCATGTCAATTGCGACGCCGCAGCAAAGTGAGCGTGAAGAAGCAGGTTCCGCCCGGATGCCGGGCGCGTCGGTAATCGGGCATGGGACGATGATTTCATTCCCGTGCATACGGCGCAATACGCTGCGCTATTGCGCCCTACCGGCTTACACACTGCGCACTCAGGCGAACGTGCGGAGCGCCCGCGTCGCATTTTCAATCCGGCGGTGTGCCGTGCGCGCGCGAATCACTTGGGCATGATCAGGTTGAACACTTTATCCGCCCGCTGAGGATCGTAACGCCGAAGTTCCCGTGCCGCCTCCAACGCCGCCCCCCGGTTGCCTGATAATAAATAAGTGACTGCGAGATTGTTCCAAGCATCAGCGTAATCCGGCTTGATGCGCAGGGCTTCACGATAAGCCTTGGTGGCGTCGGTGTGGCGGTTGGTCTTTCCGTATATGACCCCGAGGTTGTACCAAGTATCGGCGTCATCCGGCTTGATGCGCAGGGCTTCACGATAAGCCTCGATGGCGTCAGTGTAGCGGTTGAGGTCTCCATAAGTGGTCCCGAGGTTGTTCCAAGCACCAGCAGCATCCGGCTTGATGCGCAGGGCTTCACGGTAAGCCTCGATGGCCTCGGGGTATCGCTTAAGTTTTATGTAAGCACCCCCGAGGTTGTTCCAGGCGTCGGCGTCATCCGGCTTGATACGCAGGGCCTCACGATAAGCCTCGATGGCGTCGTTGTAGCGGTTGAGATCATCGTAAGCGTTCCCGAGGTTGTACCAGGCATTGGCATTATCAGGCTTGATGCGCAGGGCCTTACGGAAGGCCTCGATGGCATCGTTGGTGCGGTTGAGCATTCCGTAGGTGGTTCCGAGGTTGTACCAGGCTTTGGCATAATTCGGCTCGATACGCACACTCTCACGGAAGGCCTCGATGGCGTCGGGATGGCGGTTGAGTTTTTCATAAGCGTTCCCGAGGTTGTACCAGGCTTTGGCATAATTCGGCTTGATACGCAGGGCCTTACGGTAGGCCTCGATGGCGTCGGTGTGTCGCTTGAGATCATCGTAAGCAACCCCGAGGTTGTACCAGGCATTGGCATAATCAGGCTTGATGCGGAGAACCGCGCGGTAGGCATCAATGGCGTCGGTGTAACGGTTAAGGTTTCCGTAAGCAACCCCGAGGCCAAACCAAGCCGAGGCGCTGCCAGAATCGGCGCGTGTCCACTGTTGGCACCAGTCCACCATCCCTCGCCAATCTTTTTTCTTCTCCAGAGCCGTTGCCCGAGCCAGCCAGTCGACTTGGCTTCTTCCTTGGGCAACTTGTTGCTTCTTGCCCGGCTGAATATTGGCCAACCATTCCACCGGCAGAGCGAAATTGAGACTTTGCCCGTCCTCAAGATAAAAAGTTGTGATGCCAACCAATCGACCTTCCGCGTCGAACAAACCGCCACCGCTAGAACCGGGGGAGATGGCGGCGGTGGTTTGGATGATAGGCGGGGCGGCACCGCGCAGTTGCGAGACAATACCATCGGAAAGAGAAAGTTCGAGCCCCTGTGGCGAACCCACGGCATACACCGCTTCGCCCACCTTGAGGGTGGCGGCTTTGCCCAACTGCACCGGCTTGGTTGAAAGACCATTGACTTCGAGCAGGCACAGATCCTTGTCCGCATCCGCTGCATATAACGTGGCAGTAACGAACTGCTTACCGCTCCCCACCTGAAAACGTTCTCCGCTTTTCACTACATGACAGTTGGTGGCGACCTTGCCGTTCGGCAGCATCACGCCACTGCCCCGGCCCTTGGGTTTTCCTTCGGCATCGAGAACCTTTACCACCAGAACCGTGTCCTTCACCTTTTCGAACACCTGGCTCGGGGTGAGAGCGAAAGCAGGCATGGCGAAGCCTTGCAGCAAGAGCGCAAGGCTGGGCATCAAACAATAGGCTGACGGGCGTTGCATGAGCAGACTCCGGTGCAGTTATCAGGGCTATCTTAGGGTATCGGCTTATTTTTGGGGAAATTATTCCTTTGGTCTCTTGTGAGTTCCTTCATACGGCGGAATACGCTGCGCTATTCCGACCTACGTGGGCTAACGTGTTGTTGTGCCGTGCCGCCACCGAGGCCACAGGAAACGGCGCGCTGTCCCCAGCGTCGGCACAAACAACGTGTTAGAACGCGGTCTAATGGGTTGACGATGGGTCTGAAGGAGCATCTGCATTCAAGTGGTCCCAAACCCGGTCAGCGTTACGCTTCAAGATTTCGTTCGACAACCCATATTTTTTCAGCAGTGTATCGAGCAGCTTATTTACCAGAACGTCTCGACGTTTTACCTCTTTCTTGAGTTTGGCGAGTTCTTCCTCTACCTCAAGGCGTCCTTTCGGATCGGCCAGCCGCATCGCGTTCTTTGTAAGAAAACCATGAACAATTTCGTTTCGGTTCTTCAACCCCACACGCAGATAGTCATCAACATCTTTGGGTACTTCGATCTGTTCACGCAACAATTTCAGAAGGTTCCCGAGTGTCTTCTCGGAATGGAAGTCCCAAGAGGCCTGAAACGCGCCTTCTTCACCACGCGCGGCTTCATGAGCCATAGTCGCGAGCAGAAGACAAAGGCTCGATTCCAGACACTGGCAGATGTAGACGGCTTTCCCCATCTCCAGAAAGACCGGGGTCAATTCGTCAGCAACCTTGTCGTTGGGGACTGTCATGGGCCAAATGTCGTGTTCTAACACCGTGTTGAGTCGCGCGGCGGCCACCGACCTTACAGGAAACAGTGCGCCGTCTCATCGTGTCCGTCTCGAACGCAAAGTTATACCTCATATTCCAGCCCCACCACGTTCTTATAGAACCACTCTTCAAACTCCTGCATGAGTGGTGTTGGTTCTAGCCCAAGCCGCGCGTGGTTATCACAAGCTCGCACGATCATCCAAAGGGCTTCATCTTCGATATCAGCAGTAACCGTTGCCTCCGATGCGTTTTTTATATGTTTAGCAGCATTTCGAACTCTATTCTTCTTTTCAGTGAATTCGCTCCAACTATATGGTTTCTTCCGAAACAGATCTTCAACAGGTTTTATGAGCGAACATTCATGCTGCAATGTTGTCTTCTCGCCACGTTGGATCAGAGTTTCTCCAAGAATCTCTTCGGCCGCACCGGCTAGGGTTAGCGCCGACACAAAGCTACCGCGCTTAAGGAACATTTCGAGCGCCACTTCTAGCTGTTCCTTCGCCAAATCAACACGCTGGTAGGTTTGTTCAGGCACGCTCTTTCCTCAATTCGTTGGGGTTCATTTCATTCACCCCAACCTACCATGCTGCGAACAGTCAGGCCAGACGGGCACCCAGCGCGCGGACCTGCTCCAGCCATTGCTTGCGCTTTGCCTCGCTGGAGTTTTTCATCGGCCCCACTTCCGTGATGCGCACCGGCTTGATGCCGCAGAACTGAAGGATGGTCTTCTTCATGGTGTTATGCCCGGGGCGACCGAAATACCAACGGTAAATCCACGATGGCGTGTTGAGTGTGACGATCAGGCGCGCGCTGCGGCCAGTGAGCAGCTTGTCCCACAGCGGGGAATTCTCGCGGAAGTTCACGGCAAAGCCCGGAAGAAAAACCCGCTCGATGAATCCCTTCAGCAGTGCCGGGATGGTGCCCCACCAGATCGGATAAACGAACACAAGATGATCGGCCCACTTGATCGCTGCCTGCGCGTTCGCCAGATCGGGCTCAAGCTCGGCCAGATGCGCGAGGCTGGTGGTCGCCAGTGGATCGAACTTGAGATCGCCGAGATACAATTCTTTCACTTCCGCTCCCGCGGCGCGCGCGCCTTCGGAATATGCCTGCATCAGCGCGCCCCCGTAGCTGTGCCGCTGCGGCTGACCGAGGATCACCAGAATCTTTTTCGGCATGACCTTTCCCGCCCCTTCCTGACTGCTACAAAGCGCTCACTTTACCGAGACGGAGATAAAGCGGCCAGCGTATGGCATGTCGCGTCTCCGGATCGCCCCAGGCTTTCGCCAATAGCCGGTGGACGATGTTCAGCGGGTCTTGCTCGTTTTCCTCCTGGAATTGTTGCGTAGCCGACCAAGTGTGAAGATAACCCATGAATTCGTGCATATCCCATTCTGCTTTCATGTTGAACTCGGGCACCGGCAGCTCGGCGAACGGGAATGAAAGGGTTTCGTATTTTTCGTCGATGTAATGGCGCTCGCGCGGCCAGTAAGGTCCGACGATATTCGTATAATAATGTTGCACGACCTTGTCGATCTCGGGATTGATCCGGCTCAAACCATAACACCACACGGCCAGCATGCCGTCGGGCCTCAATACGCGCCGCGCTTCCCGATAGAACCGTTCCATGTCGAACCAGTGCACTGCCTGCGCCACCGTGATCAGGCCCACGGTATGCGAAGGAATCTCGGTCTGTTCCGCCGGAACCACCGCGTAACTGATTTTTTCATGGCGCGCGGCGTTCCGGATCTGTTCCGCGCTCGGATCGGTGGCGATCACGCGATCAAAATGCTCCGCCAGTCCCAACGCCGCCTGCCCGCTGCCGGTGCCGCAGTCCCAGGCCACTTCGCGCTGTTTCACCTTCTCGGCAAGAAATTCATAAAGCGCGGCCGGATAGTCCGGGCGATGCCGGGCGTAATCACTGGCGTGCTGCGAAAAATGGTCTTTGAATTCCATATATATAGTCATGGTGGGAGAAACCGTATTATCCCTCCAATAATATCTTTTCCGCCTGTTCCAGCGCATCGGGCGCACCGTACAGCACCAGCACATCACCGGCGGCAAGCTTGGTTTCGGGCGAGGGCTCGGGACCACGGATGCCGCCGCGGCGCACCGCATTCACGTTGACCCCGGCCTCCTCCAGATGCAGTTCGGAGATCAGCCTGCCCACAGCGTAGGCCCCGGCCGGGAGCGAGATGGAATGCAACCGCTCCTGGTAGGCGCTCGGATCCCGGCCTTCGTCCACATCTTCCCCGTGGAAGAATCCGCGCAACATGCGGTAGCGGTCGGTGCGCACGTCGCGCACGTGCCGCACGATGCGCGACACCGGCACGCCCATGAGCAGCAGCAGGTGCGAACCCATCATGAGGCTACCTTCCAGGCTCTCGGGCACCACCTCGGTCGCGCCCGCGGCTTTAAGCCGCTCGAGATCGACATCGTCCATAGTGCGCACGATCACCGGCATGTCCGGGCGCACGTGGCGCGTGACCTCGAGAATCTTCAGCGCCGCGGGCGTATTGTAGAAGCTGATCGCCAGCGCCGTGGCGCGGTGCAGCCCGGCGGCCTCGAGCACGTCGCGGCGCGCCACGTCGCCGTACACCACCGACTTGCCGGCGTCACGCGCATCGCGCACGCGCACCGGGTCGAGATCGAGCGCGAGGTTCGGGATGCCCTCCTGCTCCAGCATCCACGCCAGGTTCTGACCGCTGCGGCCGTAGCCGCAGATGATCACGTGCTTGTTCGCGACGACCGCCTCGGCGCGGATCGCGTCCAGATTGCCCTCGCGTGCGTGGGTGTAACCCGGCACCCAGCGCTTGGCGAGATAGCCGTTGTAGCGCACGATCAGCGGCGCCGCCATCATGCTGAGGATCACCGAGGCCAAAACGATCTGCGACACCGCTTCGCTGAAGAGATCGAACTGGCTGGCCGAGAGCAGCAGTGCGAAGGCGAACTCGCCCACCTGCGACATGACGAGCCCGGTGCGCAGCGCCACGCCGGTTTCCATGGCAAACAGCTTGCCAAGCCCGAGGATAAGCAGCGTCTTGAAGACTACGATCACGACGACGCACAGCAGCACCCCGGGCCACAGCTCGCGCATGGCGCCGAGGTTCAGCATCATGCCGATGGTGATGAAAAAAAGTCCGAGAAGGATGTCGCGAAACGGCAGAATATCGCCTTCGACCTGATGCCGGTATTCCGTCTCGCCCATCATCATGCCGGCCAGAAAAGCCCCGAGCGCCAGTGACAGACCGGCCATCTCGGTGATCCACGCCGCGGTCAGTGTCAACAACAGGACGGCCAACATGAAATACTCGCGCAACTTCGCGGAGGCGACTTCATGGAAAAACGGCCGCAACAACCAGCGGCCGGCGATAAATATCCCGACCAGTACGAGTACACTTTTCAGCAACGCCCAGCCGAGCGACACCCATACTGATTGATCCATATTGCCGCCCAGCGCCGGAATAAAAATGAGGAACGGCACCACGATCAGGTCCTGGAACAGCAGCATGCTGATGGCATGGTGGCCGTGACGCGAGTTCTGCTCGAGCTGCTCGGTGAGCAACTTCATGACAATCGCCGTCGATGACATCGCCAGCATGCCGCCGATGACGATGGCGCCTCCGGGCGAAACACCAAACAGCCAGGCAACAAATCCAAACACCAGGGAGCTGATCAGAACCTGTGCGCCACCGAGGCCGAACACCATGGCCTTCATGGCGACGAGCCTGGGCAGTGAAAATTCCAGTCCGACGGTGAACATGAGGAACACGAGACCGAACTCGGCGAGAGTGCGCGTGCCCTCCAGATCGGGAATCCAGCCCATGCCGTAGGGGCCCACGACAATGCCGGCGCAGAGGTACGCCAGAATCTGCGGCAGACGCATATAACGGAAAAGCGCGACCAGCACCACCGCCACGCCGAGCAGGATCAGGATACTGTGAAAACCAATGGGCTCCATGGGATATTCACGGTTGTTTCGATATACTGCCCTGAAGATTACCTGAAGCCGGAATAAATCGCGAAACGCATGAGTGCATCCTCTTCATTCGAGCAGCTGGGACGCGAAGTAATCCAGCTCGAAGCCGAAGCGTTGCAAACGCTGGCGACGCGCGTGGATGAAAAGTTCGCAGAAGCCTGCCGGCTGGTCCTCGCTTGTCAGGGGCGCGTGATCGTCACCGGCATGGGCAAGTCGGGGCACGTCGGCGGTAAAATCGCGGCGACGCTGGCCAGTACCGGCACGCCTTCGTTCTTTGTGCACCCGGGAGAGGCCTCGCACGGCGACCTCGGCATGATTATGCCCGTCGATATCGTGCTCGCCATTTCCAATTCCGGCGAGACCGCGGAAATCCTCACCATCCTGCCAATCATCAAGCGCATGGGCGTGAAACTCATCGCCCTGCTCGGCAATACCAACTCCAGTCTCGCCAGACAGGCCGATGCGATTCTCTATGCCGGGGTTGAAAAAGAAGCGTGCCCGCATAACCTGGCGCCGACCGCGAGCACCACGGCCGCGCTTGCCATCGGCGATGCCTTGGCAGTCACGCTGCTCAAGTCACGCGGCTTCACGCGCGAGGACTTCGCGCGCGCCCATCCGGCCGGGAGTCTCGGCCGGCGTCTGCTGCTGTACGTGAGCGACGTCATGCACACGGGTACCGCCATCCCGCAAGTCAACGAAGAGGCAAGCCTGCGCGAAGCGCTGCTGGAAATGACCGGCAAGGGCTTGGGCATGACCGGCGTGGTGGACCGCCAGGGTGCGCTGACGGGAATCCTTACCGACGGCGATCTACGTCGCGTGCTGGCCCGCAGTATCGATGTTTATAATGCCAAAATCGCGGATGTCATGACGCGCAATCCAAAAACCACGCGCGCTGACCGCCTGGCGGTGGAAATAGTACAACTGATGCAATCCTCTAAAATCAACGGCCTGTTCGTGGTGGACGACAAGAACCATGTCCTGGGCGCCCTCAACATGCACGACCTGTTTCGCGCTGGAATCATTTGACCATGAACCAGATACTTGCACCTGTTTTCGAAGTAAATCCCAAAGTAATGAGCCTGGCAGCCAAGGTAAAACTGCTGCTGTTTGACGTTGACGGCGTGCTTACCGATGGCCGACTCGTGATCGGCGACGACGGACTGGAGTTCAAGGCGTTCAATTCACGTGACGGGCACGGTATCAAAATGCTGCAGCGCCACGGGATCAGCGTAGGCATTATCACCGGCCGCACCTCGGACGTGGTGAAACACCGCGTCAAGGACCTCCAGATCAAACACGTCTACCAGGGTTGCAAGGAAAAACTACCGGTGTATCAGAAGCTGATAAAGAAGCTGAAACTCAAACCGGAGCAGACCGCGTTTGTCGGCGATGACGTCGTGGATCTGCCCATCATGCTGCAGGTGGGGCTGGCCGTGGCGGTGCATAACGCTCATCCGCTGGCCAAACAGCATGCCCACTGGATCACACCCAGCATTGGCGGTTACGGCGCGGCGCGCGAGGCCTGCGAGATGATCCTGCACGCCCACGGCGTGTATCACACGGAAATGCAGCGCTACCTTGCTATTGGTAAAGAACCGACTGCCGGATGATTCTTGACTCCAAACGAATCGCCATTGCCGCCACGCTGCTTCTGCTGGCGACCGGTTCGTGGTGGCTGACCCGCACGGTAACGGTCCCGGACAAGGTGTTCGACGGCAAGCTGCGCCACGATCCCGATTACACCATAGAGAACTTCAGCGTCACGGTCATGGGCGAGCGCGGGCAACGCCGCTATACCCTTTCCGCCGTGAACCTGATTCATTACGGTGACGATGGCAGCTCCAACCTGGAACAGCCCTACCTTATTCAGTATCGCGAGGGTTCCGTACCGGTTCACACCCGCGCCGACAAGGGATGGATGCCGAAATCCAGAAATGAAATACTTTTGGACGGCAACGCGGTTTCGGCGCGCGGGCGCGACCCGCGTGGCGCCGGCGGGGAAATCCGGGTGGACAGGATGAAAATCCTGCTCGACAGATGATGCACATCACATTGTACAGAGCGGTTTCTTCGCTGTTGGCTGGTCCTCTTCTGGCAACACTGCTGGTGACATCTGTGGCGCATTCCGCCAGCCGCGATGAAGATGAACCGGTTCGAATCAACGCCCGCTCCGTGGAGGCGGATGACAGGACCGGCGCGATGATTTACAGCGGCAACGTACAGGTTGAACAGGGACGGTTGTCCATCCGCGCGGACCGCGTTGAAATCAAGACACGCAAAGGCAAAACCGAACTCGTTCACGCCACCGGAAAACCCGTGAAGCTGCGTCAGCGCGCCGAAGGTGACAGCGGAGAAATACAGGCCGAGGCCAATCGCGTGGATTACCATGTCCCTGTCAGGAAAATTGACCTGGTCGGTCACGTGACACTGCGACGTGGCGATGACCTCTTCACCGCCGAAACGCTGCATTACGATCTCAACTCGAAAAACCTGAGCGCCGCGGGTGGTGACACGGGCGATGGCCGTGTTCATGCCGTGATCCAGCGCAACAAACCGGGCGCCGAACCCGCGACCGGTCCCTGAAGTGCACATGAACGATAAAGTCCGCCAGACGAATCACCCCCACAACAGGCGCACGCCTGAGGCCCCCGTCCCGCCGGCACGGCCTGCGAGCGTGCTCGTGGCCGAAGGGCTCACCAAGGAATACCGCGGCCGTCAGGTCGTCAAGGACGTTTCCCTGGAAATCCGCAGCGGCGAGATCGTCGGCCTGCTCGGCCCGAACGGTGCCGGCAAAACCACCTGCTTTTACATGATTGTGGGACTGGTTCCGATGGACAGCGGGGTAATTCGTCTGGATAACACATTCATCGGCGATCTGCCGATGCACAAACGCGCGCGCCTGGGGCTGGGCTATTTGCCGCAGGAGCCATCCGTGTTCCGCAACCTGACGGTGCACGAAAACATCATGGCTATTCTTGAAACGCGCGCCGAGCTGCCGGATTCGGAACGCAAGCGTATCCTCGAGGAACTGATGCATGATCTCAACATCACGGCACGGCGCGACACGCTCGGGATCAGCCTGTCCGGCGGCGAGCGCCGGCGCGTGGAAATAGCGCGCGCGATGGCGACCGCACCGCGCTTCGTGCTGCTCGATGAGCCTTTTGCCGGCGTGGATCCGATTTCCGTCCTGGAGATTCAGCAACTGATCAGGCATCTGCAGATGCGCGGAATCGGCGTGCTGATCACCGATCACAACGTGCGCGAAACCCTGAAGATTTGTGACCGTGCGTACATTCTGAACGACGGTCGGCTGCTGACGGCCGGCACGCCGGAAGATATCTTGTATAATGATGCCGTTAAAAAAGTTTATCTGGGCGAAGACTTTCGTCTCTGAGAGGGGAGCCTGTTCTTCGAGTTAGAATAAGTATAGCCGCTGTTTGAGGCCGTGCCTGTACCACGGACACAGCCTCCCCGCCGGGAAAATGGACTAAACTCTGGGTAGACAACACGAAACCGCCCGCAGGGCGGATGGCTTATCAAAGAACTTTAGGCAATATGAAGCAGTCACTTGACCTTAAACTGGGTCAACATTTAACGATCACCCCCCAATTGCAGCAGGCCATCCGGCTGCTGCAGCTTTCTTCCATCGAACTGCAACAGGAAATCCAGGAAGCGCTCGAAAGCAACCCCCTGCTCGAGGAAAACGAACGCGAAGACGAGACGCCGGACGCCAAGAACGAAACGGAACATTCCGCCTCCGATTCCGCCGACGCCAACGGCGAGGACAGTGTCGAGATATCCAGCGACGAAGTCGACGCTTTACCGGCGGCCGACACCGACACCGCGCCCGGCGAGGAACGTGACGCCGAGTGGGACGAACCCTTCGAGTCCTTGACGGCTCCCACGGCCAGCCGCTCCACATCCGACGATGACTTTCCCGATATTGACGCTCGCAACAGCCCACCGCAAACGTTGCGCGACCATCTGCTATGGCAGATGCAGATGACGCCATTCTCGGACACCGACAAACAGATTGCGCTGACCCTGATCGATGCCGTGAACGAGGATGGCTACCTGAGCTGCAATCTGGAGGAGATCCAGCAGGCGCTGGGGGAAAATCATGCCATCGAAATAGACGAAATTGAGGCGGTATTACACCAAATCCAGAACTTCGATCCGATCGGCGTGGGCTCGCGCGATCTCGCCGAGTGCCTGCGCTTGCAGATGAAACTGCTCGCTCCCGAAACACCCGACCTGAAAACCGCCAAAGAGCTCGCCACACCGGCGAACCTTGCCCTGCTGGCGGCCCGGGATTACACCCAGCTGCGACGCAATCTCAAGCTCACCGCAGAAGAATTGCAGCAGGCGATAGAGCTTATTCAGAGACTTAACCCAAGACCGGGCAATTCCGTCACATCCTCGCAGGCCGGTTACGTGGTTCCCGACATCATCGTGAGAAAATTCCGTGGCGTATGGCGCGCGGACCTCAATTCGGATGTGTCACCACGACTTCGCATTAATCGCCAGTACGAAAAAATGATTCACCGCGGCGATTCGAGCGCCGACAACCGCTACCTTCAAGATCAACTTCAACAGGCGCGCTGGTTCATCAAAAGTCTCACTTCCCGCAATGAAACCCTGCTCAAGGTCGCGCGCACGATTGTTGACCGACAGCGCGCCTTCTTCGACCACGGCGCGGAGGCCATGAAACCGCTGGTGCTGCACGATGTCGCCGAGAGCGTGACCATGCACGAGTCCACCATCTCGCGCGTCACCACCAACAAGTACATGCTGACGCCGCGTGGAATATTCGAACTCAAGTATTTCTTCTCCAGCCACGTGACCACCGCGGACGGCGGCACCTGTTCGGCGACCGCCATTCGTTCGATCATCAAGAAGCTGGTGGAGTGCGAAACACCCACCAAACCCATCAGTGACAGCAAGATCGCCGAAATCCTGGAAGAGCAGGGCATCAATGTCGCGCGCCGGACCGTCGCCAAATACCGCGAGTTCATGAACATCCCGCCCTCCAGCCAACGCAAGTCGCTGGTCTGATGCGCCCCGGTCCATGCCGGCGCATGGCTCATTAGGTCGCATTCCCCCGCCGGCAAACCTGTTACAATGACGTCTTCCCTGCCCGACCCGGAAACGGCGCGCAGGAATTCAATCCAACCCGACGAGGCAACCGCTGCTTGCGGCGTAAACCACGTAAGAGAATTAACCGCGCATCGCCCGAGCTGAAATCCGGACCGATCGCCGATCCCAAGACCACGCCAGCGGTCACGGCACACGACCTTTTCGAGGCCGAGTCGGGGCCGCTCAAGCTCAAGTGGGTGGCGGGCGAGACCGGCAAGGGCCGCCTGCTCGAACCCACGACGGCGAAGTTCCCGGGCATGGCACTGGTCGGCCATCTCAATTTCGTCCACCCCAACCGCATCCAGGTCATCGGCGAGGCAGAAATCGCCTATCTCGACAGACTCGGCAAGGCGGAGCGTGAAGCGGCGGAGCATAATCTCTTCAGCTGCGAAAAAACCTCGATCGTCATTGTCGCGGGCGGCAAAAAGATTGCCTCCGATTTGATCACGGCCGCCAACGAAGCCTCGCTCGCTCTGTTTTCGTCCGCGCTCCCCAGCCCGGTAGTCATCGATCATCTTCAGTATTACCTTACGCGGGCGCTGGCGCCGCGCGTCACGGTGCACGGCGTATACATGGAAGTCATGGGCATGGGCGTACTGATCACCGGCGAATCCGGAATCGGCAAGAGCGAACTCGCGCTGGAACTGCTCTCGCGCGACCACCGCTTGATCGCGGACGACGCCGTGGAATTCGTGCGGGTCGGCCCCGACGTGATCGTCGGGCAATGCCCGACATTGCTATCCGACTACCTGGAAGTGCGCGGCTTGGGTATTCTGGACATACGCCTGATGTTTGGCGAAACCGCGGTACGCCACAAAAAGAAACTGCATTTGATCGTGCGCCTGGAATCCATGCAGCGCATGAAACTAAGCAAAATCGATCGCCTCCAGTCGAAACAGCAGACCCGCCGCATTCTCGATGTGGAAGTTCCCGAGGTCACCCTGTTCGTCGGCCCCGGCCGCAACCTGGCGGTACTGGTGGAAGCTGCCACCCGCGCCTACATCCTGCACATGTGGGGTTTCGACCCACTCGAGGAATTCATGAAGCGCCATCACGAGCACATGAACAACCACGGCGCGAGTCATCCGGCGGCGCCCGCCGGAGACAAGTTGCGCAAGGCGCGCAACAAAGTGGACTGAATGAGTTTCTTCATCGTCAGCGGCCTGTCGGGTTCCGGAAAAACCATCGCGCTCCAGGCTCTGGAAGACATCGGCTTTTATTGCATCGACAATCTCCCGGCGGCGCTGCTTCCGCACTTCGCCGGCCTGCTGACGGACATGCGCAACAACGCCATCATGAACGTGGCCATCGGCCTGGACGTGCGCAACCGCGCCTTTCTCGCCGACCTGCCGAAGAGCCTGGACGACCTGCGCACGCGCGGCGTTCATTACCGCATCATTTTTCTCGAGGCCGAGGACTCCATCCTGGTCAAGCGCTTCAAGGAAACTCGGCGCAAGCATCCCATGTCGGATCATCAAACACCGTTGGTGGAGGCCATCCACGCAGAAAAGACACTGCTCGGACCGCTGTCGGTCGAGGCCACCATGCGCATTGACACCACCCGCACCACGCCGCACGATCTGCGCTCGCAAGTGCGCAACTTTGCGCGCGGCGAGGATACCGTCGGGCTGACGATGCTGTTCGAGTCCTTCGGCTACAAGCACGGCACCCCGCTCGATGCCGATTACGTGTTCGACGTTCGCTGTCTGCCCAACCCCTACTGGCAGACAGAACTGCGCCAGTTCACGGGGCTGGACGAGCCGGTCGTGCGTTTTCTCCAGCAGCACCAGGACGTGCAATCGATGCTCGACGAGATACGCGGCTTCCTGGAAAAATGGTTGCCACACTTCGAGCGCGAGGACCGCACGTATCTGACCATTGCCGTGGGTTGCACCGGCGGCCAGCATCGCTCGGTCTATCTGGTGCATCGACTGGCAGAATACTTTGCCAACAAGGGCCTGAAGACGCAGGTCCGTCACCGGGAATTAAAATAATTTAATAAAAGTTTTATATATTAATTTCAACCGCAGAGAGCGCAGAGGACGCAGAGAAAAAATCATGAATATTAATTGTAATATCTCTGCGATCTTTGCGTGCTCTGCGGTGAAAACTCATATTTTTTGAGATCCCCTGAAATGATCGGATTGCTGATTCTTGCAGAAAAAAACCTGGGCGCGGGCCTCATTGCCACGGTGGCGCACACGCTTGGCGGCCGTCCGCCGCAGCTCGAGGCCACCGAGTTCGATCATTCGGCGCCACCTGAGCTAATCGAGACGTCATTGCGCCAGAGCATCCAAAAAGTGGAACGAGGCGAAGGCGTACTGATCCTGGCCGACGTATACGGCGCCACCCACACGAATATCGCCTGCCGCCAGCTGAAGCGCGGGACGATTGAGCTGATCACGGGGGTCAACCTGCCCATGCTGCTGCGCGTGCTCAATTACCGGCATAGTGCCATGGACGACCTGATCGACAAGGCGCTGAGCGGCGGTTGCGGCGGCATTATCTGCGCCGGCAATCCCGCCAATTTAGAAGGAAAGAAATAATGCGTTGCCAGAAAATCACCATCATCAACAAGCTCGGCATGCACGCGCGCGCCTCGGCCAAGTTCGTCAGTCTGGCCTCGGAGTTCAGCGCCGAAATTACACTCAAGCGCAATGGCCAGCAGGTCAACGGCAAAAGCATCATGGGCATCATGATGCTGGCGGCCGCCAAGGGCGCGGAAATCGAGCTATGCGCCGATGGCAAGGACGAGAAGAATGCCCTGGAATCGCTGGCCGAACTGATCAATAACCGCTTCGGCGAGGGCGAGTAAAGCAAGTTGTGATTTATGTATGATTATCTACCGCAGAGAACGCGGAGCACGCTGAGAAAAATTCATGACTATTAACCGGAAAATCTCTGCGATCTCTGCGCCCTCTGCGGTGAAAACTCATATTTCAGGAGTCCCATAAAATATGTTGGCTCTACACGGAACCGGCGTCAGCGACGGCGTTGCCATCGGCAAGGCCTTCGTCCTGCAGCACGAGCTGCCGGAAATCCCTGAATACGTCATCCCTCGAGAGTATCTCGAAGAGGAGGTCGCGCGCTTCCAGCGGGCGGTAGCGGCCTCGCGCCGGCAATTAATAACCATTCGCGAGCACATCCCCGCCAATGCGCCGCCGGAGGCCACAAGCTTTCTGGACGCGCACCTGCTGATGCTCGACGACAAGATGATTTCCATGGCGCCGGCCGACATGATCCGTCAGAAGCAGTGCAATGCCGAATGGGCGCTCAAAACGCAGAGCGAAATCCTGAGCGCCATTTTCGAGCAGATGGACGACCACTACCTGCGTAATAAAAAGACCGACGTCAACCAGGTCGTCAACCGCATCCAGCGCAATCTGCTGCAGCAGAACTACGACGAACACGAGAAAATGGCGGAGGGCGAGATCATCATCGCCGATGACCTGACGCCGGCCGACACGGTAATGCTCAAGCACAACCGCGTGCGCGCCTTCGTCACCAGCCTCGGTGGGCCGATTTCGCACACCGCGATCCTGGCGCGCAGCCTCGGCATCCCCGCGATCGTGGCGGCGCACAGCGCCACACGCTACGTCAGCCCCGGCGAACTGGTGATTGTCGACGGCAAGCGCGGCATGCTCATCATCGCGCCCGACCGCTCCATCGTTGACGAATACCGCCGGCGCCAGAAGGACATCACCCGCAAGAAACGCGAACTCAATCGCCTGAAAACCAGCCGCGCCATCACTCACGACCGCCGCCGTATTTCCCTGTTGGCCAACATCGAATTACCCGCGGACGTACGCGCCGCGGCACAGGCCGGCGCCGATGGCATCGGGCTGTACCGCACCGAATTTCTGTTCATGAACCGTCCCGCCCCACCGGACGAGGAGGAGCAGTTTCGCTCCTACATGAAGGTCATCAAATCGCTACCGGGCAAGCCGGTGACGATCCGCACGCTCGATCTCGGCGCCGACAAGCAGGTTGACGGCGGGCGTGCCGGCGCCACCATCACGGTCAACCCGGCGCTCGGCCTGCGCGCGGTGCGGCTGTGCCTGCACGACACGTCGCTTTTTCGCCCACAATTGCGCGCCATTCTGCGCGCCTCGGCCTTCGGCAAGGTGCGCATGATGATTCCCATGCTATCCGGTCAGGAGGAACTTTTTCAGGTTCTCGATCTGATCAAGGAGACCAAGAGCGATCTCAAGCGTGAACGCATCAAATACAACGCCAGGATTCCGGTCGGGGGCATGATCGAGGTACCGGCGGCGGCGATCTCGGCGGACCTGTTCGCGCCCCACCTCGATTTCTTTTCCATCGGCACCAACGACCTGATTCAATACACGCTCGCCATCGACCGCGTGGACGACGCCGTGAACTATCTCTACGACCCGCTGCACCCGTCGATACTGCGCCTGATTTCTATCACCATTCAGGCCGGCAAAAATGCGCGTATTCCGGTGGCGATGTGCGGCGAAATGGCGGGCGACCCGCGCTACACGCGCTTGCTGTTGGGGCTCGGGCTGACCGAGTTCAGCATGCACCCGGCCACGATGCTGGAAATCAAAAAGATCGTGCGCGGCGCCAACGTCGGCCAACTCACGCGCTTCGCCAAAGAGTTGCTGAAGGTGCGCGACACACGCGAGATACACGCGCGGGTGGAAAAACAAAGCCGGCATTGAGCCGGCTTGTCGTGAGACGGTAATTCCTTAAGTCCGGTTAGCGGCGCACGCCTTCGGGCAGGTGCGGGCCGATTTCCGAGGTCTGTGCCGGATACACGTAGGCGAAGGCCGGCTTGCTGTCCTGCACGATCGCCACCAGACCACTGCGGTACTTCAGGCGGTTGGCGCTGAACCCTTCCGAAATACGCGGCTGGAATGTTTCCTTCAACACCGACACGGCAGTGATCTTGTTCATGCGGAACGGCCGCCAGAACGGCGGCGGACGGCCGGAGGCGGAATGGCCGCGAGTTTGGTAACCGTCCATGACCAGTTCGCCGCGCTCATCCGTGTAAACCGCGTGCGGTTCCACCACGCGGATCTGGCGCTGATCGTGATAGCGCACGGCGATGCAACGCTTTTCCTTAATCGCCTGGCTGATGAGTTGAATGGTGTTGGGGAGCATTTTCCGGTTCCTGTCTCTATATAAAATATGGCACAGGCGGCCGGCATCGCAAATACTCCCGGATAAATGGCTGATTTCACGGAGCATACGGCCGGATTCCCCAAGGCCGGGGCGGGATTTCAGAGAAGGAACAGGGTCGCGAGGCCGAGGAAGGCAAAAAAGCCCACGACATCGGTAACGGTGGTGAGAATCACACCGCTGGCCAGCGCCGGGTCGACGCCAAAGCGGCGCACCAGAAAGGGGATGGCCACTCCAGAAAGCGCGGCAAAGGCGAGGTTAATGATCATGGCCGCCGCAATGATCGCGCCGATCACGAGGTTGGCATACCACCAGATCGCCACCACCGCCACCACCAATGCCCAGATCAACCCGTTGACGGCGCCGATCATGAGTTCACGCATAAGCAGCCGCCGCGCGTTGCTCTCCGAGATCGTGCCCACCGCGAGGCCGCGCACTACCAGCGTCAGCGTCTGGGTCCCGGCATTGCCGCCCATGCTGGCGACGATAGGCATCAGCACTGCCAGCGCCACCACTTGCTGGATCACCTGCTCGAACAGGCCAATAACCCATGACGCGATAAAGGCGGTGATGAGATTGACGCCGAGCCAGATGCCGCGGCGCCGGCTTGAGCGCGCCACCGGCGCGAAGATGTCCTGATCCTCGCTCAAACCGGCGGGCGCCAGCACCTGGCGGTCGGCCTGCTCGCGGATAACGTCGACCACGTCATCCACCGTGATGCGACCGAGCAAGCGGCTGTTCTCATCCACCACCGGGGCCGAGATCAGGTTGTAATTCTCGAACGCGGCCGCCACTTCCTTGTCCGGCGTGAGCGCGGTGAACTTGACGAGATCGCGCTCCATGACCTGCGATACGCGGGCTTTCGGGTCAGCCGTCAGGAGTTTGGTCAGCTTCAGGTCGCCGATCAGGCGGTCGCTGCGATTCACCACGAACAGGCGGTTGGTATGTTCCGGCAGCTCATCGCGCCGACGCAGGTAACGCAACACCACCTCAACCGTGATGTTCTCGCGCACCGTGATGGCGTCCACGTTCATCAGGCCGCCGGCGGTGTCCTCGGGATAGGACAGCACGGCGTCGAGGCGATGGCGGTCCTGCTTGTCGAGGTCGAACAGGATCTCCGCGATGACCTCGTCCGACAAGTCGGGGATGAGGTCGGCGATATCATCGATATCCAGCGCGTGGGCTGCCGCCACCAGCGCCTTGTCGTCCATCAGCTTGACGAGATCGGTGCGCACCGCCTCCGGCAGTTCCAGCAGCACCTCGCCCATGTGCAGGATGTCCACCTGCGCCCAGACGGCGGCGCGCAGCTCCGGGGGGAGGCCTTCGAGGATACGGGCGATATCCGCGGGATGAAGCTCGGCCAGAATCCCATTTACCTGCGCGCTATCGCTGGCCTCAAGCGCGGCCAGGACAGGCTTCAGATGATCCGGTTTCTTGGGTTTGCGCGCCTTGGCCATGGGGAGTTATCTATTTTTCGCGGCCAGAGTGTAGAGGACTCGCGCGCTGGCGCAAAGGGGATTTACGCAACGTGAAGCAGAAGTTGATTGATCCGTTGCTGAATATTGTTTATTTCCAGGGATCAAATACCGGCACGTCAAAACGCCGGAAATCCGTTACGTTGCGTGTGACCACTGTCAAGCCATGCACACGGGCCGTGGCAGCGATGAGGCCATCTATCACGGGTAGCGTCTGCTTATGGCGGCCGGAGAATGCACCCCACGAAGATGCCACTTCAATGCTCACTGGCAGAATGCGCTCGGCGAAACGTGCTGGCAACGCCTCGCGCGCCATCTGCTCGAAGGCACGCCGCCGTTCCCCGTGCGGCAGACGTCCGATCCCTTGTTCAATCTCACCGACGGTAACCACGCTTACGAAGAGTAAAGGTGGTTCCTGGGCATCGATCCAGCGTATGACGTTCGGGTTCTGGTTTTTCTTCATCAGCTCCGAAACAACCACGGTATCGAGCAGGAAGCTCACAACTCGGTCCTGCGTCCCGTGTCACGCGAACGTTTGACTCTGAGACCAGCCCCTTTCGGTGCAAGATCGCGAAAGAATTGAGAGAGTGGTTTTTTTTCCGCCGCCAGGCGGCGGAATTCCTCAATCGAAATCACCACGGCCGCGGGGTGTCCGTGCACTGTGATGGTTTGCGGCCCATGCTCACGGGCTTCTGTTACCACGCGGCTCAATTGGTTCTTGGCTTCCTGCAACTGCCAGCGCTTTTTCATGCATGCCTCCCAATCCCGACTTGGAAAATATAGCTAGACTAGCCAGATTATAGGCATGAACCGGTCGGATGGCAAACCGAACCCGCACACAAAAAACCGGGGCTGGGTGTTGCTTAACTAAATTGTCCGGGAAACTGGGCTACCTCAGTTCTCCCTTGAAAGCGCGGTCGAGGATGGCGGGCAACATGGCGTCGAGTTCGGCGACGGTCTCAACCTGCAGGCGTTTCAGTGCGTCCACTTGCGCAAATAGCATCTCACCTCTCTTCTGATGCTCTACGTCAGGCATAGGCAGTTCGATCTCAAGAAACTGTTCCGGTCGCGTACGTTCTCGGCGGGCACCGACTCCTCTAGTAGCGTGTGCCAGCTTGCCCCAGAACCATTCTGTCCGCACCAGTGGCCCCAAGTAACCAGGCCGAGTTTCGCTTGGTATACAGCGAAAGGTGCGGTATTCGGGGGACACGAACCACCCTGCTAACTCCGTCGGGCAGACGGCTACAGCGCCTTCCCATCCCTTCACTTGGCTGAGGACGAGAGCGCCTTCGTAAAGCCGGTTGAAGGCCCTGTAGGTCGTTTCCATTCCAGCGACTGCGCCCTTCGGAAAAAGACCGCCGCCAAAACTTCGCATGCCGACCTGTGGATAGGAACCCGTTGGCAAAATCGCCGCTGCATCTTCATCGAGTTTGAGCACTTCTCCTAACTTCTTCGTACGTTTAGCCGCGAGTTTGGCATGAACACTTATGACAAAAGCCTCAACTTCCGCAGTTGTCTGCTGGCGGAGAGAGCGGGCTTCGGCGATTTTGGCGGCCAGTTCTTCGATGCGCGCCACGATGCGCCGCTGCTCGGCCAACGGCGGCAGGGGTATTTCGAGGGAAAGAAAAAATTTCTCTTTGAAACGGTTCCGCGTGAGCGGCGTGCTCCCGCTACAATCCTCACTCACGCGATCCAAGGTCCCGGATAATCGGAACCAATAGCGTAGGAAGCGGATGTCGATCTTGTTGGCGATCGGCGCGAATGTCGGGAACTCGCCGGAGACGTAACAGCCATCCAACTCCTCCTCGATAATACCGAATGCGCCTCGCCAAGCAAAAAGCCTGCTGTAAATAAAGTCGCCTGCTGCGACACAAAACAATTTGTTAGCCGCCGTTTCCGAACCGAGCACCATTTCACGCAGGAACGGTCCTTGGCCGTCCAACCGAACGCCGAGCAGCCGATATTCGCGTACGGGATCAACTACCTCTTCCCGGCTGATCGGCGTCAATACTTCGACCAACCGTACCCTCGGCCAACTCGCACTCATGGTTTCTGTGTCAACACGCTTTTAATTTCTGCCACGATCTCCACGATCCGCTGCTCCTTCTTAAGGATGTCATCGGCAAGCTGTTCCGGTGGCAGGTGCTCGAAGTCCGCCTTGCCGCGCGGGTTCTTGCGGTCGAGGTTGCAGTTGTTGGCGAGCAGTTCATCAGCGCTCACCTTCCAGGCGCGGTCGTTTTCTTCCCGTTTGCTCCACCATTCGAGGCATGACTTGAATTCCTCGAACTGGATCGGCTGGGTCTTGGTGTAGTTCTTGCGCCCTTCCGGCAACGGGTGCTCGTAATACCAAACCTCCTTCGTCGGCCCGGAGCGGTCGAAGAACATGATATTCGTCGGAATGCTCGTGTACGGCGCGAACACGCCGTTGGGCAGGCGGACAATAAAGTGAAGATTGTACTCCTTGAGCAACTCCTCCTTGATGCGGGCGCAGACACCGTCGCCGAAGAGTATACCGTTGGGCACAACCACTGCTGCTCTAGCGAAACCGCCCTTACTCGACGTACGACGCAGGCGGCGCATGATGAGCTGAAGGAAAAGCAGCGCGGTTTCGGCGATCTGCCGATCCTCGGGGAAGTTGCCCTGGATACCCTTCTCCTCCTCGCCGCCAAAGGGCGGATTGGTCAGGATCACGTCCACGCGATCCTTCTCGCCGATTTCGGTGAGCTTGAAGCGCAGTGCGTTGCCGGGGTCTATCTGAGGGGCATCCAGCCCGTGCAGTAGAAGGTTCATCTGCGCAAGCAGATATGGCAACGGCTTGGGTTCGTAGCCGAAAAGGGATTTCTCCTGAAGCACCCTGCGATCGGCGACGGTCTTTACCTGCTGGCTCAGGTGATTGAATGCCTCGACGAGGAAGCCACCAGTGCCGCAGGCTGGGTCGAGCACGGTCTCGCCGAGACAAGGATTGACGGCCTTGACCATGAAACGCACCACCGGGCGCGGTGTGTAGAACTCGCCGGAATCTCCCGCCGCATCACGCATCTCCCGCAGCATGGATTCGTAGAGACTGCCTAAGGTGTGCAGCTCATCACTGGACGTGAAGTGAATGCCGTGCACCTTGTTGATGACATCGCGCAGGAGGTAACCGCTCTTCATGCGGTTATCCACTCCCTTGAAAACGGTGGCAATCACGTCGCGGCGGTCGTCGCCATTGGAGCTGGTGAGCTTGCGCAGGTAGGCAAACAGGCCCGGACCACGCGTGCCGTCCGGCCGAACGCATTTTTCCGAGTTAATGAACGCGAGTAATTCGTCGCCCGTTATACCATCGGCCCGTGCGCCCCAATCGCGCCAACGGTACGGAGGTTCAATGGCCGGGCGGAACTTCTTGCCGGCAAGTTTGGCCTCTTCCTTGCCCTGAAGTTCCAGATCGTCGAGGAACTTGAGGAACATGATCCAGGTGAGCATTGGCAGGCGGTCGAGGTCACCGTTGAGTCCCTTGTCTTTGCGCATGATATCGCGCGCGGACTTGATGAGGCTCCCAAGGGATTGGGTGGTAGTTTGCGGTTGAGCCGCCTTGGGTGCTTTCTTGGTTCGGGGCATTGTTTACCTTATCTTCAAGATGCGGCGTACAGCAGGTTTTGCAAATCGTGCACGGCTTGCCGGAGTTTCTCGGTGCCACCGAAAGCCGCACTGATTTCGCGCACCGTGCCATGCGTTGAGATGGGCGGGACATGTAACACGTCCGGCAGGACGAATTGGGCGTTGCCATGCTCCGCGTATTTTTCCAAAAGCTCTTCCAAAATCTGGCGGGCCTCGGGGCCATGTTGCTCGAAGAAGCCCTTGCGCTCGCTTTTCAGTCGCTGC
Organism: Sulfuricaulis sp.; assembly: GCF_024653915.1. NCBI lineage: Bacteria > Pseudomonadati > Pseudomonadota > Gammaproteobacteria > Acidiferrobacterales > Acidiferrobacteraceae > Sulfuricaulis > Sulfuricaulis sp. Next base: position 215,959 of record NZ_JANLGY010000013.1, on the reverse strand, counting down.
GCACGCTCGCGACGTGTACGCAGCGGGGCGTTAAAGGCGAGATGGCACAGCAGGTCGAATGGGTCTGCCTCGGGCATCTTGGCCTGCTCCGCCAACTCGGCAAAGCTCACGCCCCTTTCTTCGAGAGCTTGGATGATCTCGAAACGCTGAGTGGGATCAGCCCATTTCTTGTGAAGCTCACGCGCGGTTGGGCATAGGGTACGGACCTTTTCGGCGGCGTAGTCGGTATAGCGCACCACGCGGAGTTGCTTGCCATCAGGGTCCAGCTCGTGGACGAGATGGGCGGCGATTTCAACCGAACCGCCGTCGAAGTAGTACTTCCTGCGATCTTCTTCCGGAGGCTCGATGATATACGGCACTTCCAGCTCTGCGACATCCTTGCGCGGCTCCTCCTCGGTAATAATGCGAGTTTCACCGGTTTTGAGCAGTTCTTCCTCTGTGAGCTTCACAGGATCACCATCAAAATCCGGATCGGCAAACATGCGCGTGGCCGAACCCGTGTAGTCGATGATATTGAACCAGAGCTTGTCGTAGTCGTCGCGCACGCGGGTACCGCGACCGATGATCTGCTTGAACTCACTCATGGAGCCTATGACACGGGCAAGCACCACGTTTTTGCACGTCGGCGCATCCACACCCGTGGTAAGAAGCTGCGAAGTAGTCAGGATTGTGGGTGTCCGGGTATCCACGTCCTGAAAGCGCCCGAGGTGGCCGCGCCCGATGTCGCCCTCGTCTGCTGTAACGCGACAGGCATAGTCCGGGTATTGGGTGACCAGATCGCTGTTCAGGTTGGATAGGGCTTGTCGCATCTCGCTGGCATGCTCCTGATCCACACAGAAAATGATTGTCTTGGCGAAGCGGTCGTTTTTCTTAAGAAACTCCGTTAGGTGTTTGGCGATGGCCAGAGTGCGGGCACGCAGGGCCACCACACGTTCAAAATCCTTCGTTTGATACTCATCGTCCGGGATAGATCGCCCATAGCGGTCGAGTTCATCCTTGCTAGGTCGCCAACCGGCGGCATCCCATTCTGTGATAACACGGTGTACCCGGTACGGTGCTAGGAAACCGTCATCAATGCCTTGACGCAAGCTGTACTCATAGATCGGGTTACCGAAATAGAGATATGTATCGCGGCTTTCGTTACGCAGAGGCGTGGCCGTCATGCCGAGCTGATACGCTGGTTTGAAGTATTCCAAAATACTGCGCCAGGCGCTGTCATCGCGAGCACTACCACGGTGACACTCGTCTACGATGACCAGATCGAAGAATTCAGTAGAGTATGACTTGAATAGGCCGACCCGGCGTTCGTCTTCGGCAAGAGCCTGATAGATCGCGAAATACATTTCACGACTCTTCACGACCTCGCCGGATTCGATCTTGTACCGCGCGTCACCGAAGGCAGCAAAGATACCGTCCTTTGGCTGATCAATGAGAATATTACGGTCGGCAAGATAGAGAATGCGCGGACGGCGATGTTCGCCTGTGCGGTTCCAGCGGGCGTTCCAGAGTTTCCAGCAGATTTGAAAGGCCACGGCGGTCTTGCCGGTTCCCGTGGCCATGGTAAGCAATATACGTTGCTGGCCCTTCAGTACCGCCTCAACCGTTCTGTTGATGGCTATCTGTTGGTAATAGCGCTCGCCCTTGCCGACATCGTGGTTGTAGGGAGCGAGTAGACGCTCTGCAGTTTGGTTGTCCTTGATCTTGCTAGCCGCACGGTAGCGCTGCCAAAGTTCTTGGGGCGTCGGGTAGTCTGAGATACGGGATTCACGACCCGTGAAGTAATCAAATTCGAGAACTTCGTGACCGTTGGTGGCGTAAGCGAATTTGAGGCCAAGCATTTCGGCATATTCCTTGGCTTGCTGCATACCGTCGGCAGCTTTCTTATAGTTCGCTTTGGCTTCTACGACTGCGAGCGGGAAATCTCGCGTAAAACGTAGAAGGAAATCCACTCGTTTAGGTGGTTTACGCACGAAGCCTTTCCCCACCGGCACAATGCGCCCATCAGTGATGGTGCGTTGCTCCGCGATGGAATGCGGCTCGTTATCCCAACCCGCTGACTGGAGCTTAGGGACAACAAACTTGCGGCAGGTATCGGCTTCGGTAGGCATCTACTTGTCGATCGCTCCCTTAGCTTTTTGTTCTCGCTGCGGGACCAAGCCCCTCCTCTGATCCCTTTTCTTTAAGACTGGAATCCTAACACCTCGATCCCGGCCTACACCATGCCGGGATGACGGCTTTGTTTAGATTTGAAACACCCTAGAGCGAAATGTGAACGCCCTCACCCCGCTCTCTCCCTGGAGGGGCGAGGGATTTTGAGATAGGTTCTAGAATCTCAGGCTACGCGCAGCTCAGCATGCCTGCCCAACACGGCAAGTGCTTTTTCCAACCGGTCGGCTTTCGTGGGGTGATGCGGATCCAGCATGCGGCGAGCTTCTTTCTCGTCGATGCGCAGGCGGCGCGCAAGCTCGACCCGGGTGATACCGGTTTTACGCATTTCCAGGTAAAGCGCCGCCTTGAGAGCCGTTTGCACCGGGACGGCGATGGAATGCTCTCCCCGCTTCAACTTTGAGGCCTTCGGGATATCAAGGTCACTCATAATCCGGCCTTCGAGTGCCGCCTGGAGCGCTCCCGCTGCTTCCTCCAGACACTCGTCGGTCGTCTCGCCTTGGGTGATAGCCTCGGGGATATCACGAAAGGTTACGACATAACCTCCGTCCTTTTTGTCCGGGGTAAACCGGGCGGGATAAAGAAATTCGCGCATAATTAATTACCTCCGTTAAATCTCGGTTCTCGACAAGCCTAGCTGTTTCAACATCGCATACATGGTTCCCGTTTTGAGTTCATCCTTGGGATTACGGACCACGGTGCGCCGGTCACCGAGAATCAATACACCGTGGCTACCTTTGCCCATCTCTGAGTGCCATTCACAGTGGATCCCTCGCGCCTTGGCATATTTTTGCACCCGGCGGATAAACTCATTGCCTCGCATGGAAAGAGTATCGGACAAATATGTCCGATTGTCAAAGAGCTGGGAGGGCTAATGCGACTTTTCAGGTAATAATTTCAGCTTGCCTTCTATGCAGCGATACGACTGACCTTGGGTGGCCTGCGTTTCGCCTCCCATAAGTCATAGGCAGTCTGCATCGAGAGCCACATTTCTGCGCTGGTGCCGAGCGCCTGAGCCAGGCGCAGCGCCATTTCTGCGCTCACCCCGGCGCGGCCGTTTAGCAGTGCCGAGAATGCCTGCCGGGTAACGCCCAGCCGGCGCGCCGCTTCCGTCACCGTCATGTCCTCTGGCAGATACTCGCGCAGCACCTCGCCAGGATGAGCAGGACTACGCATAGCCATATCGACACCTCGCTCAGTAATAATCGACGTAATTCACGCCCAACATCAACTCCCCGCCACCGTCATGTTTTCAATAAGGATCGAACCGCTGCGGATATTGCCGCGGGTATCGACGTCGCTGCCGACGGCGACGATACGGCGGAACATGTCCTTGAGGTTGCCGGCGATGGTGATTTCCTCCACCGGATACTGAATCTCGCCGTTCTCGACCCAGAAGCCGGCGGCGCCGCGGGAATAGTCGCCGGTGATGGTGTTGACCCCGAAACCGATAAGTTCGGTCACCAGCAGGCCAGTATTCATGCGCTTCATGAGCGCGGCCAGATCTTCTTTTCCCGGATCAATAGTTAAATTATGCACACCGCCGGCATTGCCGGTGGTCGGCAACTTGAGCTTGCGCGCGGAATAGGAATCGAGCACGTAGCCCTGCAGAACTCCATCGCGAATCAGATCGCGTGGTTTTGTTGCCACACCTTCACTGTCGAACGCTGCACTGCCCTGCGCGCCTTTCAGATGTGGCTGCTCGTGAATGCGCACGAAATCGGAGAACACCGGCTTGCCGAGTGCATCCAGCAGGAACGAGGCCTGGCGGTAAAGGCTGGTGCCGCGCACAGCACCAATGAAATGCGACACCAGACTGGTGGCGAGCGGCGCTTCGTACAGCACCGGGCACTGGCGCGTGGAGAGCTTGCGGCTGCCGAGCCGGTGCAGGCTGCGGCGCGCCGCCATCTGACCAACCGACTCCGGCGATTCCAGATTTTTTGCGTTGCGCGCCACGGTGTACCAGTAATCGCGCTGCATGCCGACCTCGTCCTGCGCGATCACACTTACCGACAGGTTGTGGCGCGTGGCCGCAACCGTGCCGAGAAACCCGTTGCTGTTGCCATACACTTCCAGTCCTTCGTGCGAGGAAAGACTGCCGCCCTCGGAATTGGCGATGCGCTTGTCTATGGCACGCGCGGCGGCTTCAGCGGCGCGCGCAAGTTCGATGGCCCGGTCCGTGCCCGGATTCCAGGGATGATACAGATCGAGATCAGGAATATTTTTCGCCAGCCGTTCCGGGTCGGCGAGGCCGGCGCAGTCATCCTCGGCGGTGAATTTCGCAATAGTACTGGCGGCGCGCACGGTTTCGCGCAAGGCCTTTTCGCTGAAATCGGTGGTGCTGGCCGAACCGGTGCGCTGTCCGAAATAAACAGTTACGCCCATGCCTTTGTCGCGCGTGTGCTCCACGGTTTCGACTTCGCCGAGGCGCACTGTCACTGACAGACCCTGGCTGATATTCACACCGGCCTCGGCCGCGGTGGCGCCGGATTTTTTCGCTTCGGCGAGAACCTGTTCGACAACAGCAGCGAGGCGCTTACGCGATTCTTTGTCCGCCACGGCGGAGCTGGCAACGATGGCGCTACTCATGCTGCGTGCCTCCCACGGTGAGGCTGTCGATCTTGAGCGTCGGCTGACCCACGCCCACCGGCACACTCTGGCCTTCCTTGCCGCAGGTGCCGACACCGGGGTCGAGCTGCATGTCGTTGCCGACCATGGACACGCGCGTGAGCACGTCCGGGCCGTTACCGATCAGGGTCGCACCCTTGACCGGCCGCGTGATCTTTCCGTTTTCGATGAGATAAGCCTCGGAAGCGGAGAACACGAACTTGCCCGAGGTGATATCCACCTGCCCGCCGCCGAAGCTGACGGCGTACAGGCCTTTGCTGACCGAGCCGATGATTTCCTGCGGATCGAATTTGCCATTCAACATATATGTGTTGGTCATGCGCGGCATCGGCAGGTGCGCGTAGGACTCGCGCCGGCCATTGCCGGTAGGCGCGACGCCCATGAGGCGCGCGTTCATCGTGTCCTGCATGTAGCCCTTGAGAATGCCGTTCTCGATAAGCACGGTGTTCTGCGTCGTCGTGCCTTCATCGTCCACGTTGAGCGAGCCGCGCCGGTCGGGAATAGTGCCGTCGTCCACCACCGTGCATTGTTCGGAGGCCACACGCTGTCCGATGCGCCCGGCAAAGGCGGAAGTGCCCTTGCGATTGAAATCGCCTTCGAGCCCGTGGCCGATGGCCTCGTGCAGCAGGATGCCCGGCCAGCCGGGTCCGAGCACCACCGTCATGGTGCCAGCGGGCGCGTCCACGGCCTCGAGATTCACCAGCGCCTGGCGCACCGCCTCGCGCGCGTAACCCAGCGCGCGGTCTTCCTGATTGAAATAATCGTAGGCAAAGCGGCCACCACCACCATGACTGCCCGATTCGCGGTGACCGTCCTGCTCCACGATCACGGTGACGTTGAGCCGCACCAGCGGGCGCACGTCACCGGCCATTACGCCATCCGAACGCACCACCAACACCACTTCATGTGTCGAGGCCAGACTTGCCATGACCTGTTTCACGCGCGGGTCCTGCGCACGCGCTTCTTTTTCCACACGTTCGAGCAATTTCACCTTGGCGTCGTCGGGCAAGCTCGCAAGCGGATCATCCTGCCGGTAAAGCTGGCGCCCCAGCTCGCCGCGGAAAGCCGCCGGCGCGCGCGACGGCGCGCCCTGCTGCACGATGGCACGTGCGGCGCCGGCCGCCGACAGCAGCGCGGGCAAAATTATTTCATCAGAATAGGCGAAACCGGTTTTTTCTCCGGCGACAGCGCGCACGCCCACACCCTGTTCGATGCTGTGACTGCCGGATTTAACCTTGCCTTCTTCGAGCGACCAGGATTCGTGCCGGCTGTACTGGAAATAAAGATCGGCATAATCCACGCTGCCCGACATCAGCTGGCCCATGAGGCGTGTCAGCTCCGTCTCGCCCAAACCAGCGGGTTCCAGCAGCGACTGGCGCGCCAGTGTCAGCCTGTTCGCGCTCATATACTAAGCTTCCGGTGCCGGATGCTCGGCAAATTCTTGCGCACGTCTTGCAGCCGTGTGCGGTCGCAATCGGCCATGATGCTGCCCGCACCGTGCGGGAGACGCGCCAGGACTTCACCCCAGGGACTCACGACCATGCTGTCACCATAGGTTTCACGCCCGTTGGCGTGACGGCCGTCCTGCGCCGCGGCAATGACGTAGACGAGATTTTCAATGGCGCGTGCGCGCAGCAGTACTTCCCAGTGGGCCTTGCCGGTATGCGCGGTAAAGGCCGCCGGCACGGCGAAAATTTCCGCGCCCTTTTCGAGCAGGCGCCGAAAAAGCTCCGGAAAGCGCAGGTCATAACACACGGCGAGCCCAAGCTTTCCGTACGGGGTCTCGACCACGACAATATTTTCTCCGGGTTCAAAATTGTTTGATTCCTTATACTTTTCGCCATTGTCCAGTTGTACATCGAATAGATGAATCTTGTCATAGCGCGCCACGCGTTTTCCCTGATCGTCAAACACGAGACAAGCGGCGCGCACCTTGTGAGCTGTTTTCGTGCTCAGGGGGATGGTACCACCCACCAGCCACACATGATGCTGGCGCGCCTGCGCCGCCAGAAAATCCTGCATCGGCCCTTTTCCATCCGGCTCCGCCGCGGCCAGACGATCGGCGTCATTCAGCGGCATGAGCGCGAAATTTTCCGGCAGCACCACGAGTCTTGCGCCGGCCGCGCTTGCGGCGGCGATCAATCGCCCGGCCTCGTCAAGATTGTCCGGTACCCGCGGCCCGGATACCATTTGCACCGCCGCCATCGGCGTCATGGCGTACCTGACGCGTTCTCGCGAGGAAGGAGAAGGACTGGCGCGATGGGCATCGGGGAAAGCGATAACTTCTGTGAACAGGATCGAATCCGCTGCATGCCGCTAGAATATCACTGACGCGCGGCCTCATCATCTGCCCCGCCCGTTTCTTTCGAGGTATCGGCAACCTTGCCCTTGATCTGCTTGTTGATCACCGGATTGTCCCACGGCCCCTTGACCACATACGTAATGCGGGTTCCCGCCGCGATCTGTTTCTTGAAAATCTTTTGCACCGCCAGCACCGCCGCCGCCACCTGCGGCCCCAGAACGCCCCATGTCGCGAGCGTGACCGTGTTGCTGAGTTTCGGCTGTATTTCGATTGCCAGATCGAAATCCTCCGCCGCCAATCCGATGCGCCCACCAACATCGATCTGCGTGGCCGGTCCGCGTATGGAAAAACCCCGGGTATAGGCATTGCCCTGCTCGATGCTGACCTTGCCCTCGATCTGGTCGTAAATGAAGCCCTTGCCGAACACCGGCGTGAAATCGAGCGTCAGGTAACGGCCGATGGCGCTCAAATCGAGCAGGCCAAACAGGCGTCCAGCGCCCGCCCTGACCTTCACAAAGCGGCCTTTTTTTGCCGAGACGTTGAATTCACCGTTCAGCTCGGCCAGCTTGGGCGTGGTCGGCGAACCCGGCCACGCCAGGTGCGCCTTGATAGCCACCTCGCCTCCCGCCACCTGGTCGGGGGCGCCGAACGCCGTCACGGTTTCTCCCAGATTGGCGCTTTCAAAATCAATGTCGAAATCGCTGGCATGCGCATTGCTGGCGAACTGCCAGTTGCCGCTGACATTCAGCTTCATCTCGGGACGAATCAGATTGAACCGCCGAATGCGCCAGCCGTTGTCAACCGGAATGGCCATGAAGTCGAGTTCTCCCAACGACCTGTCGCGCAGTTCAAACGATTTGCTGCGCAATACCACGGTGGGCAGACGACGCGGATCCACGGGCACGTCACGGCTTTGATGGTGCTTGTCCGGTATGGCCAGCCGGTCAAGGTCCATTTCAAACGCGGACGCGGCGGCTGTAGCGGAATACTTCATCTTTCCGGCCACGGAGCTGCCGCTGACCGTACCGCTCCAGTTATCCTTATTACGAAAGACATCAAGAGAGAGATGGCCAAAGTCTCGATCGAACATGGTTAGCGTCTGCACATTGGCGCTCACATGCGTGAGCGCCTCGGTCACACCACCGCCTCCGCCCAGCAACGGCCACCATTGATCGTAATCCACGGCTCCCAGATCGGCGCTGATGTGCAGCTCGCGATTTTTGGGTGGAGTCACCTGCGCTTCTCCGAAGCCGACACGCCCACCGGAAAATTTCCAGGCACCGTCCTGGCGCGTAAAGGCCAGCTTGCCGCCCATGCGGGTGCCGACACTCAGACCCAGCAAAATGTTGTCGCGGTGCGCGGACTCGGTCCGGACCACCAGCTTCTCGTCTGCCAGACCGTCGGGCCTGTCCAGCGGCGCCGGCAGCGTCACTTTGAGGCCGCGCAGATCGGCCTCAGCATGCAGATCCCCGGCCTCCTTCTTTCCTTGCCAGGAACCAGTCCAACTGGCACTGCCACTGATACGCGCGGCGATTTTAGACCCCATAACGGGCGCTAATCCTTGCGCCGTAATGGCGCCCTGGCCATGAACAACCAGCTGGCCTTCGCGCTGAGCGGCGGCCACCACGGTTTCGCCGCCGAGAAAACGCGCACGTACATTACCCTCGCGCATTCCCGTTTCCGTGAACCGCACATGACCCTCGATGTCCTCCACGGCCACCGGCGAGCCAGAAAATCGCAACGAGTTTTTCATGAACCGATACTCGCCCTGGATATGGCTGGCATGTGCTTCGTGCAGCGGAATCGTCAAATCCAGGCTGAGTATGCCTGCGCCCGATCCTTGCAAACCAGAGGGCAAATAAGACAGCCAGCGCGCGCTGCCGGACTCGGGCTTTATCTCGCGCAGAACATTCAAAGTTTCGCCGAGCGCTCCGCTTACTTTGCCGCCGACGTGCACGACATGATGTCCCGCACCGGAATCACGCGACGTCACTACCACCTGCATGGCATCGAGCTTGCCGATTTTTCCGCTGCCAACCACCGTCACCTCGGAACCGTCGATCGCAACGTCCACCTCCGCCAGCCTGACCGGTTCCCAGCCGGGCAGATAACGGTAAACACCCTGTCGTACATGGCCGCGCAACTCGAATTTGCCCGTACGGTGGGGGAATGGAAATTCGCGAATCGGACCGTCGTAGATCAGATAGCCTTGGGTGATTTCACCGGCGACAAAGGCACGCTCCATCCAGGCAAGGGTGCCGGGCGCCAGATGCGAGGCTGGATAATAACGGGCGGCATGCGCGCCTTTGCCGTCATGAAAATCGACGCGCAGCTTCAGAACAGGCGATGCGGCATGATCGTGCGGCAGTTGCAGGCTGAGCTTGCCTGTCCCACTTGCGTCCGCGCCGGCCACTCGCAGACTGTTCCCCTGGACCAGCCAATAATCGGCGTATTTTTCCCAGCTCAGGTCACCGCTGACGCGCTCGGCCGCCAGTGGTTGGCGGAACAGCCAGGGGAGGGACAACTTCATGCCAATGGAATCGATTCGAAAGTTTCCGGTGTCACGCGACAGGGATAAATGTCCGCTCAGGCCCTGAACACCGGGATATTGCTGAGAGGAAAGTCCCGTGCCATCCCTGATATCTGCTTCCAGGGAATAATTCTCAGGCGACATCCAGTCGCCGACCAGTCGCAGGCTGAAATTATCGACACTACCCTCCGGTTTGGCCGCCGGCCAGGCGTCAAGCAGTTCACCCGATTTTCCGGGGAAATTTCCGGCACTTTCGGAAATTTCTTTTTTCAAACGCACAACAAAGCCAGTGACGTCATCCAGTTTCACATGCTTGATCTGGATCTCGCTCTCATCCGGCCGATACACGACGCGCAAATGCCCGCCTGCCCACGGCGGGCCGTTCAGTCCCAGCTGGGGATTGGCCACGTCGAGTCGCCAGCCCGTGCGTTTGGCGCGCCAGGCCAGATCGCCACTGGCCTCGCGTATCTCGATCGGCAAGCCCCATCCTTGTATCGGCAGTCGGAGTCCGGAAACCTTCGTGTAACCCTTGACCGACACGGGGCGACCTTTCTCCCAATCGGACTGCAGTTGCAAAGCGAATCGTCCGCGAAAATTACCCGGAAGTTTCTCGCGCGCGATCAAAGGCAGGGCGCTGATATTGATATGGCCCGCGCGCAAATAGATATCGCCATCCCACTCGGACGATGCCAGCGGATTTCCCGTGATGTCGATTGCGACCGAACATCCATCGCACATACCGTCCGGGAAATCAGCGCTGAATTCAAGGCGGTGACGGTCGCCGTTGTTACGCAGACTGAGATTAACGCGCCCCAGACGCACGGCTGGGCCGGTCTCGCGGTGATCGAACCATTGCAATTCGCCGTTTTCGATTTCGAGACGCCCCTGCTGAAACAACCAACCAACAAACTTCTCGTCCGCACCATGTCCCGTGTCCTGCAACGGATCGAATCCGGAAATGCGGAAGCGCCCGTCGGACAGACGCTCCAGCGCCAGACTTGGATTCACAACTACCAGGCTGTTGATTTCGAAATTTCCCCAGAGCAGGGGCAACAGGGCAAGACTGAGGCGCATCTCGCTCAGACGAATAGTGGGCTTGACGCCGTCAGTCGCATAAACCTGCAAGCCTTGCAGGCGCGCGCCGGGGTGAAACCCGTCCCAATAGGCGTGCAATGACTCAATCCGCACCTGATGCCCGGAGCGTTCACTCAGATCCAGCTCGAGATTGAGTTTCTGCTCTGTGATCATCGGCAGCAGAAAACGCGCGATGAGGAAAACAATCGTCAACAGCACCAACATTGCCGTCGAGATGTACAGGGTCCAGCGGCTGACGTGCAACGTCACGCGGCCGATATGAAAGGCGTATTGGCGCAGTCGCTTCTTCATGTCAACGACCGCTCTGGCGCCGGCTTGCCTGAAGGGTTCATGTCACTATTCTGCCGCATCCGGACCCAAAGCAGAAAAGAATAAACGGGAACTTGAGGAATAAATCCTTTGAGACAGTATTTCCGGGGAAGTTCATGCACGCCGGCAAACGCCGGCTGGCTAGCGCCCAGTGCCCGAAGCAAACGCTCTTTCGGCAATTAGCACAGATGACTGCAATGAACGATGTGTCCATGAGCGCTACTGCCGCCGTCTCCGAAAGAGCTGCGCCTCGGGATCCGGCGGCTACATCAACACCACATCATATTGTTCCTGCGTGTAGAGCGGTTCCACCTTGAGCTGGATGGGCTTGCCGATAAACTCCTGCAGCTTTGCCAAGCTGCCGGCTTCCTCGTCGAACAACAGATCAATCACCGGTTCGGACGCCATCACCAGATAACCATCGGCACCGTATTGGCGCGCTTCGCGCAGGATTTCGCGGAAGATTTCATAACAGACGGTCTGCGGCGTCTTCACCATGCCGCGCCCCTCGCACACGGAACAGGGCTGGCACAGGACATGTTCGAGACTCTCGCGCGTGCGCTTGCGCGTGAGCTCCACCAGCCCGAGCGGTGACATCTCCGTAATGTAGACCTTGGTGCGATCGCGGCCAAGGGCCCGCTCGAGTGCGCGCATCACCTGGCGCTTGTGTTCGGCCTCCGCCATGTCGATAAAGTCGATGATAATCATGCCGCCCAGGTTGCGCAGCCGCAGTTGGCGTGCAATGGTTTGCGCCGCTTCGAGGTTGGTCTTGAAAAGCGTCTCTTCCAGATTGCGACGACCGACGTAGGCGCCCGTGTTCACATCGATGGTGGTCATGGCCTCGGTCTGGTCCAGGATCAGATAACCGCCGGACTTGAGCATGACCTTGCGGTCGAGGGCCTTCTGGATTTCATCCTCGACGGAATACAGATCGAAAATCGGTCGCTCACCTGGATAATGTTCGATGCGTTCGGCAACCTCGGGGATGAACTCGATACCGAAATCGCGCGCCTTGATGAAAACCTCGCGCGAGTCAATGCGGATCTTCTCGACGTTGCCACGCACCAGATCACGCATGGCGCGCAGCGCCAGCGACAGGTCCTCGTGGATCAGGCTGAGTACAGGCGCGCTGCGGATGCGTTCCTGGCAGGCGGCCCACACCCGGCGCAGATAACGGATGTCGGTTTCGATTTCCTCTTCTGCCGCTGCTTCCGCCAGCGTGCGCAGAATGTAGCCACCCTCCTCCATACCATCCGGCATCGCGGATTTAACCAATGCCCGCAGGCGTTCGCGCGTCACCTCGTCACCAATCTTCTGCGAAATGCCGATGTGCTTGCTGTAGGGAAGGTATACCAGATAGCGTGCCGGCAGCGTTATCTGCATGGTCAGGCGCGCGCCTTTGGTGCCCATGGGGTCCTTGAGCACCTGCACCACCACTTCCTGTCCGTCCCGCAATAATTCATGAATGGGCGGCGGCGAGCTGGCGCCATTCTCGGCGCTGGAAACCAGGCGGATGTCCGAGGCATGCAGAAACGCCGTACGCTCGTGTCCGATGTCGACGAACGCCGCCTGCATGCCCGGGAGTATCCGGACTACCTTACCCTTATATATGTTTCCGACAATCCCCCGGCTGAGTGCGCGCTCGATGTAGACCTCCTGCAGCACGCCGTTTTCGACAACCGCGACGCGGGTCTCCTGCGGAGTGACGTTAATTAAAATTTCTTCGCTCATGCCTTCCTAAATAAAAAGATTAACCGCCAAGACGCCAAGAACATCAAGTTTTGTGAACTTGAAAACCGCCTTTCTTGGCGGCCTTGGCGCCTTGGCGGTTCAAAATCATATTCACTTTGTTTCTGACTCTATGCTCCGCAGAATACCGTCCAGCTCAAACAGCGGCAGTCCCATCACGCCGGAGTAACTTCCCTCCAGTTTCACGACAAATGCCGCGGCGCGCCCTTGAATCGCATAAGCCCCGGCCTTGCCCACGGGTTCGCCGGTTTTCCAGTATTGCTCGATTTCCGCTGGCGTCAGCGGGCGAAACGTGACGCGGCTGGTACTCAGCGCTGTATATTCATTCTCGTGATTCCAAATGCAGACGGCGGACAAAACCTCGTGCGTGCGGCCAGACAGGCGCCGCAGCAAATCCATGCCATGCGCCGCATTCTCCGGCTTTCCCAGAATTTCACCGTCGAGCACCACCTCCGTGTCCGCACCCAGCACCGGATGGGCCGGCAGCCCACGCTCCTTGACCAATTGCGACACCCAGCGCGCCTTGTCGCCCGCCACGCGCGTTACGTATTGCGCGGGTGATTCTCCCGCCTCGCGGACCTCGAGAATATTGGATGGCATGGGATCGAACTCAACACCGAGTTGGCGCAGCAATTCCTGCCGGCGAGGAGAGGCAGAGGCTAGATAGATCTTGAAATCGAGTAGCAAGTGGCAAGTTCCAAGTAACAAGATCAAATGATTATACCTTCCTGGTTTCCGCTTTTACTTGCTCCTTGCTACTTGAAACTTGTTACTGTTGTTATCGATGATATGGCAGATTCTGAACGATACTCCAGGCGCGATAAAGCTGCTCGGCCAGTACCACGCGCACCACGGGGTGCGCCAAGGTAAGTTTAGACAATGCCCAGCGTTCTTTCGCGCAATCGAGACACGCCGGCGCCAACCCTTCCGGTCCGCCAACCAGCAAGGCCAGATGCTCGCCGCTAGCTAGTTGCCTTTTGAGTTCCCCGGCCAAGACTTCGGAGTCGAGCTGTTTTCCCGCCCGGTCGAGCGCTATCACGCGCGCGCCGGCGGGAATCGCGTCCAACTGGCGCACGCCTTCCTGCTCGACAACACGTCGCAGGTCGGCGCCCTTGGCGCGCCGTCCGGCGGGGATTTCATGCAACACGAGACGACACTCACGCGGCAGGCGTTTGGCGTACTCCTGATATCCGGTTTCAACCCACTCGGGCATGCGGTTACCGATGGCGATGATATGAATTTGCATATTGAGTTTTGAACCGCCAAGGCGCCCAGACGCCAAAAAGTCGGAAATTCATTTTTTCACAGCTTTTGCTTTTCTTGGCGTCTTGGCGGTTTTCCTGTTTTCAACTGCTTCAATGCGCCTAGCGTCGGACCAGAGCTTCTCGAGGTTGTAGAAATCGCGCGTTTCCTCGCGCATCACATGCGCCACGACATCGCCAAAATCAATCAGCACCCAATCGCCGATTTTGCCACCCTCGACGCCCACGGTACGAACACCATGCTCTCGCAGCGCGTCCACAACCTTGTCGGCAGAGGATTGCACGTGCCGACTCGAGGTACCGGTAGCTATCACCATGTAGTCGGTGAAATCGCAAACCTTGCGCACATCGAGTACCGCGATATCACGTGTCTTGGCATCTTCGAGAGCATTCTGAATCCAGCGTTGGGTCTTGGTTGCGGTAGCGGCTTTCGGCATCAGTTTTCTCGATTAAGATAGATTCGGTTGGCGCGAAGGTAATCGAGCACGGCGGGCGGCAACAGCCCATCCACTGCTTCGCCACGCGCAATGGATTCGCGGATATGCGTCGCGGAAATATCTTGAGGTGTGACTGTCTGAAAATAAATCCTTCCCGCACTGGCCTGGGCGAGGTCACCCGCAGTACGCGCAAGACGGCCACGCGCCCATGACGGCAGCGTCACGCCTGCCGGAATATTCCATCCCGGCCGTGTCATCACGATAAAATGCGCCAGCTCCGGCAGCCGCTGCCATTGATGCCAGGTCCCAATGCCATCGAAGGCGTCCAGGCCCAGCAGCAGGCACAGTGGACGCTCGCTGAATTCCTCACGCAGAGATTCCAGCGTCAGCACGGTGTACGAAGGTCCACCACGCCGGATCTCACGGTCATCCACGCGCAACCCGGGGAATTCGGCCACCGCTAGCTCCACCATGCGCAGTCGCTGGTCCACCGTGGCCAGCGGCGGCCGGCGATGCGGAGGATGGGCGGCGGGGATGATTCGCACTTCCGCCAAATCGAGCGCGCGCAATACTTCCTGCGCGGGACGCATATGGCCATAGTGAACAGGATCGAAAGTGCCGCCAAGAATGCCAATAGGCTTCACTTAGGGATTCACCACGGAGAGCACAGAGGGTGCAGAGAATAGCAAGTGGAGCGGGTCAAAACGTGCGTCTCTGAAACGAATCTCTCTGCGATCTCTGTGTACTCTGCGGTGCAACATTATTTCCGGATATGCCCGTCCCCGAGCACGACGAATTTCACTGACGTCAGCCCCTCGAGACCGACCGGGCCGCGCGCATGCAGCTTGTCAGTGGAGATGCCGATTTCGGCGCCGAGTCCGTATTCAAAACCGTCGGCGAAACGCGTCGAGGCGTTGACCATCACCGAGCTCGAATCCACCTCGCGCAGGAAACGGCGCGCGCGGGTAATGTCCTCGGTCACGATGGCGTCGGTGTGCGCCGAACCATAGCGCGCGATGTGATCGATGGCCTCTTCGACATTATCCAGAACGCGGATGGAAAGAATCGGCGCCAGATATTCCGTGTGCCAATCCTCTTCCGTCGCGGCCTTGATGCCGGAAAGAATCTTGCGCGTGGCTTCGCAGCCGCGCAGCTCGACACCCTCGTCTTGATACATTTTTCCCAACACGGGAAGAACCTTGCCGGCCACGGCACGTGCCACCAACAGGGTTTCCATGGTGTTGCAGGTACCGTAGCGTTGCGTCTTGGCGTTGAACGCCACTTTCACGGCCTTGTCGAGGTCGGCCTTGTCGTCAATGTACACATGACACACGCCGTGCAAATGCTTGATGACGGGGATGGTGGCCTCGGCGCTGATGCGTTCGATGAGCGACTTGCCGCCACGCGGCACAATCACGTCCACGTATTCCTTCATGCGAATCAGTTCGCCCACGGCGGCGCGGTCGGTGGTCTCGATCACCTGCACAGCATCTTCCGGCAGGCCAGACTGTTTGAGTCCGGTCTGGATGCAGGCGGCAATGGCGCGGTTCGAGTGAATCGCCTCGCTGCCGCCGCGCAGTATGCTCGCATTGCCGGATTTCAGGCAAAGCCCGGCGGCGTCGGCGGTGACATTCGGGCGCGATTCATAAATGATGCCGATCACGCCGAGCGGCACGCGCATGCGCCCCACCTGAATGCCGGAGGGGCGGTAATTCAAATCGGTGATCTCGCCGACGGGATCGGGAAGCTGAGCAATCTGCCGCAGGCCCTCGGCCATGGCCTTGATACGCGCGCCATTCAATTCAAGCCGGTCGAGCATGGCGGCATCGAGGCCCTGGGCCTTGGCAGCGTCGATATCCTTCTTGTTCACCGCGATCAGCGCTTCGGTCTGGCGCTCGATTTCAGAAGCCATGGCCATCAGGGCGGCGTCCTTGGCCGCCGTCTCGGCGCGCGACATCGCACGCGCCGCCATACGCGCGCGCTGCCCGACTTCCTGCATGTAGCGCTTGATGTCCATGTCGGCGGTTTGTTTCGAGGCTGCTTTCATAAAGCCCTGATTGTCGTGCTCACTATATATTACATGTGGCGAGTTTGAGACCGGTCATGCTGAGCGCAAGACACTGCAACTCCTGCCATACATCGCCGGTTGCCCGGCCCTTCAAAATGCGGTCTGTCCGGGCGGCGCGTTGCAACAGGTCTTGTGAGGCCCGGGAAGACAGCCGCTTGAGCGCAGCACCGACCAGCGGCTTGCGTTTGGCCCACACCCGCCGCGTTTCAAGAACCCGCATCACCGGCTGACCGGATGCCACCAGATCCGCCATTTGTGCCAATTCGCGCGCTTCGCGTGCCAGCGCCCACAGAACCAGGATGGGCTCGACACCTTCGCTGCGCAGGCTGACGAGAATCCGCTCAACGGTTGCCGCTTCGCCGCGCAGACTGGCATCCACCAATGCAAAAACATTGTAGCGGGCATTGTCGCTGAGATTATTCTCGATGTCATCCAGGCCCACTTCGCCGCTGCCAAAATGCAGGGAAAATTTGTCGATTTCCTGCGCGCACGCCAGCAAGTTGCCTTCCATCAGGTGCGCCAATAAATCCACCACGCCCGGACCTGGCTTCAGTCCTTTCGCCTCCATGCGACGGCGTATCCACATGGGCCATTGCGCCGACTCCAACGGATACGCCACCACCACCACACCCGCGTTTTCCAGCGCCTTGGCCCATTTGGTTTCGCGCGTGGCCTTGTCGAGCTTGCCGCCACTGATCAGCAACACGGTATCCGCGGGCGGTTGTGCCGCGATTTCGATGAGAATTTTCGCGCCAGCCTCGCCCGGTTTTCCGGTCGGCAGACGCAGCTCGATCAAACGCCGCTCGGAAAAAAGCGAAAGCGACTGCGTGGAGGCAAAAAATCCATCCCAGTCGAATCCATTTTCCACCGTCAACCGCTGGCGGTCCAGGTATCCGGCGGCCTGCGCCGCTTCGCGAATGGACTGGCAGGCTTCCTCGACCAACAGCAATTCCTCGCCGTACACGAAGTAGACCGGCGCCAGGCCGCGCTTGAACTGATTGGCTAATTGATCAGCGTTGATTTGCATCGGGATCAATGAGGGTGACTCGCGCCAATCTTCGCAAGATCTGCTGCACCGCATCGCGTTGCATTTCGCGCCGCAGTTCCTGCTCTTCCCTCTCCTTGGCCAATACGTTGAGTCGGTCGAACTGATGATCGCGCTGTACCTTGACCGTTTGTGGCATCGATAACAGTTTTCCCTCCTTGTCCATCAGGCGGAAGCTGACTTCGTATTTCAGCAGGTACTCTTCAACTTTTCCGGCCGAGGTTAACGACAAAACCTGACTGTCCGACTGCTCGCCGTAAAGTATCAATTGCGGCACATCACCGGATTCCTGGACTTGAATATTCGTCTGCGTACGCAGCGCATTCTTTATCGCCACCAGCAGCGGGTTATTTTCCAGCAGACTGCCTTCCACCCTCACCTGCAACACGGAAAGCGAAGAAGGAATATCCACATTTCCTGTTCCGCGCAGATGAAAACCACACGAAACCAGTAACAAGTAACAAGTAGCAAGTAGCAAGAGAACAGAACTCCTGCTTCCATTGCTTGTTACTTGTAACTTGCTGCTTGCCACTTTCATGCCACCACGATGTTCACAAGCTTGCCCGGCACCACGATGACCTTCTTTACCACCTTGCCACCGACGTGACGCGTCACCGCTTCATCCGCCAGCGCAATTTCACGCACCTTGTCCTCACCTGCCTGCGCTGGGACTGACACGCGACCGCGCAATTTCCCATTGACCTGCACCACGATTTCGAGATTATCCTGTTTCATTGCCGCGTCGTCGGGCGTGGGCCAACGCACATCGAGTATGGCTTCCTGGTGCCCGAGCGCCTGCCACAAGGTGTGGCAGATATGCGGAATGATCGGTGACAGTGTCAGCACGGCAAATTCGAGTGCCTCCTGACGCACGGCGTTGGCGGACGCCGAGCTTTCATCTGACTTGGAGACCGCATTGAGCAATTCCATCACCGACGCGATCGCCGTATTGAAGGTGCGACGCCGGCCGATGTCGTCGGAAACCTTGGACAGTGTCTGGTGCGCCTGGCGTCGCAGATCCTTGAGCACTGGTGGGAGCACAGAAAAATCAGCCCTGGCCACCGGTCCCCGATTCACGTGGTCGGCCACGAGCTTCCACAACCGGCGCAGGAAACGGCTGGCACCGGCCACGCCCTCGTCCGACCACTCCAGCGTCATCTCCGGCGGCGCGGCAAACATCATGAACAAGCGCGCGGTATCGGCGCCATACTGTTCGATCAGCGACTGCGGATCGACGCCATTGTTCTTGGACTTCGACATGGTGCCGATCCCGCCCGATTCAACCGGCTGGCCATCACTTATTAGTATCGCACCGACACGACCGCCCTTGTCGTCGGTCTTGATCTCGACCTCCGCCGGATTGAAGTACTGGATGCGACCGCTCGGCCTGAAACCTGCTCCTGCGTTTCCGGCACTTCCGCCATCCATGGCGGTCGCCGGTCTGCGAAAAAAAATCTCGTTCAGCACCATTCCCTGAGTGAGCAGGCGCAGGAACGGCTCGTCACCTTGCACCAGTCCGTTATCCCGCATCACTTTCCACCAGAAACGCGAGTACAGCAGGTGCAGGATGGCGTGCTCGATGCCACCAATATATTGGTCCACCGGCATCCAGTAATTGGTTTCGCTGTCGACCATGGCGGTGTCACTGCGCTTGCTGGCATAGCGCGCGTAGTACCAGGAAGAATCCACGAAGGTATCCATGGTGTCGGTCTCGCGCCGCGCGGGCTTGCCGCACTTCGGGCATGGGCAGTTCACGAAATCGGTACGCTTGTTGAGCGGATTGCCGGTGCCGTCCGGCACGCAGTCCTCGGGCAGCAGCACCGGCAGATCCTTGTCCGGGACCGGCACGTCACCGCATTGGCCGCAGTGAATAATCGGTATTGGGCAACCCCAGTAACGTTGGCGTGAAATGCCCCAGTCGCGCAGTCGCCACATGGTCTGTTTATCGCCGAGGCCCTTCGCTTTCAGGTCAACGGCGATGGCGTCGACAGCAGCGTGGTAATTGAGGCCGTCGTACTTGCCTGAATTCACGCAGCGGCCGAGCGCCTTGTCCGCGTACCATTCCTGCCATCCCTCAATAGAAAATTTCTCGTTCCCAACTGCAATGACCTGCTTGATGGGAAGTTCATACTGCTTCGCAAAATGAAAGTCGCGCTCATCGTGCGCCGGCACCGCCATTACGGCGCCATCGCCATAACCCATGAGCACGTAGTTGCCGACCCACACCGGAACCGGCTCGCCCGTGAGTGGATGCGTTACACTGATACCGGTCGACATGCCTTTCTTTTCAATGGTGGCCAGATCGGCCTCCATGACCGAGCCGCGCTGACATTCTTCGATAAACGCGGCAAGCTTTGAATTGTTTTTCGCGGCATGTGTTGCCAGTGGATGCTCAGCCGCCACCGCGCAGAAAGTGACGCCCATTATGGTATCGGCGCGGGTGGTGAAGACCCAGAGCAAACCATCCTGAAGACTCTCACCAACTCCCCCTCTCCCCTCGCGGGAGAGGGCAAGGGGAGAGGGGGAATCACCCCTCATCCCCACCCCTTCTCCCGCAAGGGGAGAAGGGAGCGAGCCGAGCGCGCTACGCGCGACTCCATTCACTCGGAAGGCAAAACGCACGCCCACGCTCTTGCCGATCCAATTGGCCTGCATGGTGCGCACGCGCTCCGGCCACTCGGTGAGCTTGTCCAGATCGGCCAGCAGTTCCTCGGCGTATTGCGTGATCGCCAGGTAGTACATGGGAATCTCACGCTTCTCGATGAGAGCGCCCGTGCGCCAGCCACGCCCGTCGATGATCTGCTCGTTGGCGAGCACGGTCTGGTCCACCGGGTCCCAATTCACCACGCCGGTTTTCTTGTAGGCGATGCCTTTTCCCAGCATGCGCAGAAACAGCCACTGGTTCCACTTGTAATATTCAGGCTTGCAGGTGGCGAGCTCGCGTTCCCAGTCGATCGCAAAACCGAGCGATTGCAATTGCTTTTTCATGTAGGCGATGTTGTCGTAAGTCCATTTCGCCGGCGGTACGCCGTTGGCCATGGCCGCATTCTCGGCCGGCAAGCCGAAGGCGTCCCAGCCCATGGGCTGCAACACGTTGCGGCCCTGCATACGCTGGTAGCGGGTGATCACATCGCCAATGGTGTAATTGCGCACATGACCCATGTGCAACTTGCCGGAGGGATAGGGAAACATCGACAGGCAGTAGAATTTCTCCCGTTTCGGATCTTCCGCTGCCTTGAACGTCTGATGTTTCTCCCAGTAGTCCTGGGCGGCTTTTTCTACTTTTTCGTGGGAGTAATTTTCTTGCATCGGATGCATCTTCGGCTCATTGCCTGAGAGCCGGAAGGATACCGTAATTCGGGGGTTTCGTCCTTTTTCGGCCAAATCGCCTTCGGCGATGTTACAAGCGAAGAACCCATAACAAAATGAATTCAAACCACGGGGAACACGGGGGAAAGGCATGTAAAGATTTAGGAATGGCCTCCCTGTTTTTCCGGCACTTTTCAGTCCCCGTGCTCCCCGTGGTTTAAGATTCTTGTTTTCGTTTATTTGGCCTTCGCGTCGTACTTCTCCATGACTTTTGATGTCAGATCCATGCCTTCCTCGGCGTACAGCAGGCCGGACTCGGATGCCTCCAAGACCAGATTCAGTTTCATTTCCTTGGCCAGCTCCGCGATGATGCCGCGTATTTCAACCATCGATTTGGCGGCGTATTCGTTGTCTTTCTTGCCGACTTCCTGCTTGGCCTCCTTGACCATTTTCTGATAGGCATCGGCTTTTTCCTGAAATGCCTTCTGCTTGGTTTTTTTCTGGTCGTCCGTCATCAACAGCTGATCCTTCTGAAACGCCTCTTGCATGGCCTTGAGCTTTTCCTCTTCCTTGCGCAGGGCACCTTCCTTTTCCTTGATTATTTTCTCGAACTCGGCCTTGGTTTTCTTGCCCGCCTTGCTTTCCAGCAGCACCTTGCGCACATCTACATAACCAATGGCCGGCTTGTCTACGGCGATAGCAACGCCGTTCAACAGCAAGATCAACGGTAAAAACAGAATATATTTTTTCATTGTTCGATCCTTGAAAAGATGACAGAACCCGCCGAGGCAGGATAGACGCATCATATCATTTTCGCGGCAGTCTTCGCAGATACAACTACGGGGGAACAGGAAATGAATGGCGCCGGAAGCGCCAGCAACGGAAAATCAGACGGCGAGACGGATTCCGCTTTTCAGGAATTCCTCGAACTGCTCGGGCGGGAGGGGCTTGCTGAAATAATAACCCTGCATGGCATTGCAATGGTGCTCACGCATGAAGTTCAGCTGTTCGAGCGTTTCAACGCCCTCGGCCACGACCTTCAGCCCCAGACTGTGGGCCATGGTGATGATGGTGCTGGCAATGGCCGCGTCATCTTCGTCCTTCGGAATATCGCGCACAAACGACTGATCAATCTTCAGCACGTTAATCGGGAAACGCTTGAGATAGCTGAGACTGGAATAGCCGGTGCCGAAATCATCGATGGAAATCCGGATATCCATGGCCACCAGTTCGCGCAGGGTATTAATGGACGCCTCGGCCTGCTGCATGACCAGCCCTTCCGTCAACTCCAGATTGAGCAAGGCCGGATTGAAGTTGGTCTCCTGCAGAATATTGTAAATGGACATCGGCAGATCCTTCTGATGAAACTGCCGGGAGGAAAGATTCACCGCCACGTAAAGCGAGGGAAATCCCATTTTTTGCCAGAGCCGGCATTGTTCGGTCGCCGTACGTAAAACCCATTCGCCGATGGGAACGATGTAACCGGTCTCCTCGGCGAGCGGAATGAACAGCGCCGGTGAAATCATGCCGCGCTTGGGATGTTTCCAGCGCAGCAGCGCCTCCATCCCGAGAATGCGACCGGACTGGCAATCGGCGATCGGCTGATAATTCAATGATAATTCACCGCGTTCCAGGGCGAAGCGCAGATCATTTTCAAGTGACAGCCGCTCAGCGACCTTGGCAGTCATTTCCGCCACATAGAACTGGTAGTTGTTTTTGCCGGATTCCTTGGCGCGATACATGGCCACGTCGGCGTTGCGCAACAATTCCTGCGCGCTCCGGTCATCGAAGGGATAGAGCGTGATACCCATGCTCGCCGTAATAAAGAAAGTATTTTCTTCCACCTGGAACGCCTCACGAAAAGTATCCAGGATTTTCTGGGCCACGTGGATGACATCGTCCACATGCCCCATGTCCGCCAGCACCAGCGCAAATTCATCGCCGCTCAGGCGCGCGACCGTGTCCCCGCGGCGCACCGCGCCGCTCAGCCGCACGGCAACTTCCCGCAGCAACTTGTCGCCTTTCGCATGGCCGTGACTGTCATTGATGTTCTTGAACCGGTCAAGGTCCAGAAACACCACGCCCACCAGGCGCTCACGGCGATCCGCCTCGGCCATGGCTTCTTTCAGCTTTTCGATGAGCTGCACCCGGTTGGGAAGATCGGTCAGGCTGTCGAAATGTGCGAGCTGTCGCAGGCGTTTCTCGGTCTGCTTGCGATCGGTGATATCGCGCGTGATGCTCAATACGAGCGGAGGCCCGCCCTGTTCTTCGGGCAGAAGAACAGCGTGGGATTCGAGCCAGCGATGCGTGCCCTTGAATCCGGTTATTTCAAATTCCATAATACCTTTGTTGCCACGCAGGACATTTTCGACAAAGGCACGGAAGGGTTCACGGTATTCCGGCATCAACATTTTGAATATCGACTTGCCCAGCACCTGCTCGGGGCGGCTGGCTTCGACCATGGCCAGTCCGGCGGCGTTCATCTGCACCAGCGTGCCATCCGCCTTGATGATCTTGACGCATTCCGGTTCGGCATCAATGATCGCGCGTAACTGGTTCTCGCTGCGCCGCAACGCCACCTCCGCGCGCTTGCGCTGGATTACCGAGCCCAACTGGGCGGCGGCGCTGAATACCACGCTGATCAAATGCTCATCTTCCTGGCGCGGTTCGCGCACAAAGAATTCGAGCACGGCGATCACTTCATCTCCTGCCAACACCGGAATGCCCAGCCCGGCCTTCAGGCCCACTTCAATCGCCACAGCGGCGCGGGGGAAATTTCCGTCGGTGCTCACGTCCTTGACCCAAGCCGGTTTCTTTGTCGCCCAGACCCGGCCGGGAAGTCCGCCTCCGCGGGAAAACGTTATATCCAGACTCATCTTGCGGAAGCGTTCCAGCCCCTTGGCGCTGCAATGCCACGACGGCACGCATTCGAGACGCTCGCTTTCTCCCGGCATCCATGCCTGACCCAAAACCCACCCAGTGGACTCGCATACCTTGCGCAACACCACCTGAAGCGCCGTGTGCAGGTCTTCCGCCTCGCTGACCGCGAGCGTCATGGTCTGCAACAGCCGCACTTCCTGTTCTGCGCGCTTACGCTCGGCGATCTGTGTTTCCAGCGCCAATTTTTCGGATACCAGCGTGCCGACGCGCGTGGTACGTTTTTTTAAATAACCAAGCATCGCGGCCATGACGGGCGTGGTGATGGCCCACATCGCCACGCGCACGAAGTTTTCGCCGACGTAATGAAAAGGTTGGCCAGGAATCGAAAAATAATAGGCGAAGTACACCCATGACAAGGCGGCGCTGACCAGACCGGATTGGGTTCCACTGTAGAACGCGGAGAACGCCACGGTGAGCAGAAGAATGGCCGGCGGATTGGGGATCCTGAATCCCGTGTGCGCCAGAATTTCGATACCAGCAATGGCGATGACAGTCAGCAATGGCCCACCGATGCCGCGCCAGTGACCTGACTTGGATGTCTGTATGTCCTGACTGGTAGTAGCCATGCGTCCTGGGTGACGGTCCCTGTGTTTGTAAGGGTTATTACCTATAAGAATAGGTCAGTCAGAAAAGGCAGCAAGAACCATGCCCACACGTGGGGAGCGGTCAATCAGGCCTGACAATCAGCGCATTTTGATTGGTCTTATATGGACATAGGCCCCTAGTACCGCCCCAACCAGCATGAGGACCAGGAACAACACGACAGGCCAATTCCCGAAACGGACATAGGGTGTTACCCCGTGCATGGGCTGCACCGTGGCCGTGAGCGCATGGACCTGGAATTGCGGTGAATGCGCGACCACTTCACCACGGTGATCGAT
Source organism: Sulfuricaulis sp. (assembly GCF_024653915.1). NCBI lineage: Bacteria > Pseudomonadati > Pseudomonadota > Gammaproteobacteria > Acidiferrobacterales > Acidiferrobacteraceae > Sulfuricaulis > Sulfuricaulis sp. The sequence goes on along the minus strand of NZ_JANLGY010000013.1, from coordinate 191,238 downwards.
GACCGCGGAGGGACCGGTGTTGGCGGCGCGCAGCATCGGCCGCCCCGTCTCGAGTGCGCGCATGCGCGCCATCTGCAAGCGCTGATGCGGGGCGATGGAATTGCCGAACCAGGCATCCTCGCTGACATTCACCAGCAGTGACGCCTGCGGCAACGCACGAATCACCTCTTCACCGAAGGCATCTTCATAACACACCGACACGCCGATTTTTTGTCCCGCCGCCACCAGCGGGGGCTGATCGGCCGGTCCGGCGCTGAAATCCGACATGGGTATTTGCAGATTCCGCATCAACCAGCGAAACAGTGGATCGAGCGGCGAGTACTCCCCGAAGGGGACCAGATGTTGTTTGCGATAGGTTCCCGGCTGCGGACTGACGCTGATGACACTGTTGTAATAACGGCGGGTATTTTTATCGCGCTCAACGATACCCATCAAAAAATCCGTGCTTGCTGTTCTGCTCAGGCGTTGCAGATTTTCCAGGTATCCCGGATCAATCTCTTCTCGCGTCACCGGGATGGCCGATTCAGGCCAGACAATCAGGTCCGACCGGGGTGCCTGCGTGCTCAAAGAAGCATAGCGATCCATAATGACGCGGCGCGCCGCCGGCTGCCATTTGCTTTCGAGCGGCACGTTGCCCTGGATCAGCGTCACCTGCAGCGGTTTATCCAGCGGCGCTACCCACTCGAACCTGCCCGCCGCCCATCCGGCTACCCAGACCAGAATCAACAGCGGTAAAAATATCTTGAGAACTTTTTCCGGCGTGCGCACGCCGGCGGCCAGCAGCCCGGCGCTGATCGCGCAAAAGTAACTCACACCATACACTCCGAACCAGGGCGCGTAACCGGACAGCGGCGTGGCAATCTGGCTGTAGCCGAGATGAAGCCAGGGAAAACCGGTCAGAAACCAGCCGCGCATCCACTCGAACAACACCCATAACGAAGCCAGGACAGACAACGGATGCCACGGTCCGGGCTTTGGAAATAAACGCGCCTGCAACCAGCCGAGCAACGCTGGATAAAGCGACAGCCCCGCCACAAACAGAAAAACCGCGAAGCCGGCGAGCGCCGCCGGCATGTTGCCGTAGAGATGCATGCTGACATACACCCAGGACACACCCACGCCGAACATGCCGAGGCCAAAAAGGAAACCGCGAAACGCGGCACGTCCGGGAGAGGCCCCGTGCCAGGATGCAAACAGCAGTGCGGGCGAAAGGATAGCGAGCGGAACCAGATCGAAGGGAGAAAACGCCAGCGGCAGCAACAGTCCGGCAACGCCAGCGGCCACGTCGGCCCACGCCGGCGGCAACGAATAAATATTACTTCTGGGTTTTTTGCCGGCCGGGTTGTTCAACCGGAGTCACTTTCAGAAGATAAACGCGACGACTGTCGGCGCGCAGGATTTCAAAGCGCAGGTTATCGATCTCGACCTTTTCGCCGCGACGCGGTACATGGCCGAGGCGATTCATGACCAGCCCGCCGATGGTCTCGATTTCCTCATGGGCAAGACTGGCCTTGAGCCGCGTATTGAGATCGGCCAGCGTGACCAGCGCCTTAACCACGTATTCGCCGCCTTCGCGCGGCATGATCATCACGTCGTCATCGATGTCATATTCGTCCGAAATCTCACCCACAATCTGCTCGAGAACGTCTTCGATGGTCACGAGGCCCGCCACGCCGCCATATTCGTTTACCACGATCGCCATGTGATTACGGCTGGTGCGGAACTCGCGCAACAGAACGTTCAGGCGCTTGCTCTCCGGCACGAAAACCGCCGGGCGCAGCATGTCGTGAATATTGAATTTGGCGCGTTTTTTCTTGTCGAGAAACAGGTAACGCAACAGGTCCTTGGCAAGCAGTATGCCGACCACCTTGTCCTTGTCGCCATCCACCATGGGGAAGCGCGAGTGGCCGGATTCCATCACCAGCGGCAGGTAAGCTTCCGGCAGGCTTTCCCGGTCTACCACGTCCATTTGCGAGCGCGGCACCATGATGTCGCGCACCTTCATTTCAGAGACCTGCAGCACGCCCTCAATCATGTCGAGCGAATCGCTGTCGATCAGCTCTCGCTCCGCCGCCTCCCGCAGTAATTGCACCAGATCCTCGCGCGAGGCCGGCGCACCCAGCAGGGCGTGACTCAGGCGATCCAGCAGCGAACGCGGCGCAACAGCAGCCTCGTCCTGGTCTTCGGACTTGTCTTCGGTTTTCTTGTTCATGAAATATAGGGGTTGGTGAAACCCAACTCCTTAAGAATACGGATTTCCTTTTTTTCCATCACAGTGGCGTCCTGCCGCTTCAGATGATCGTAGCCGCGCAGGTGTAGTATACCGTGTACCACCATGTGCGCCCAATGTGCACGCAGGGGTTTTTGCTGTTCACGCGCCTCGCGTCGCACCACTGGCGCGCAAATGACCAGATCGCCCAATAATTCGCTGCGTATCCCGGACGGTCCCTCGAAGGGAAACGACAACACGTTGGTCGGGCCACGTTGGCGACGAAACCGGTGATTCAGGGCCGCGGATTCCGCGGCTCCCACGATACGTACACCCAGCGCAACGCGGCGGCGGCCCAGACCGTGCAACGCGGCGCCGGCCCAGCGTTGGAGCGTCATTGTGGCGGGCAATCCAGCGCGGGCGGCGGCGTATTGCACGCTTAATTGCAGTTTCATTTCGCGGGAGGTAGTCCTTCCGTGCCCTTATCGAAACTTTCGTAGGCCTCGACAATCTTTTGCACCAGCGCGTGGCGCACCACATCCTGCGGCGTGAAATGGGTAAAGGTAATGCCGCCCACATCGCCCAGGATTTCTATCGCCTGCTTGAGGCCGGACAACTGGCTGCGGCGCAGGTCGATCTGGGTGATGTCCCCCGTGATTACCGCGGTGGTGCCGAATCCGATGCGCGTGAGAAACATTTTCATCTGTTCCGCGGTGGTGTTCTGCGCTTCGTCCAGAATAATGAAGGATTCGTTCAACGTCCGTCCGCGCATGTACGCCAGCGGGGCCAGCTCAATCACGCTTTTTTCGAGCAGTCGCGCAACTTTTTCAAAACCCAGCATTTCATTCAGCGCGTCGTACAGGGGACGCAGATACGGATCGATTTTCTGCTCAATGGCGCCGGGCAGGAACCCGAGGCGCTCCCCCGCTTCCACCACCGGTCGCACCAGCAGGATGCGTTCGACCCGGTTGCTCTCCAGTGCCTCCACGGCGCAGGCCACGGCCAGATAGGTCTTGCCGGTACCGGCCGGGCCGACACCAAAACTGATGTCATGAGTCAAAATGTTCCGAATGTACTGCCGTTGGCGGGGTCCGCGACCGCGCACGATGCGCTTGGGCGTGCGCAGTGTGCTTTCGCGATCCTTCTCCTCGTCCGGCAAGCGCATTGCCAGTTGCTGCAAAGCCGCGTGCACGCCGGCAAGCGTCAGCTCCCCTTTGCCCTCGGTAACACCGTAAAGGTCTTGCAACAACTGCGAAGCCGCGTGGCTTTCCTCCGGGCTACCCGTGACACGGAAGAGATTGCCGCGGTTGGCGATCTCTACTCCCAGATATTCCTCGATCTGTTTGAGATGTTCGTCGTGACTCCCGCACAGACTGGCCAGGCGCCGGTTATCCGCGGGGGTAAGACTGAGTTCAACGTGCTTGGGTTTGGGTTTCAAGCGTGCAAGGCAATTCCGAATGGGTCTCGACCCATGATTAAGAGCAAATTCGGGGAATAAATCAAGCGCGGCGTGCCTGAGACTCGACAAGCAACCGTCCACGCAGGGAATTAGTCATCGCCTCGGTGATTACCACGTCGGCAAAACAGCCAATCAAACTCGCGTCGGTGCATTCCACCACTCCCGGCATCCCGCCTCCCATGGCATTTGTACTTCCCTGTACATCAAAATTGACAACACGATTGTTCTCCGTGCGCCCGCACATCTGTTGCGGGGACTTGCGTGACGGGCCTTCGACCAAAATGCGCTGCGTTGTTCCCACCATGCGCCGGCTGATGGCGGACGCCATTTCGATGTTGCGGCCCTGCAAACGCAACAGTCGCGCCTCCTTGACCTCGCGCGGTGTGTCATCGGCGAGTTCGGCCGCCGGCGTCCCGGGGCGGGCGCTGTAGAGGAAACTGAAGGAGGTATCGAAATTCATTTCCTCCACGAGATTCATGGTAGCGGCAAAGTCGGTATCGGTCTCGCCCGGAAAACCAACGATGATATCCGTCGTCACGCTGATGTCCGGTCGCACCTCGCGCAGCCGGCGTATTTTCGATTTATATTCCAGCACGGTGTGGTGGCGCTTCATGAGCGCCAGAATCCGGTCCGACCCGCTTTGCACCGGCAGATGCAGATGACCGGCCAGCTTCGCCACCTCGGCATAAGCCGTGATGAGCCGCTCACTGAACACCTGCGGGTGCGAGGTGGTGAAACGGATGCGACCGATCCCGTCGATCTCGGCGAGATAATGGATGAGACGCGCCAGATCGGCAAACTCGCCGGTGTGCATGGCTCCGTGATAGGCGTTGACATTCTGTCCCAGCAGAATCACTTCGCGCCCACCCTGTTCCGCCAGGTGCACGACCTCCGCGATCACGTCATCGAAGGGCCGGCTGAATTCTTCGCCACGGGTGTAGGGCACGACGCAAAAGCTACAGTACTTGCTGCATCCTTCCATGATCGATACCAGCGCGCGCACGCCGTCCACGCGCGGCTCGGGCAGGCGGTCGAATTTCTCGATCTCGGGAAACGACACGTCCACGGCCGGACGCTGTGTGGCCAGCACGCTGTCGAGCATCTGCGGCAGACGGTGCAAGGTCTGCGGACCAAACACCATGTTCACATACGGTGCGCGCCGGAGAATCGCTGCCCCTTCCTGGCTGGCGACACAGCCGCCGACGCCAATAATAAGTTTGGGCCGGGCCAACTTCAGTTCCCGCCACATGCCAAGCTGGGAGAACACTTTTTCCTGCGCCTTTTCGCGGATGGAGCAGGTATTGAGCAACAGTACATCAGCCTCGGCCGGGTTGTCGGTGGCCTCGAAGCCGTGACTGGCCGCCAGCGCGTCCGCCATGCGCGCGGAGTCGTACTCGTTCATCTGGCAACCGAAGGTCTTGATGTGCAGCTTGCGGGACATTAAGTGGAATTAAACAGCATGGATGGTGGGTAAATCTACTGCCAAAAGGAGAAATCACCCATTAAGGCAAAATAAGCACAATAAAAATGCGGATGGCTCTCGCCACCCGCATTGTTCGGAGGACCGCCAATAATCGTCAGGGCCTGGCTTTTTCGCCGATCTGCGACAGAATCGCCACGAACAACGCCAACACTGATAGGGCAAAGATAAAAAAGATATTTTCCAGAAGTTGGGAATAGGTCGATGCCAGGTAAGTGATAATCGACGGGGTACCAATCCAAAAACTCAGCTTCAGCATAATACTTTCCTCCTCAGGAAATACAGTCTGCGGGAGGGGGCTGGCCCGTCAATCCTTTCTACCCGCAGATCGTCCCTTAGGACAGAGTCTTGGCCGGGGCTGCTCATACCACAAGCCAGTACCGATACGTGGCACTCCAGCGGGGACAACCGGTGATTTCCTTGTACGTCAGGGTCTTAGATCACCGGCAGCGAACAGGCGTCGTGTCCCGGCCGATGAATGGCAGGAAAATCGCGCGGCTTTATCAGGAGATAGTCTGGTAATAGAGATTCTGCGGGTGATTGGCCTGGGCAAAGAAAAACCAGCGCTCCGCAAGCAAACCGAGGTACTGAACAACAAAGGCGGCGGTAATCAGCGTAGCGCTGCTGTGAATCATGCCGGCGAAAAGCATTCCCATTGGCACCGGGAACACCAGCACCAGAAAAATCCATTTAATCGAACGGAACACCCATGGCGTGGCGTTATGGAAAAAATCACGCGTATTAAATGACCCACCCATGAATCCCTGTGACTTCTGGACGATACGGGCATGACGCACGCCGATAGCGGTCTGGATCGTCGACTTGTGCTTAATGCGACGATTACGGACCAGCGAAACAATGCGCGTCATCAAAACAGCCAGTGTGGCAACGATGGTCCAGCCCCCGTAGAAGTACATCAGCGCCGGCGCCTGGTACGCCGCGTACGCGGTCGCCAGCAGGAAACCGGAGGCCAGTCCGAACAGCGTGTAATTCACCACCGTCAGCCACGTCGCCCACTCCTGCAGAAACTTGATGCACGCGTAAATCATACCGGTACAGAGAAACAACAGAAAAGCCAGCGCCGTACCCCCGGCGCCGACGACGAGCGAAAGGCCGCCTTGGGCCGAGCTATCGATACCGATAAGACTCAGGTCCCATTCGTAATAATGAATCAGGCCATAGGCCGCCACGGCACCCATCAGCGCCGGCAACACAATCACCTCGCGTGACAACCAGGAGGTACGCCAGCGCGCGGCCGAGCGCCACGCGCGCTCCGGATGACCGAGATGGAAGAATGATGCCACCAGCCCGGCGATTAGTAATGCAAACGATATGGCGCTACCCAGCACGTAAAAACTGTTTGATTGTTCCGGAAGCAACTCAACCGCCGAATAGACCTGTGCGGTGTATAGCGCCAGAAACAGGCCCTGACCGGCTCCAATCAGTGTCGTCAGAAAAATAACCGAGAATGCTGGATTCATATTGGTGAACCAGTTGCAAGTGATAAGTGATGAGTGCTATGTCCTATTCGTACTCCGTTGGGCGGTTTTTATGCTCGCTGTCAACATCCGGATCAACTCTTCGCAGTCCTCGATCAAATTCGATGCCACGTCGTTATCAATAACATCGCGTCGCGCATCAACCGCAGCCAGTACCTTGATTCATTCGCTTCCTTCCGTGCAATCGACAGCTTGGAGATAAAATCCCTGCGGCTCTGACCAGCACCCGCTTCCTCGATGTTGGCGCCCACACTCGTTGCTGAACGTAAAAGCTGGGATGTCAGTTCGTGCTCGGGTTTTCTCTCCCGCATGCCCCCTGACAATCCGGACAACCTTGAGTGAAAATTCATAACTCTTGCTTCTTAACGGACTCTCTTTCATCTCGCCTCACTCAAGTGTTTCAAAACAGCGCGCTTCTGAACTTATCACTTAGCACTTTAACTTGTCACTGCCTTACCAAGAAGTGACGTCGTCCAGCGACGGTTCTTTGACATCCGGCTTGGGCTGCGCCCCCTCTTTCTTGAGTGGATTATCAGCGCGCATGAGCTCGTCGTCGTGGATCTTGATACGCGTCTTACGCCGCGGCAGATAATGATTGGCCGGCTTGGTACCCCACTCCGGCATCAGTGCGTAACCACCGCTCTCGCCGATCGCGATCGATACCGCCGAGTCCGGATCGTGCACGTCGCCGAACAGGCGCGCGCTGGTCGGGCACGCCATCACGCAGGCCGGTTTGCGTTCCGTCTCGGGCAGCGTCGTATCGTAGATGCGATCCACACACAGAGTGCACTTTTTCATGACCTTCTGGTGTTCGTCGATCTCGCGCACGCCGTAGGGGCAGGCCCACGCGCAGTACTTGCAACCGATGCACTTGTCGTAATCGACCAGCACGATACCGTCCTCGGGGCGTTTGTAGCTGGCGCCGGTGGGACACACCGGCACGCACGGTGGGTCCTCGCAGTGCAGGCACGACTTCGGAAAATGCACGGTTTCGGTATTCGGGAACTCACCCACCTCGAAGGTCTGCACCCGATTGAAGAAAGTACCGGTCGGATCCTCACCGTACGGACGGTCGTCGGACAGGTAGCCGGCCACACCCGAGGTGTTCCATTCCTTGCAACTCGTGACGCAGGCGTGGCAGCCGACACAAACATTGAGATCGATGACCAAGGCGAGCTGGGTCACGTCAGGTTCCCGTGAGCTTGCCGGCCACATAGGCCAACCAGTTTTTAAGGCGAGTCGGTTCGCCGGGCACCGGTAACAGTATTTCGAACTGCGGCATGGTTACTTTTTCTTCCGCCGGATCGGCCTTGTAAATCCGCACACGCACGTCGTACCACCCCGCCTGCCCGGTCACCGGATCGGAGTTGGAAAGATGATTTCCCTCCGGCTGCGGCGGGAGCTCATCGGTGATCAGATGATTGAGTATAAAACCCTTGCGCGCTTCATTCGCGCGCGGTTCAAGATTCCATGCGCCCGGTTGTTTGCCGATGGCGTTCCAGGTCCAGACTGTGCCGGGCTCGGTAGCCTCGCTGTAACGACACATGCCGCGCACCTTGCCCCACGGCGACTCGATCCAGACCCAATCGCCATCCGCGATGCCTTCGGTCTTGGCGGTTTTTGGATTCACGAATAAATAGTTGTGCGTGTGAATCTGGCGCAGCCAGGCGTTCTGCGAATCCCACGAGTGGTACATCGCCATCGGCCGTTGTGTTACCGCATTGAGCGGATACTTCTTCTTGTCGGTCAGTTGTGTTTCGAGCGGTTCATAGTAAAACGGCAGTGGGTCGAAATAGGTCTCGATACGCTCGCGCAAATGCTGGGGTGGTTGCTTGCCCTGGGTCTTGCCCTGCGCCGCGAGGCGGAATTGCTGCAAAATATCGGAATAGACATGAATCAGGATCGGCTCGGCATAGCGCGTCAGGCGGTGGCGCTGCGCCCATTCGAGATAGCCCTTGTTCCAGTTGCGCATGTACTGGTAGGACTTGGGCAACTCGTAGCGGAACACGCAGTTGTTCTTCTCGTACATCTCCCACTGGTTCGGGTTAGGCTCGCCTTTCATGAATTTCTCGCCGCCCTTGCCGCGCCAGCCGGCGAGAAAACCAATACCCGAGCCCGGCTCGATCTCGTAGTTGATGATGAAATCCGGATAATTCTTGAATTTACGTTGCCCACGCGTATCGACAAAGGCCGGGAATTTGAGGCGTGTCGCGAGCTCGATCAGCACTTCCTGGAACGGTTTGCACTCGCCCTTGGGTGGCACCACCGGGATGCGCACGGAATCCATCGGACCGTCGAACTCGGACACCGGCCGGTCGAGCATGCCCATGACATCATGGCGTTCCAGATAAGTGGTATCCGGCAACACCAGATCGGCGTACGCCACCATCTCCGATTGGAACGCATCGCACACGACAATGAACGGGATTTTGAATTCACCCTTCTCATCCTTGTCGTTCAGCATCTTGCGTACCTCGACCGTGTTCATGGTCGAGTTCCAGGCCATGTTGGCCATGAAGATCATCAGTGTGTCGAGCTTATAGGGATCGCCGCGCCAGGCATTGGTGATGACGTTGTGCATCAGCCCATGCACCGACAGTGGATACTCCCAGGAAAAGGCCTTGTCGATGCGAACCGGCGTGCCGTCCTGGTCGACAAATAAATCATCCGGGTCGGCCGGCCAGCCGAGCGCCATGCCGTCCAGCGGCTTGCCCGCGCGCACGCCTTCCGGGCCTTTCGGCGTCTTGGCGCAAGGCGGAATCGGGCGCGGGAACGGCGCCTTGTGGCGAAAGCCGCCCGGCCGGTCAATGGTGCCAAGAATACTCATTAGTATGGAGAGCGCACGGATGGTGTGAAAACCGTTCGAGTGCGCGGCCAGGCCGCGCATGGCGTGAAACGCCACCGGGTTGCCAGTCACGGTCTCATGGTCCTTGCCCCAGATATCGGTCCAGGCGATGGGCAGCTCGATTTTCTGGTCGCGCGCCGTGACGCCCATTTCGTTCGCCAGACGCTTGATGGTTTCCACCGGGATGCCGGTAATCTTGCTGGCCCACTCGGGCGTGTGGTCCTTGACGCGATCCACCAGCAACTGGAATGACGGTTTAACCTTGGTGCCATCCGGCAGCGCGAACTCGCCGAGCAGATTGGGATCGGCTCCGGCACTATGCGTGAGCACAGCCTTGTTCGTCAGGCGATCCCACCACAGTTTGTTCTGCGGATCGAAACAGCCCTCCTCCTCCGGCACCTCGGCGCGCACGAACATGCCGTTCTCGCTCGAATCGTTGTCCATGTTCACCAGCTGCGCGGAATTGGTGTATTGCACCAGGAAATCGCGATCGTACAGACCCTGCTTGATGAGCTGGTGGATGAGCGCCAGAAACAGTGCGCCGTCGGTGCCGGGTTTGATTGGAACCCACTCGTCGGCGATCGCCGAGTAACCGGTGCGCACCGGATTGACCGAGATGAACTTGCCGCCGTTGCGTTTGAATTTGGAAATGGCGATCTTGAGCGGGTTGGAGTGATGATCTTCGGCGGTGCCGATCATCACGAACAGCTTGGCGCGGTCGAGATCCGGTCCGCCGAACTCCCAGAACGAGCCACCGATGGTGTAGATCATGCCCGCGGCCATGTTGACCGAGCAGAAACCGCCGTGCGCCGCGTAGTTGGGCGTGCCGAACTGCTTGGCGAACAGGCCGGTCAGCGCCTGCATCTGGTCGCGGCCGGTGAATAACGCGAACTTCTTCGGATCGGTAGCGCGGATTTTCGCCAGGCGCTCTTCCAGAATGGCAAATGCCTCATCCCAGGAAATCGCTTCAAACTCGTTAGCGCCGCGCTCGCTGCCTGGTTTGCGCCGGAGCGGCTTGGTCAGGCGCGCAGGCGAATGCTGCTTCATGATGCCCGAGGCACCCTTGGCACAAATCACACCCTTGTTGATCGGGTGCTCGGGATTGCCATCGATGTAACGCATCTCACCATCCTTGAGCGTCACGCGGATTCCGCAACGACAGGCGCACATGTAGCAGGTCGTGTTCTTGGTCTCGCTGCGGCCAGTGGAAGCTTGGGTCATAAGAGATGAGCAATCCAGCAAGAAGGTTGGACACAAAATATTTTGCGCCAGTTAAGATACTAAGCCCGGGAGCTATCCGCAATTAATAATATTGAATGTGGCAATAAGAATTGAGGGAAGCTTGATTTCGTGTAACAAATGAATCGCCGCATGCGAACGTGGATTTAATTTCTTACTGAGGATCGCTAATTGAGAGCCCACATAAATGATGGGTACGCGAGAAGAACAGAAAATGGTGGCTAGGGGCGGAATCGAACCGCCGACCTCAGCATTATGAGTGCCGCGCTCTAACCGTCTGAGCTACCTAGCCGAAAGGGGCGCAAAAGATACCGATATCCGCGGAGGCTGACAAGGGAATCACGCCGGTGATGGCCTGACTATAGAACAATCTCTCTAGACATTAAAACGGAAGTGCATGACATCGCCATCGTGCACCACGTAATCCTTGCCTTCCAGGCGCAGCTTGCCGGCCTCGCGCGAACCGTGCTCGCCCTTGAATCGCACAAAATCATCGTAGGCAACGGTTTCAGCGCGGATGAACCCCCGCTCGAAATCGGTATGGATCACCCCAGCCGCCTGGGGTGCGTGTGCGCCCTTACGCACGGTCCAGGCGCGCACTTCCTTGGGGCCGACGGTAAAAAACGTTTGCAGGCCGAGCAACTGGTACCCGGCGCGGATGACGCGACTCAGGCCCGGTTCTTCCAGCCCCATATCGGCGAGGAACACCTTCTTTTCTTCAGTATCCATATCGGCCAGCTCCGCTTCAATCCGGGCACAGATCGGTACCGCAACGGAGTTTTCCGAACGCGCGAGCTTGTCCACCTGATCGAGATGGGGATTGCTGCTGAATCCCTTTTCGCTCACGTTGGCAATGTACATGAGCGGCTTGTCAGTCAGCAGACACAAGGGCTTGAGCAGCTTGTGCTCCTCTTCACTCAAAACCATGCTGCGTACTGGCTTGCCGCCATCCAAATGTTTGTGCACGCGGACAAGCAGCTCACGCAGTTTGATGTCTTCCTTGCTGCCGCTTTTGGCATTCTTGTCGGCGCGCTGCGTGCCTTTGTCGGCTGCCTCGAGGTCGGCGAGCGCGAGTTCAGTGTTGATGGTTTCAATGTCGGCCAGCGGGTCGATGCCGCCCGCAACATGCACGATGTTCTCATCCTCGAAACAGCGCACGACGTGTGCGATGGCGTCCACCTCGCGGATGTGGGCGAGAAATTTGTTGCCCAGCCCCTCACCCTTGGAGGCGCCAGCGACCAAGCCCGCGATGTCGACGAATTCAATGGTGGTGGGAAGGATTTTTTCCGGCTTGGCGATGCCAGCCAGATTTTGCAGGCGCGGGTCCGGCACCTCGACGATGCCAATGTTCGGGTCGATGGTGCAAAAAGGATAATTCTCTGCCGCAATCCCCGCCTTGGTGAGCGCATTGAACAGCGTGGATTTGCCCACGTTCGGCAGGCCGACAATACCGCATTTGAAACCCATTTATAAATCCCTTGTAACCACAGATGAACACGGATGCACACGGATCAAAAAAACCGTGCATTTCACTGGCTCACATCTGTGTTTATCTGTGTTCATCGGTGGTTTGAAGATATTACTTATGCGTGTGCAGGCTGTTCATGACCTTCTGGAGCTCACCGTGCACCATCTCCGCCAAGTGCGCTTTGCCATTCCCGATAGCCGCCTCTATTAATGTCTGCTCCGCCGCGGGCGCCCTTTTCAGAACATACGACACCACTTGCGCGGCGTTGCCGGGATGGCCGATGCCGATGCGCAACCGCGCATAATCGGAGGTGCCCAATTTCTCGGTGATGTCGGCAAGTCCGTTGTGGCCGCCGTCGCCGCCACCGACTTTCAATCTTATGGTTCCCGGCGGCAGGTCGAGGTCGTCGTGCGCTACCAGGATTTCCGATGCCGGGATTTTGAAATAGTGGGCAAACTTCGAAACGGATTCACCGCTGTGATTCATGAAGGTCTGAGGCTCAAGCAGCCAGATGTCCTTGCCGCTGAGACTGATCTTGCCGGCATTCGCAGTGAAGCGAGATTCGGCGCGCAATTTTCCGCCGGTGGCGTCCAACAGGACATCCAGAAAACGGAACCCGGCATTGTGCCGGGTCTCCGCGTACTCCGCGCCCGGGTTTCCCAGGCCGACGATGAGGGAAATCCCTTGCGCCACGTTGCGCCTCCGAGAAAGGGATTACTTTCCTTCCTTCTTACCTTCGGGTTTCTTGGCCTCCGACTTCTTGGCATCCGCCTTGGGGGCTTCGCCTTTCTTCGCCTCGCCGGGCTTGGCCTCGCCTGCTTTCGCTTCGCCGGCCTTGGCCTCGCCTTCCGCCGGAACCGCCGCAGCCGCCACGCCTTCCACCGGAGCCACCACCACCGGTGCCTCTTCCACCACCTTGATGACCGAAATGGCCGCCACGGCGAGGTTGTCACCGCCGTGCGACAGACTCGTGATGGCAACACCCTCTGGCAGTTTGATGTCCTTCAAGTGCACCGACTCATTGATGAGCAGGGCCGACATGTCCACCGTGAGGAATTCCGGGAGATCCTTGGGCAGACAGGTAATGTCAATTTCATTCATGAGATGCGTCACGACACCGCCGTCGACCTTCACGCCCGGGGCCACATCACCACCCACGAAGTGGATGGGTATCTTCATGTGGATTTTCTCGGTGGCGCTGATGCGCTGCAAATCCACGTGCATCACGATGGGTTTGTAGGGATGCATATTATAATCGCGCAAAATGGCCTGGTCGGTTTCACCGCCGACATTCACGGTCAGAATCGAGGTGTGAAATTTTTCATTCGCCAGGTGGCGCGTCATCAGGTTGTGGTCCAGCGCAACCATCGTCGGTTGCTTGCCCGCGCCATAAAGCACGGCGGGTACTTTGCCACTGCGGCGAAGGCGGCGGCTCGCACCCGTACCTTTCGCTGAGCGTGGCTCGGCAGTCAATTCAAATTTAGCGCTCATTGTCGTCTCCACAAAGTTAGTCAAATACCCGTCTTTCCTGCGACCAAGAAAGCCGGAACCACGAGTAGCAAGTAATACGATTTTTTACCTTGCTACTTGCCACTTGAAACTTGCTACTGAATTTATTCCATAAACAGCTCGCTGACCGAATCTTCTTCCGCGATGCGCCGCATGGATTCGGCCAACAGCTCGGCCACGCTCAGCTGACGGATGCGCCGGCAGGCCTTGGCCTCCGGCTTGAGCGGAATTGTGTCGGTCACCACCAGCTCATCGAGCTGGGATTTGCCGATCCGCTCCACCGCGCTTCCCGACAGCACCGGGTGCGTGCAATAAGCTAATACCTTTTTCGCGCCGTGCTCCTTGAGCGCCGCCGCCGCCTCGCACAGTGTTCCGGCGGTATCCACGAGGTCGTCCATCAGCACGCAAGTACGGCCCTCGACCTCGCCGATGATGTGCATCACCTTGGCCTCGTTCGGCTTCGGACGCCGCTTGTCGATGATAGCGAGATCCGCCTCCAAATGCTTGGCCATGGCACGGGCCCGCACCACACCGCCCACGTCCGGCGACACCACGAGCAGATCCTTGATCTCCTGCCGCCAGATGTCGCCCAGCAACACCAGCGACGAATAAATATTGTCTGTCGGGATGTTGAAAAACCCCTGGATCTGATCGGCATGCAGATCCATCGTCAACCCCCGATGCGCGCCCGAGACGGTGATCATGTCCGCCACCAGCTTGGCCGTGATCGCCACGCGCGCGGTGCGCGGGCGGCGGTCCTGGCGTGCGTAACCATAATAAGGTATCACTGCGGTGATGCGCTGCGCCGAGGAGCGTTTCACCGCATCGATCATGATCAGCAACTCCATCAGATGGTCGTTGCTGGGCGCGCAGGTCGGCTGGATGATGAACACATCCTTCCCGCGCACGTGCTCCATGATCTCGACCTGGATCTCGCCATCCGAGAAACGGCCGATGACCGCCTTCCCGAGCGGCAATCCCAGATGCCGCACCACCAGTTCTGCGAGTGCCGGGTTGGCATTCCCGGTAAACACCACCATGTTGTCCAAGGACACGTGATTTCCCCTGTGAGTCGGATGGTCCACGACAAAATCTGGTTGGGGCGCGCCATCTACCCCGTTAATGCCTGCGCATTGTACTGGTTGGGGCGCCGATTGTTCACCCCGTCACAAACATTGTCTGGTTGGGGCGCCAGGATTCGAACCTGGGAATGCCGGAATCAAAATCCGGTGCCTTACCGCTTGGCTACGCCCCAGAAACCTGAGCCCCACATATCACCGCGCATCTCGTGCAGCAATTCGAACCTGGGTCGCTCTCGGCATCCATGCCTCCCGCGACATTAGTACGTCCCTGTACGTCAGAATGCCGGGGATGAATTCAGTGCCTTACCGCTTGGCTACGCCCCAAGGTGAACTGTCGCCGCGTTTACCGACAAGGGTGCCGGTTCATTCCCCGAGCCACGAAGCCGGTAAACGGTTTGGGAATTCTTTCCAGTATCTGACGGCCCCGGTCTGCGTCCGTCACATTCAGAAACACACAACCACCGGAACCTGACATGCGCGGCTCGCCGAACTCCGCCAACAGCCGCATCGCGCTATCCACTTCCGGATAGCGGCCTCGCACCACCCGTTCAAGGTCGTTTCGCAGGCCGCGCCCTTCGCGAAAGTCGCGTATTGTGAGGGGCGGGCTATAGCGTGTCAATTCGGGGTCGGCAAAAACCTGCGTCGTCGAAACATGTACCGGTGGCACCACCACCAGATACCACGCCTCTTCCGGCTCAATCGGCGTCAGAACCTCGCCAATTCCCTCGGCCCAGGCGGCATGGCCATGGATGAAGACCGGCACATCGGCCCCCAGCTTCAACCCCAGTGCCGCCAGTTCCGGGATGCTCAGACGCGTATCCCATAATTCGTTAAGCGCCAGCAGGGTCGTGGCAGCGTCGGAACTGCCGCCGCCGAGCCCACCGCCAATGGGAAGGCGTTTGGTGAGATGGATCTGCGCGCCTTTCATGACGCCACGCGATTCCTTTAATAGGCGTGCCGCACGCAGTGTCAGGTCGCTTTCCTCCGTCACGCCGGTAACCGGGGTCGCGCGCGTGATGCGGCCGTCGTCGGTCACGACGAACGCCAGTTCATCGCCGTAGTCGAGAAATTGGTAAACCGTTTGCAGCGTGTGATAGCCGTCCGCACGACGACCGGTGATATGCAGAAACAGATTCAGCTTGGCTGGCGCCGGCCAGGTTCGCATGCGCGGAAAACTCCTTGATTATTGTTTGAATGTCCAGCGTTCGATACTGAGCCGCACCTCGATCGCTTCATCTGCAGCAGGGTTTCCCTCCACGCGGCCCCCCTGCCTCGTGATATACAGTTTACTCGGCAGATCGAAAGAACCGTAATGGGTGTATTCGAGAAACTGAATGTCCCAACCTGACTGCGCCAGCCTTTTCAGGCGACCCTGCGCGTCTAACTGTTGATTCGACACTGATTCGGGCGCGGCCAACCCGACTATCCAGTAATTCAAGCCATCCAGCGGCACCCTCCAACCCGTGGCGCGATACAGCAGCGTTTCGGCATTGCCGGCGCGCCAGATGCGCTGTTCGGCGTCTTGCAGCTCGGCACCGTGTTCGTCCTGCACCAACCGCAGATGGCCGCGACCGAGCGGACCCGTGAAATCCAGGCGATGCCGTTCGCCGCTGCGTTCCCAATTCAATGTCGCATGCCAGCCCTGATCGGCGGCACGCAAGGCCAGTCTTCCCCGGACCTGCCAGGAGGTTACGGGCTTTAATGTTGCTTGCCGCAGATGCCATGCGGCGTCGACATCCGCGACGGAAGGAAGCGGAACAGCAGTGGCACAACTGGAAATGAAGGCAATGAGAATGAGGAGCCCAACAACCTTCCTCATGGTTTGAATTTTTTGATGACGCCGTTCAGCGCCTCGTTGTCCGGCGTCTCGCGCAGCGCACGATCCCACACCGATTCAGCCTCGTGACGGTCGCCTGTCACCCACAACACCTCGCCGAGATGCGCCGCAATTTCGGCGTCATTGCGGATATCGAGAGCACGCCGCAGATATTTCACCGCCTCCGCACTGTTGCCACGCCGGTATTGCAACCATCCCATACTGTCCATAATAAAGGCGTCATCCGGCTTGAGCTCCATGGCTTGCTGCAACAGTTCATGCGCCTCGTCATAGCGATTGGTGCGATCCGTGAGGGTGTAGCCCAGAGCATTCAACGCGTTGACGTTTTTTGGATCCTTTTTGAGGATTTCGCGCAGATCGTGTTCGGTAACGTCCAGCATGTGGAGTTTTTCCGCCATCAAAGCGCGGGCGTACAGCAGGTCCTTGTCGCCCGGAACGGTTTGAATTGCCGCATTCAGCACGGCCAGCGCTTCATTAAATTGCTTTGCATCGCGCAAAATCTGTTCTTGCGCCAGCGCCACCTGTACACGCTGGGGATCGTTTTGCGACTTGATGTCTTCCAGATGGCGGCGCGCCCGCGCCAGATCGCCCTGCTTGGCCAGTGCCACGCCCAGACGGGCTTGTGCCTCAAAATAATATTCGCCTTCCCTCACCTCAAGATACCAATGCACTGCCTCGTCGTGCAGCTTGCGCTGTTCCGCAACCTGTCCGAGATAGAGGCGTGCCTGATCGTTCTGTGGTCGCAATTTCAGCGCCTGCTTCAGATATTTATCCGCATCCTCCAGATTGTTGGTCTGCAGTGAAAGCAGGCCCACGGCATAAACCGTATCGGCATCGTCCGGAGCGTTGTCAGTAACACGCTTGAATTCTGCGAGCGCCTTCTGCCATTCCTTCTGGTCGACCAGAAAACGCGCGTAATTCAGTCGGACGTTGTTCGCGCCGCGATTGTCGCCCAGAAACGATTCATAAAAGGCGCGCGCCTTTTGCGGCTCCTTCTGCGACAGCAGGATGCGCGCCTTGAATAGCGCCGCCTCCTCCCACTCCGGGCGCTGTTTCAGAGCCTCATCAGCGGAGACCAGCGCCTTTTCCAGATCGCCGCCACGGACCAGCAGATGCGCCATGGCAAAATGGGCCGCGGCGAGGCGCGGGTTCAGCGCCACCAGGGATTGCATGACATCGATGGCCGAGGCGCGATTGCTCGCCCGGCCGAGCACAGCGGCCACACGCAGATAAGTTTGGTCGAGATTCCGGCGGGTTTCCTCCGAGGCAAAGAGAGTTTGAAAATGCTCCTTGGCTTCCGCGACGCGGTCGAGTTCGAGCAGGGCCGTGATCAGCGCCTCTCTCGCCTCGTTGTCGTGCGGACGTAGCTCGGACCACAAACGGGCCGACTGGAACGCATCGTCGTAACGCTTGGCAAACAGAGACGCCAGTGTGGCGCGTTCAGCGAGACGTGGGTCACGTGTCTGCTGGGCAACTTTACCCAAGGTGGCGGCCGCCACTCCGATCTGTCCCCGTTGCCCGGCGATCTCGCCCAGCAGCAGGTCATAGAGAATCTCCGGTTCCAGCGCGACCCGTGGCAGTGTTTCGTCGGAGTTGGCGGACTTGGGAGGGGCGGTTTCGGCCAGCGGGTCGGGTTTAACCGTGCCGGCACAGGCCGTCAGCAACGACACAAGCGACAACAGCAGATACGGGCGTAAACGACGCAAACGGGAAGTAATCATATATATAGATAAGCCCAAATCTGTCATGGTGGTACGAGTATCCCTATGACCGTCGCGGTGGGCGGATATTCGCCTACCATTTAAAATAGTCGTTACAGCCTCTAACATCCAGAAAACAGCACGGACAGCAAACGGAACGATATCGAAATGATCCTTGGCGTGACATTCAGCAACGGGAATAAGCCATGAATTCGCTTTTTCTGCTGCTGGCGGCGACGGTGGCCTTTGTCTTCGGCTATCGATTCTATTCCAGGCTTCTGGCGCTCGGCGTTTTCCACCTTGAGAACAATTATAGTATACCCGCCCAGAATCCCCCCGCCGAAGACGAACAGCGCAGCGCCAAACGTCACCTGATATTCGGTCATCACCTCGCTTCCCTCGGGGCCGGCACGGCTGTCACGGGAAGTGTTGTCTCTTTAATATGGGGATGGATTCCAGCCTTTCTATGGGCCGTCGTGGCCACGGTAACGGCCGCCGGCACCTACGGATTGGGTTCCTTGTGGCTGTCCCTGCGCTATCCGGGGCTGAACCCGGCGGAAATCGCCGCGCGCCTGCTCTCCACCCGGGCACATGCACTTTTCGCCCTGTTTGCTTTTCTACTGCTGCTTATCATGAACGCCGCCTGTGCCGCGCTGGCGGCACAACTGCTGTCCGGTTTCCCGCAAGCGGTTTTGCCTTTCTGGGCCATTGCGGTGCTGGCCTGGCTGCTCGGGGGATTTCTGCGCGGCCGAAATAATTTCGAAATCATTTTTGCCTCGCTGATTGCCCTGACCCTGGGCCTGATGGCCGTCTGGCTGCTTGGGGAATTCCCGCTGGCGTTTACTGGCGCGCTTAATTTTGAGACCCAAACAACCTATCTGGCATTCGACGCCAACATGGTGTGGGTCTTGATCCTGTTCGTCTACGCCTACCATGCCACGCGTCAGCCGATGTGGAAACTGATACGCCCACGCGGTTATCTCACGGCCCTGCTGCTCGGCATCATGCTTTTTATCTGTTACACCGCGGTGATAATCGATCACCCGGTTCTGGTCGCGCCGGAATTCCATACCGGACCGGGCATTCCCGCGACGCTCCCGTGGCTATTCGTCACCCTCACCTCAGGCGCCGTCGCGGGTTTTCATCTGTTGATTGCCAATGGCATCACCGCGCGCCAGCTCAAGCATGAAACCGACGCGCGCTATATCGGTTACGGCGGCGCGCTCGCGCTGGGGCTATTGGCGTTAAGCGCCATCATCATCGGCGCTACCAGCTCCGCCACCACCCAGGAATGGAGTCAGCATTACGCCGCGTGGGAAGTATTTCATGACCTGCATAAGGTCCTTGCGCTTTACATCAATGGCTTTGCGCGAATGGCCGCGAGTATCGGACTGGATCAGGCATTTGCCCGCACGCTCGCCGCGGTGGTAATGCTGGGTCTCCTCGTCGCCACCCTGGAAGCCGGTCTGCGCGTGCAAAAGCAATTACTCACCGGCCTGACGGAACGTTTTCCGTCGCTTCTGCCGGGAAATGAAAAGAACCAGATTATTACTGTCGTGCTGCTGTCGGCCATGCTGGCGTTGCACGACGGCCACGGACTGGGCGGGCTTTCGTGGTGGCCGCTGTTTGGCGTGGCTGACCAGATACTGGCCGTGCTGGGTTTTTCGCTGTTGGCGTTGGCGCTGCATCGCAGCGGACGGCCTGTCATCTGGGTGCTGGTGCCATTGATTTTCATGGCGGTAGTTGCCCACTGGGCGTTTGCCACGCTGGCCATGCAGTGGTGGGCGGAGGGTGAGTGGCTGCTGTTAAGCCTTGGCGCTCTGCTGCTGGCAATTGAAATCGCGCTGGCCCTGCTGGCAGTGAACGTATTAAAAACATCTGCTTCTTCCCCAACTTGACACTGGACCCTGATGGGTCAAAATCGCGGGCATCCAGAGCCATTTCCCGGTTTTCACATGCGTCTGCTCGCCTTTGGCATCAATCATCACACCGCGCCGGTCGATATCCGCGAGAAGGCGGCGTTTGCCTCCGATAAGCTGATTGGCGCGCTGCATGAAGTCACCGGCAACGGCGGCGCCGACGAGGCAGCGATCGTCTCCACCTGTAATCGCACCGAGCTCTACTGCGGCCTCGAGCCTGCGCACGAAGACCACGTCATCGACTGGTTCTGCCACTATCACCACCTCAACCGCTCTGACATTCATCCCTACCTGTACCGCCACCCGGACCAGGCGGCGGTCAAGCACGCTTTCCGCGTCGCCGCCGGACTCGATTCCATGATCCTGGGCGAACCGCAAATCCTCGGACAAATGAAAGAAGCCTTCGCCACCGCGCACAAGGCCGGCGCCACCGGCAAGATTCTGAACCGGCTGTTTCAGCAGACCTTCACGGTGGCCAAGCAGGTGCGCACCGACACCGCCATCGGCGCCAGCGCCGTGTCGGTCGCCTCGGCCGCGGTGCGGCTCGCGCGGCAGATTTTCAGCAAACTGTCGGAGCAGACTGTGCTGCTGATCGGCGCCGGCGACATGATCGAGCTGTGCGCGCGCCATCTCAAGGAACAGGGTATCGGCCACATGATCGTTGCCAACCGCACGGTCGAGCGCGCCCAGCAGGTGGCTACCGTTTTCGGCGCCGAGGCGATTTCACTCGCGGAAATGCCAACACGCCTGGCCGATGTGGATATCGTGATCTCCTCTACCGCCAGTCAATTGCCCATTCTGGGCAAGGGCGCCGTGGAAAGCGCCCTGAAGGCACGCAAGCATCGGCCCATATTCATGCTGGATATCGCCGTGCCGCGCGACATCGAGACCGAGGTCGGTGAACTCGAAGACATTTACCTCTACACCATCGACGATCTCAAGGAAGTGGTGCAGGAAAACATGGAATCCCGCCAGGAAGCGGCGCTCGAGGCAGAAAAGATCATCGACACGCGGGTTGTGGATTTCATGCAATGGGTCAAATCGCTGGATGCGGTGCCGACCATCCGCGCCCTGCGCGAATCCGCCGATGCCCTGCGTGAATCCGAGGTCGAGCGCGCACGGCAACGTCTCGCCCACGGCGACGATCCGGCCAAGGTGATCGAGCATCTCGCGCGCGCACTGACCAACAAGTTCACGCACACGCCCACCGACGTGCTGCGCAAGGCCGACCATGAGGGCAACAAGGCCCTGCTCGAAGCCGCCCGCCGGCTGTTCGACCTCCACGAAGACTAGAACTCATTAATGATGATCAAACCACGGGGATCACGGGGAAAGACATGTAAAAGGACAAGAA
This sequence comes from Sulfuricaulis sp., assembly GCF_024653915.1. Classification (NCBI taxonomy): domain Bacteria; kingdom Pseudomonadati; phylum Pseudomonadota; class Gammaproteobacteria; order Acidiferrobacterales; family Acidiferrobacteraceae; genus Sulfuricaulis; species Sulfuricaulis sp. The sequence goes on along the minus strand of NZ_JANLGY010000013.1, from coordinate 169,638 downwards.
CGGCCTCTCTGTCTTCAATACTTTTCACTCCCCGTGCTCCCCGTGGTTTAAGATTTGTTTTTTTATTTTCATAGAATTCTTGAAAGATGAATCCATCCATCGAAACAAGGCTCACCGGCCTGGCGCAGCGCTTTGAGGAAATCGAACGCCTGCTCTCCGACCCGAAAGTCATCGGCAAACAGGATCAATTCCGCAAGCTGTCGCAGGAATACGCCGAGATCAATCCGGTGGTGAAGCTTTACGGCGACTATTGCTCGGCCAGCGATCAAAAGGAATCCGCGCGCGCCATGCTCAAGGACAAGGATGCCTCCATCCGCGAAATGGCGCAGGAGGAACTCACGTATGCCCAGCAGCTGATCACCAGGCTGGAAGCCGAAATCCAGACCCTGCTGCTGCCGAAAGACCCGAACGACAACCGCAACATTTTTCTTGAGATCCGCGCCGCCGCCGGCGGCGACGAGTCGGCACTCTTTGCCGGCGACCTGTATCGCATGTACAGCTATTACGCCACGGCGCATGGCTGGGAAGTGGAAGTTATGAGCCAGAGCCCCGGCGAACACGGCGGTTACAAGGATGTCATTACTCGCATTTCGGGGAAGGACGTGTACTCGCGGCTCAAGTTCGAATCCGGCGCTCACCGCGTGCAACGCGTTCCCGCGACCGAGGCCCAGGGTCGCATCCATACCTCGACCTGCACCGTGGCAGTATTGCCGGAGGCGGAGGAAATTGACGCCATTGCCATTAATCCTGCGGAGCTGAAAGTGGACACCTTCCGCGCCTCCGGTGCCGGCGGCCAACACGTGAACAAAACCGACTCGGCGATCCGCATCACACATTTGCCCACGGGCATCGTGGTCGAATGCCAGGACGAACGTTCGCAACACAAAAACCGCTCCCGTGCCATGTCGATACTTTCGGCGCGCCTGCTCGAAGCCGAGCAGCGTAAACAGCGCGAGCAGGAGGCGGCCACACGCAAGAGCCTGGTCGGCACCGGCGACCGCTCCGAGCGCATCCGCACCTACAATTTTCCGCAGGGGCGCGTGACCGATCACCGTATCAACCTCACGCTCTACAAGCTCGATCAGGCCATGGAAGGCAAGCTCGACGAACTCATTGACGCACTGCGTACTGCCGATCAGGCGGATCTGCTCGCAGCGCTGAACGGCTGAGCATGGAACCGGCCGTCCTGCATCCATCCATCGTTACCGTTGGCGCGGCCTTGCGCAAGGCGCTGCATGCACTGGAATTGACCAGCCCCACACCGCGACTCGATGCGGAAGTGTTGCTGATGCACGCGTGCGGCTTGGACCGAAGCGGTCTTATAACACGCAACGAAATGGCCATGACCGACGAACAGCAACAGAGAATGGACAGGCTGCTTGATCGGCGCAAGCGTGGAGAACCTGTCGCCTATATCACCGGCAAGCGTGAATTCTGGTCCATGGAACTCAATGTCTCGCCGGCAACACTGATACCACGTCCGGAAACAGAACTGTTGGTGGAAAAGGCACTGGAGCATATTCCAAACGACGCCGCATGGACTATCGCCGATCTCGGCACCGGCAGCGGTGCCATTGCGCTGGCCCTGGCAAAGGAACTTCCACGCTGTCATGTGATTGCGACCGACCATTCATCCGCGGCGCTGGAAGTTGGTAAATCCAACGCCAGAAAATTCGGCCTGACCAATATTGAGTTTCGTGAAGGTGACTGGTTCGTGCCACTTGCAAGCGAGAAGCTGGACCTGATCGTGAGCAACCCGCCCTACATCCGCGCCCGTGACCCGCATTTATCACAAGGCGATGTACGTTTTGAACCAGCCGTTGCGCTTGTCTCCGGCGCCGATGGGCTCGATGCGATTCAACATATCGCGCGGCATGCACGGACTGTTCTCAAGCCCGGCGGCTGGCTTCTGTTTGAACACGGCTGGGATCAGGTTGTGGCTGTCGGTGAGCTTCTGCGCCAGTACGATTACAGCGACATGGTTTATCATCAGGATCTGGCCGGACACGCCCGTGTCGCGGCGTGCCGCCGGTAACACAACCTGGTTAAATCGCGATGGACGACAAACAGCTGCTGCGCTATAGCCGGCATATTTTATTGCCGCAGGTGGGCGTGGACGGCCAGCAGAAACTGCTCGATGCGCGCGTGCTCATCATCGGCCTCGGCGGGTTGGGTTCGCCGGTGGCGATGTACCTCGCCGCCTCCGGCGTGGGGCATCTGGTCATTGTCGATCACGACCGCGTGGAACTTTCCAACCTTCAGCGCCAGATCGTGCACACCACGGAAACCATCGGCCAGGACAAGGTTGTATCAGCGCAGGCAAACCTGCAACAACTCAATCCTGATATTCAGGTCACGGCCTTCAACAAAAAACTGGACGCGGATGAACTCGCCGATCAGGTGAAGCTCGCCGATGCCGTGGTGGACGCGAGCGACAACTTTGCCACGCGCTTCAGCCTCAATCGTCTTTGCGTGGAATATAAAAAGCCGCTGATCTCGGGAGCGGTGATCCGCCTCGAAGGCCAGGTGACGACTTTCCGTGCCGACCTGCCGGACAGCGCCTGCTACCGCTGCCTGTACCAGGACATGGACGAGATTGCCGAGAGCTGTTCCGAAACCGGCGTACTCGCGCCCGCCGCCGGTATCATCGGGAGCATTCAGGCCACGGAAACATTAAAGGTCTTGACCGGCGTCGGCCAAACGCTGAACGGCCGCCTGCTCCTTCTCGATGCCCAGACCATGGAATGGCGCGAAATGAAACTGCGCAAAGACCCGGCCTGCCCGGTGTGCGGCAAGGTATGAATGTCATCCGCCTACCGCGCCCCATCGTCAACCAGTTACTGCACCTGGCGCAGAAATCATCGGACGAGGAAATCTGCGGGCTGATCTCGCGTGACAGCCGCGGTTTCCGGAAATGCTACCCCGTCTCCAACCGGGCCGGCGACAGAAAACGCTTTTTCACGCTCGACCCCAAGGCGCAGATCGATGCCATGCGCGCCATGCGCAGCGATGGCGAGGAACTGGCCGCGATTTATCACTCCCACCCGGATTCCCCGCCCCTGCCCTCACTGGCCGATGTCGAACAGCATGAATATCCCGCCGTGCTTTACCTGATTATCTCGCTCGGTACCAAGGGTGTGCTGGAAATGCGCGGCTTTCAAATTCGCGGGCCGGCCATCGAGGAAATCGCCATCGGCCTGCAGGAAGAACCCGCACACTAGCGCAGGCTGCGCCCGCGTCTATACTCTTTTTTAAAGCCACTTCGGGCTTCAGTAAAGGAGCAATCATGTCCATCGCGACCTTCGTTTTCCTCGGTATTTTCGGCGCGCTGTTTCTCTATGCCGTGACCATGTTCAACAACTTCGTGCGGCTCAAGAATAACGTCGCCCAAGCCTGGTCGAATATCGACGTGTTAATGAAGCAGCGCCATGACGAGCTGCCCAAGCTGGTCGAGGCCTGCAAGCAATACATGAAGCATGAGCGCGGCGTGCTGGAGGCCGTGACCCAGGCACGCGCGGCCGTGGGCCAGGCACGTGCAGCTGGTGACGTGGCCGCTGTCGGCGCGGCCGAGACTCAGTTGCGCACAGGCTTGATGAATCTTTTCGCCGTGGCGGAGAATTATCCCGAACTGCGCGCGAATGAGAATTTCCAGCACCTGCAAAACCGAATCTCGCAGCTCGAGGCACAGATCGCCGACCGCCGCGAGTTCTACAACGACTCGGTCAATGCCAACAATATTCGCATCGAGACCTTCCCGGACAATGTCATCGCCACGCTGTTCCGCTTCGAGCAGAAGCCTTTGCTCAAGTTCAAGGAAAGCGAAATTCAGGACGTCAGCGTCAAGGCGCTCTTTAACACTTAGTTTTTAACAAAATGAATATGATTCTGAACCGCCAAGACGCCAAGGCGCCAAGGAAGGCTATTTTTTCAACAGTAAAAACTTGGCGTTCTTGGCGTCTTGGCGGTTAAATTGCTTTTTGTTAGGGGTTCTTAAAGGATGTCGTCCTCCGGTCCGCTGATGCAGTGGCTGTCGGAACTCGCCCGCAACATCAACCAAAGCGATCCCGCCACCGTTGGCATCGGCGTGGTGCTGCTCGTCGCCGGTTGCGCCTACACCTCGTGGCGCACCTGGCGCAACGTCAGTCACATCCGCCTGATTGAAGATACTCCCACCGCCAAAATCCGTTCCGCGCCGCAAGGCTATGTCGAACTGGAAGGCGCGGGCAAACTCATGGACGGCCCGCCGATTATTGCCAAGCTTTCCGGCCTGCCGTGCGTGTGGTTCCGCTACCAGGTCGAGGAATTGGTGAAGTCCTATCACAAGGGGCGCACCCAAACCCGCTGGCAAGTGGTGGAGAAAGGCGAAAGCACTGAAACCTTCTGGATGCAGGATGATACCGGTCGCGTGGTCATCGACCCTGAAGACGCGGACGTCACGCCACGACACAAGGACCGGTGGCGATCTGGCTCCCGCCTGGGTGGCATAGCCCGTCAACCTGCCGGCGCCTCCCGTTTTTTTGCCTCCAATGTCGGTCACGGCAACTATCGCCTGACCGAGGAGCGCATCAACTCCGGCGAGTCACTCTACGCGCTGGGTCTACTGAAAAGTGTGAGCAGCTATACCAGTATGCCGACCGTGGACGAAGACGTGCGCGAAATGCTCAGGGACTGGAAAAAAGACCAACCCACTATGTTGCAGCGCTTCGATCTGAACAAGGACGGAAAAATCGACGAGATCGAATGGCGCCTCGCCCGCGCCCAGGCCCGGCGCGAAACCATGAAGAACCGCCAGGAACAGGTCATCCACTCCGCCGACGGCCTCAGCGTCCTCGGCCCCACGCGCGACGGCTCACGACCGTATATTCTGTCGGCCTTCACGCAGGCGGAATTGACGAAGCGCTATAAACTTTGGGCGGCGTTATACGCCGGTGGATGTTTCTTATTGGGCCTGGCGGCAGTGTGGGTGTTTAACGCGAAATTCATCTGAATATGCCGGTCCCGGCATATTTTTTGTCATCGAAAAACAATCTGTAGTGTGTGCTCCGCGCACGATTTAAAAACTAATGGCGGGTGGCTCCGCCCCTGCGCCTTGGGTTACTTGGACTCGGACCATCCTTGGTCCTCGCCCTTCGGGCAGCCTTCGGCTGTCCAAATTCGATCCCATCGAATTTGTCTTCGCTCGTGCAAAGACAATGTTATACCGTCACATTGCAGTTCAATTCACTTATCCCGTGAGTTTGCAGTATATTGCGGATACACGTTCTCCGAGGTATTCGTCCCAAATGTCTGACCTCAAACGGCTTTCAGATATTTTCTGCCCACGCTATATTGAATATCCCGTACTTGGGCCGTTCAATCATCGTTAGGTAATATTTATAAACACTAATCGTGTAATTCCAATACGAGTTACCAGGAATCGAAGAATATGACAGACAATCAAAATGATAAGTATATTTTCTATACTAAAATGGCATGGACTATTTATACCCTAATAACCATTGCCATTATTGCTGTATTAGTACTATTTGTCGCTCAGGACAACGAAGAAAAGTTTTTCTACGGGTTAATGCCTGCAGCAGCAGCTTATGTTTTTCGCCCAATGGATAAACCCTTTAGCAAACTCATTTTTAAGTTCACTGGCGTTTCTCAACCCACAGAGGAAAAATGAGCTGCCACATACCTAACAAGCGCATTAACTCTGACCGGTTTTACACGCCGCTTCGTTGCACTACGCTCTGTGTAAGACCGTCAGGTTCTGCGAAACGTAAATCCATCGCTGAAAGCGATTCAATTAAAAAACTCCCTTCCGCAGCAACTCCCACTGTTTATCCCATCCCGCCACTGGCGAAGATTTGAATTCACTCCTGACGAACCGCGTGATCGCACCTTCGACCACCGAGAGCAATAGCGCCGCCGTATCGGCTATCGGGACTCGCAGGTTTTCACTCGCTTCTCCCTCTCGCAATACCTGTTTCAGCTGGGTTTCGATGCGTTCGTAAATCTGCACTACACGCTGGCGCAGGCGTTCTGTTTCGCCCACCAGCACATCGCCGTACAGCAGGCGCGCCATGCCGGGGTTTTTGTCGGCGAAGCCGAGCAGCAGGAACAGGATGCTCTGCACCCGCGCCTCGGCGCGGGTTTCTTCCGCGAGAATCTTGTTGATGCGGGTGAACAGCGTCTCTTCGATGAATTCGAGCAGGCCCTCGAACATCTTGGCCTTGCTCGCAAAATGGCGGTACAGCGCGGCCTCGGAAACGCCGACGGCGCGCGCCAGCTGGGCCGTGGTGATGTGCTCGCCGTGGTTTTTCGCGAGCATGTGCGCCAGTGTTTCGAGGATGGTCTGGCGGCGTTCGCCGCGGCGCGGTCGGGCCATGGGCGGGCGATCAGGACTTGATCAGGGTACCGACGCCTTCATTGGTAAAAACTTCCAGCAACACCGCATGCTCCACACGCCCGTCAATAATATGCGCAGCCTTGACGCCGCTGCTGACGGCGTCGAGAGCATAGTTGACCTTGGGCAGCATACCGCCGTGGATGGTGCCGTCAGCGATAAGATCTTTGATCTGCGTGATGGACAGGCCCGTAAGCAACTTGCCGGACTTGTCCAGCACGCCGGTGGTATTGGTAAGCAGCATGAGCTTCTCGGCCTTGAGCGTGATGGCGAGCTTGCCGGCGACGACGTCGGCGTTGATGTTGTAAGTCTGGCCGTCCTCACCCACGCCGATGGGCGCAATCACCGGGATGAAATCGCCGGTATCGAGCAGCGCCACCAGCCTTGGATCAATGCTGCTGACATCGCCCACGTGACCGATGTCGATGATTTCGCTCGGGAGATCCTTTTTGTCGGCGGGCCTCTGCAAAATCATTTTCTTGGCGCGAATCAGCCCGCCATCCTTGCCGGACAGCCCCACGGCCTTGCCGCCCTGCTGGCTGATGAGACTCACGATTTCCTTGTTGACGAGGCCACCGAGGACCATCTCTACCACGTCCATGGTCTCGCGGTCGGTAACACGCATGCCCTGGATGAATTCGCTCTTTTTGCCGATCTTTTCCAGATGTTGACCGATCTGCGGCCCGCCGCCGTGAACTACCACGGGATTCATCCCAACCAGCTTCATGAGCACCACGTCGCGCGCGAAGCCGCGCTTGAGGTTCTCGTCCACCATGGCGTTGCCGCCGTACTTGATGACAATGGTTTTTCCCTGGAAGCGCTGAATATACGGCAGCGCCTCGGTCAGGATGCGCGCGCGGTCGGCGGCGGATTGGGGGGTGAGCGTCATTATTGTTCCATTTTGCTGCTTGTATCTTTTTATCACCCTCACCCCTTGCCCTCTCCCGCTAACGCGGGAGAGGGGGAGTCGGAGGGTGAACCTGCATTCCGACCGAAAAGTTAGCGCATATTCACATTAAAGTCAGCAGGCTAGTATTAAAAAAGATTAAGCGTCTTAAACCACGGGGAACACGGGGATGAAAGGTAATGGAAAGATGAAGATACCCTTTCTTGCCTTTTTTCTCTCTCCCCCGTGCTCCCCGTGGTTCGAAATCATTTTGTCACGAGTTCAAAAAAAAGAAAGGCCGCTCGCGCGGCCTTTCCCCCTCCGGGGTCCGTCCCGGAGACATCGGAGGAGTTAGGCTACATCCACAGTAATCTTCTTGGGCTTCACTGCTTCGGCCTTGGGCAGGGTCAGTTCCAATACCCCGTCCTTGTAGTTGGCCTTGATACCCTTTTCGTCGACCTGCGTGCCCAACCGCAGACTGCGGACATATTTGCCGTAACGGCGTTCCTGGCGCAGAACACGTTCGCCATCCTTTTCTTCCTTTTCGCTCTTGGTTTCCGCGCTGATGGTGAGAATGCCGTTTTCCAGGCTTACGTCGATGTCCTCTTTCTTCGCGCCCGGTACATCGGCGACGATGACATAGGCATCAGCACGCTCTTTCACGTCCATGGCCGGGAACAGGTCCTCATCGCGCGCCTCTTCCACCTCGCGCATCGGGTTCAAGAAACCCTGAAACATCCGGTCGATATCATTGTCCCACAAACCCCAGCGGGTCAGCGGGGCGCCGTTTTCACGTCGTATCAGTCTGGTCATAAAACACCTCCAAATAAATCAATTAAATTCCCGGCATCCGCTGAACCTGATTTCACCATCCACAAGCTCATCTGCCGTTTGCGGTATTTTTAATGGGGACGACGGGGAAAATTTCAAGCGCGCAAAAAAAATCGCGCAAAATCAGATAATTTGAAACGACCGGAACGGCCGTCAGAGGATATAACGCGCAAGATCTTCGTTGTCGACCAGGCTGCCCAGGTGCTGATCGACGTAGGCGGCATCCACCACGGTATTTTCATTGCCGCGATCAGTGGCTTCAAAGGATACTGTCTCGAGCAGGCGCTCCATGACGGTGTGCAGGCGGCGCGCGCCGATATTCTCGGTACGCTCATTCACCTGCCATGCCACCTCGGCGATACGGCGCACGCCGTCGGGTTTATATTCGAGTCTGTGCCCTTCGGTCGCCAGTAAGGCGCTGTACTGCTCGGTCAGCGAGGCGTCGGGCTCGGTCAGGATGCGCTCGAAATCATCCGCATTAAGCGGGTCGAGCTCGACGCGAATCGGCAGACGACCCTGCAGCTCGGGAATGAGATCAGAGGGTTTGGAGAGATGAAACGCGCCCGAGGCGATAAAAAGGATGTGATCGGATTTAACCATGCCGTATTTGGTTGAAACCGTGCAGCCTTCCACCAGCGGCAGCAGATCGCGCTGTACGCCTTCGCGCGAAACATCCGGGGCGCGCCCTTCGTTGCGGCCAACGATCTTGTCGATCTCGTCAATAAACACAATGCCGTGCTGCTCGACGCGCTGCAAGGCCCGGCCCTTGATGTCTTCCTCGTTGACGAGTCTTGACGCTTCATCCTCGGTCAATAGTTTCCGGGCCTCGCGGATTTTCACCTTGCGTGGGCGGGAACGGCGACCGCCCATGTTTTGAAACAGTCCCTGCAACTGACTGGTCATTTCCTCCATGCCGGGCGGTGTGATGATTTCCACGCCCATGGCCGGTGCCGACAGCTCGACTTCGATCTCCTGATCGTCCATCGAGCCTTCGCGCAGCTTCTTGCGGAACATCTGGCGCGCCGCGCCGTCGGCCGGGCGCGCCGTCTCACCCACGGCGAAATCCATCTCGCGCGCCGGTGTAACCAGGATATCCAGAATCCGGTCCTCGGCGGCGTCCTCGGCGCGAGCACGGACCTTGGCCATTTCCTCCACGCGCATCATCTTGACTGCCATGTCCACGAGGTCGCGGATGATCGAATCGACCTCGCGTCCGACATAGCCCACTTCCGTGAATTTGGTCGCCTCGACCTTGATGAAGGGCGCATTGGCGAGTTTAGCCAGCCGGCGCGCAATTTCGGTCTTGCCGACGCCGGTCGGACCGATCATCAAAATATTTTTGGGCGTGATCTCGGCGCGCAACGATTCATCCTCGACCTGCGAGCGGCGCCAGCGGTTGCGCAACGCGATGGCGACGGCGCGCTTGGCCGCCGACTGACCGATGATGTGCTTGTCCAGCTCCTGGACGATTTCCCGCGGGGTCATTTCCGACATGGTCAACTCTGAAGCTCCTCGATGGTCAGACTGCGATTGGTATAGATGCAGATATCGGCGGCGATATTCAAGGCCTGTTCAACAATGGCACGCGCATTCAGCTCGGTATTTTCCATCAGGGCGCGCGCCGCCGCCTGTGCGTAGGGCCCGCCGGAACCGATGGCAATGAGCCCACCTTCAGGTTCGATAACATCGCCCTGACCGGTGATGACAAGCGAGTCGGTCTTGTCCGCCACCGCCAGCACCGCCTCGAGGCGGCGCAGGATGCGGTCGGTGCGCCAGTCCTTGGCCAGTTCCACCGCCGCGCGCGTCAGCTGCCCCTGGTGCTTTTCCAGCTTGCCCTCAAAGCGCTCGAACAGCGTGAAGGCATCGGCCGTGCCGCCGGCAAACCCGGCGATCACCTGATCCTTGTACAGACGGCGCACCTTGCGCGCGTTCGACTTCATGACCGTATTACCCATGGTGACCTGGCCATCGCCGCCGATGGCCACATGACCATTGCGGCGAACCGATAAAATAGTTGTTCCGTGAAGCTGGGTTTTCAACGCCAGTTCCTCTGCAGTGAAATTGGGCTCGCGCGCCTCAAGCGACATCAGGCGCAATAGTGTGAATCAGAGTGCCGGTGTGTAGCCTTGATTATCGGGAAAGCCCTGGATGCGGGCAGACCTTAAGAGGTTCATCTCCGTCTCGATCCGACAATTTCTCTTCTTGGGCAAATCATTCCACTTTGCCTTGTAACTGGCAAGTATGCACTGATTCCGGGGATCCAGCGGCAGGTGCAGCGAGAAGAAGTTACGTTGACGTGCCAGGCACGATCGCACTGTTTAACCGGCGTGCCCGGACCCACAACCGGAACCCCAATAACAAAGCCAGGATGGCAGCGTAAACCAGCGGCTCGCTGATATCGGACTTCACCAGCCACAGGAAATGCACCACACCGCCGATGCCGATGAGATAAACCAGGCGATGTAATTGCTGCCAGCGTTTCGCGCCCAGCCGGCGGACCATGGCATTCGTGGAGGTCACGGCCAGCGGTATCAGCATCAGAAAACTGGCAAAGCCCACCGTGATATACGGCCGCTTGATCACGTCTTTAACGATATCCGCGAGCACGAAATACTGGTCGAGCCAGACGTAGGACAGGAAATGCAGGCAGACATAAAAAAAGACGAACAGTCCCAGCATGCGCCGGTAACGCAATAAAGAATTCCAGCCAGTCAGTTTTCTCAATGGCGTTACCGCCAGCGTGAGCATCAGAAAACGCAGCACCCAGTCACCAGTATAACGGTTGATCGTTTCGATGGGATTGGCGCCTAAATGATTATTAACAGCCCGGAAGACGAGATACGCCAGCGGAATCAGCGCTACAACAAACAACGCGGATTTCAGAAATTTATGGATGGCAGGACTCGACATGATCGCCGCAGGACAAGGCTCAGAAAAACTTTTTCAGGTCCATACCGGTATACAGCGAGGCCACCTGCTCGGCATAGCCGTTGAACATGGGCGTTTTGCGCTTGGGTGAAAACAGCGAGTCCTCGCCAATGCGCCGCTCGGCGGCCTGGCTCCAGCGCGGATGATCCACCGTGGGATTCACGTTCGAATAGAAACCATATTCGCGCGGACCGGACTTCATCCAGGTGGTTAACGGCTGCTTTTCGACAAAACGGATTTTCACGATGGACTTGATGCTCTTGAAACCGTATTTCCATGGCACCACGAGCCGAATCGGCGCTCCGTTCTGGCTCGGCATGACTTCGCCGTAAAGGCCCACGGCCAGGATAGTCAGCGAGTGCATGGCCTCGTCAAGGCGCAGTCCTTCGACGTACGGCCAGTCGAGACCGGCGCCCAACAATCCCGGTCTCTGGCCGGGCATCTGCGCAGGATCTTGTAACGTGGTGAACTCGACATACTTGGCGCGCGAGGTTGGCCCGAGGCGGCGGATCAGGTCGCGCAGGGGAAACCCCACCCACGGAACCACCATGGACCAGGCCTCAACGCAACGCAGGCGATAAATACGTTCCTCCAGCGGATAGTGCTTGAGAAGTTCCTCGAACTGATACTGGGCAGGCTTTTTGATCTCGCCTTCGATGCTGATGGTCCAGGGAAAGGTGCGGAAATTCTGTGCATGTCGGGCAGGATCGCTTTTGTCCGTGCCGAACTCGTAGAAATTGTTATAGGTCGTGATGTCCTGGAAGGAAGTCAGCTTCTCGACCGTGGAAAGCGGGCTCTTGCGCACGTTGGGAATTTTCTGCCCGGCTGATACCACATTGGGTAACAGAGCCGCGGTGGCGCCAGCGGCGGCCACGGCGGCGGCCTCGCGTAGGAAGCGCCGGCGATTCAGATAGACGTCCCTGGGAGTAATCTCGCTCGGGTTGATATCGGCAGGCTTGCGGATGATGAGCATATCTTGTCCCCGGGAGTTATTCGGACTGGGTAGTCCCCGTATTGCGACCGTTCTTTTGAATAATAGTTGCTGCCGGGCACGGCGGGCGGTTCGTCAATGGTCGCTACGCGCTACTCTAATGACATGACGAGCGAGCGTGGCGAGCAGGACTTCAGTATCGCGCTCTCGCGACATTACTACATCCGTGTAGGGCAAAAAACCCGCCGAGCGAGGCCCGGCGGGTTTCTGTTCGTCTACCTCTCAACAATCAGCGCGACTGTTGCAAGGCGGCGATGCGTTCATCCAGCGGCGGATGCGACATGAATAAGCGCTTCCAGCCACCGACCTGCCCGCTGGAGATACCGAAGGCGGCCAATTGCTCGGGCAGTTGCGCCGGTTCGTGCATTGTCTTGAGGCGCTGCAGCGCCGCAATCATCTTCTCGCGGCCGGCGAGTTTGGCACCGCCCCGGTCAGCGCGGAATTCACGTTGGCGGCTGAACCACATGACGATCATGCTCGCCAGGATGCCAAGCACGATCTGCGCCACGATGCTGGTGACAAAATACCCTATCCCGAAACCGCGATCGTTCTTGAGCAGCACGCGATCGACGAAATATCCGATCACGCGAGACAAAACGATCACGAAGGTGTTGAGCACGCCCTGAATCAGCGCCAGTGTCACCATGTCGCCGTTCGCTACGTGCGTAATCTCATGACCCAGCACGGCTTCGGCCTCGTCCTTGTCCATGGACTGCAACAGGCCGGTGCTGACGGCGACCAGCGCCGCGTCGCGGCGCATGCCGGTGGCGAAGGCGTTAATGTCCGGAGCCTCATAAACCGCCACTTCCGGCATGCCGATGCCGGCCTGCTTGGCCTGGCGCCGCACTGTTTCAAATAGCCACTGCTCCGTGGCATTGCGCGGTTGCTCGATGACCTTCGCACCGGTGGCACGTTTTGCCATCCACTTGGACATGGCCAGCGAAATGAACGAGCCGCCGAAACCGATCACCGCCGCGAAAATAATAAGAGACTGCAGATTCAGCCCGCCCGGTATCTCCTCAACGCCCAGTACGCGAATCAGGATACTGGCAGCAACACTGAGCACCAGCAGGACAGCGATGTTGGTCACCAAGAACAGGAATACGCGCTTCATAAAATTTGGATTCTCCAGTGAAATAAACAGTTTCCAAGCCGTTAGATGGGGGCAACGTCCCACAAGTTCAATCCCCAGCCGTCTGTCGCCGTCCTTCCTGCATCCGCCCAGTCAGGCCGATTAAGACAGCACAAGTGTTGTATAATTTATAATGAAGCGCCTGGATAAAGCCAGCTTGACCGTGTAATCACGCAATTTGGCCGCGTCATTCCAGAAGCGCCCTACTCGCCGCGTGCCGCCCATGAAGCTTGAAGACAAACCCGCTGAACCCCAATACCGCGAAGCGCTTGTTTCGATGACGGCGCTTGTCTTCATTGAAGAGCATGCGTTGCTGCGACCCGACCAGTTAGGAGATGCAAAAAACAGCTTGCAGGCGCTGTTCCTGCATACCAGCGGCGAGGAAACCATGCTGCGCAAGCTCATTGATATCCTCAAAATTACCAAGCAGATTCACCAGTCGTTTGCCAGCATCTCCAATGTCCTCTCCGGCATCACTCGCGGCGTGCAGACGGTGGACGACAAGGTCGCCGCCTACAAGCAGGCGCTGGCAACGATGACCCTGAGCGCCGAGGAAAACACCGCCTTCGCCGGTCCGTTCCTGTCGTTCTCACAAGCACTGTTGCAGAAAATGGAAACCTTCGACGAAAACATGCACCAGTACGTCGAGTTCAAGGAGACCGAGGCGCGCTATACGAGCATCCACCACATCGCCATGGAGGCGCGCGAACGCCTGAAACAGCGTCTCGCCGGCGTGCTCGGCTCCAAGACCGGGAGCGAGGTCGAAAACCGTATCCGTCAGAACGTCGTCAGCTCCTTTGACTACAGCGAAGCGGAAACCAACCTTCAATTCGCACGGCGTGACGCGCATAACAAGGCGGAGGAAATCCTGGAACAACTCGAGGATATCCGGGCGATGTGCCTGATGGCCAAGAATCCCTCGATGCGGGAAAAGAACGAAGACTCGACCAATATATCGGTTACGGTTTCATCGCTCTCCGCTGCACCGGCAACCAACAGAACCAAGTCCAAGGTTGAGTACGATGACGTATTCGCCATGTTCGCCAAGGCCCTGCGTGCGCACCCGCGGCTGCTGCATCTCAAGGACATTGTGCTGGAACTGTTCAAGCTCTATCAGCATTCCTACGGAATGCTCCGCCTGGATTGCAACAGCCTCACCAAGGCCATCGAAACCATGTTTGACAATTCCCTGGCCTATTTCGAAGCCAAAGAAGAGGACCAGGACATCCGCACCAAGCGCGAGAAGCTCAAGATGATTGAGGGCCTGATCCCCTTCCTGGAGCATACCGCCGTGGCCATGACCGAAGACACGGTTCTGAGTTATGGACGATTTTCGCGCAAGATTTCCGACATCATTTCAGAAAAGCGTGCGCCGTGGGCGCATGTCGCCGAATACCTGCTGCGCGCCAAGGTGCAGGCCGAGGCCGACCTCAGCACGCGTTTGTAATTATCCAAAAAACAACAGACAGGATTCACAGGATCAAAAACAGGATTAACAGGATTTAGATATAATTTCCAACATCATCTAATTCTTAATCCTGTAAATCCTGAAAAATCCTGTTAATCCTGTCTATTTCTCTCTATCGGAAACTCCGAACATTTGTGCTTCGTGGTTTCATGAAACCGGCAAGGGCTTGCCACACTGCCAGCAGATTTCAAATCCCGGCGGATTGGATTCACCGCAGCCCGTACACCGCAACGGAATTGTCGAGGCGGGAGCGCGCTCAAACTCCACAAGAATCTTGCGCGCCCGCATCTCCTGGGCCGGTTCCATGATCCAGATTTCAGGATAAGCGTGGGTGAAAGGAAGTTCGCCGAGACCGCCTTGCGCGTGCTCATTGAGCACTCGCGCCTCAATACCGGCCTGCGCCAGTTGGTGCAGAAGCAGATGGGCCTCCGGCAGATTGGCCGCAGTGCACAGACGAAGCATCCTGAAGAAGTCCTGATTTATATGATTATCTACCGCAGAGAACGCAGAGTACGCGGAGAAAAATCATGAAATTAACAGAAAACCCTCTGCGATCTCTGCGGTGAAAATTCATATTTCAGAAATTCCTAATCCTCCATGCGGAAACCAAGCTTTATCTTGACCTGCCAGTGGGCGATCTTGCCTTTCTCGAGATGGCCACGAGTTTCAACAACCTCGAACCAGTCCAGATTCCGCAGGGACTTGGCGGCACGGGAGATGGCATTCTGGATGGCCATGTCTGTGCTCTGGGTGGACGAGCCCACCAGTTCCACCACCTTATAGGTATGTTCGCTCATGCTCGATTTCCTCCATGGAGTGTTAAGACGGACCCATTGTGGCAGCTTCTCCCGATTCTGTCCGCTGCCGGCACTGACTGGCAACACCCGATTGCTTTCCTTGGGGGTATGAATATTTCTGTCCTACAATATGTTTAGTGGCTGTGGCAGTGGTTTCGTACGGAATCACGGAATGACAGGGAACCCGCGGGTCAAGAATGGGTAAAAGAAAGCTCGAGGTACAGCAACTCAAGATAGGGATGTACGTCCGCGAACTGGACCGTCCCTGGCGCGAAACTCCCTTCATCTTCCAAGGCTTCGAAATCCGCAGCGAAGATGAAATCCGCGACCTGCAGCGCTACTGCCAGCACGTCTACGTCGATATCCCCGAAGTCTACCAAAAGCCAATTCCACGTACTCCGGCGGAAAAGGCCGTCGCCGAGGAAGTGTTACAACACAGGAAAGTCGAACGCGATCTTCTCATCAAGGTTGCCAGTCATCCACTGCTCAAGCCGGTCTACCACGATCAAACCCGCCTGGAGCAGGAGATCGAAGCCGCCCGAGAAATTCATCATGAAACCCGGGAGCTGGTATACACCCTGCTGGAGGATGTGCGCCTCGGAAAAAACATCAACAGTCTTGGCGCCAAAAAGGTGGTCGCCGAGATGGTGGAAAGCGTTATTCGCAATCCGGATGCGCTCACCAGCTTCGCTCAGCTGAAAAAGAAAGACGAATACACCGCGCAACACAGTATGCGCGTCTGCATTCTGGCGCTCTCCTTCGGTCGTCATCTTGGACTGGATCAACACGAGCTCAACCTGCTAGGCCTTGGCGCGTTGCTGCACGACATCGGAAAGATGAGGGTGCCGAACGAGATTTTGAACAAACCCGGCGCGCTCACTGAATATGAATATGCACAAATGAAAAGCCACGTGCCGCACGGCGTGGCCATTCTGGAAAAATCCTCCGGGATTCCACCCCCCGCCGTCCAGGTGGCGCGCTGCCATCACGAACGTTACAGCGGCGGCGGTTACATCGGCGGCCTTAAAGGGGACGATATCGGAATGTTCGGCATGATCGGAGGCATCGTGGACTGCTACGATGCCATCTCCAGCGACCGCGCCTATCACACCGGCATGTCAGCCCATGCCGCGCTGAAAAAGATGTATGAGTGGCGCCACCGCGACTTCCACCCCGGCTTGGTGGAGCAATTCATCCAGTGCATGGGAATTTATCCGATCGGGAGCGTGGTGGAACTCAACACCGGCGAGATCGGCGTGGTCGTGACCATGAACCGCGTGCGCCGGCTGAAACCCCAGGTGGCACTGGTACTGCAACCCGACTACTACCCGGTCCCGGGCGCCACGACCGTGGACCTCACCGACTACAAGACGCGCGATGGACGGCCGTGCGAGATTGACCGCGTGCTCGATCCGGGTACCTACGGCATCAATCCGGTGCAATATCTCCCCGTCGACACCGCCGCCTGATGTTATCGGATCAGATCGTCAACATCTGTGACGCGTTTTCCCCGATCATCATAAAACCTTCCTGCCAGCCGTTCAGCACGAACTGAACCGCCAGTGCCGCGAGCACCACGCCGAGTACGCGGCTGATAACGTTCGCGCCGGTCTCGCCCATGAGCGCCATGATGCGCGCCGAAAAAATCAACGAAACCAGTGTCACCAGCAGCACTACCAGGATCACCGCCAGCACCGTGCCGATCACAAGCGGATCATCGCCCTGGTCGCCCACCATGAGCAGCACCGAGGTCAATGCGCCCGGACCGGCAATGAGCGGAATGGCCAGGGGGAAAACCGAGATATCCTTTTTCGTCTCCGCCTCGCGCTGTTCGCGTTCGGTAGTGGAGCGCAACCCGGAATGGCGGGCAAACACCATGTCGACCGCGAGCAGAAACAGCAGCAACCCACCCGCGATTTGAAACGCCGGCATGCCGATGCCAAGCGCATCCAGCAGCATGCCGCCGGCCAACGCGAACACCACCAGAATCCCCCCCGCGATAGTCGTTCCACGGATGGCGATACGGCGTTTGGTGGTCACCGATTCACCGTGCGTCAGCGCCGCAAAAAGCGGGGCCACGGCCACCGGGTCAACCACCACGAGCAGGATAATCAGCGAATCCACAAACAGGTCGAACACGGCGCCTCCCTTCGCGTGAGAATGAGTCTAACTCTACCCTGTGCGCGGCAATCCGCAAAACCGTGACCGTGGAGGCGGGAGATTCATTGGAGTTTCCAACAAAATCGAAACTAAAACCTTAAACCACGGGGAGCACGGGGAGTGAAAAGTGCCGGAAAAACGGGGAGGCTATTTATGTTTTTATCTGCTTTCCCCGTGTTCCCCGTGGTTTGAAGTTCATTTTGTTACGGTTCTTGATAATGACGTGGAAATTCGCGGGCAAAAAAAATTCCGCCGCTCTAAACCAGGCCACCAGGGAGAAGTGACGGCCGTGTGGAGACACGAGCGGCGGATTGCCCTACTGAGGCAACAACGCGCGAACTCTGGCAGAAACATCCCCCTGATGCTTTGACACAGATCAAGAAGACGTCGTGTCGTCATTCTGGAATAATTTTAAACCAAGGAGTCAACCACACGCGTCGGGGAAATATGCAACCACGAAGTTGTCTCTGTTAAACAGGAAAGCTACTGCAGAAGCGGCACAACTGAATGTGGACGGTCGGATGGAAGCAAGAACAGCAAAGAAGAAAACAATTCGCGCCGCTACTGACTCAACTTGAGCGTGACGCCCACTCCCCAGTCGGGGCTGCCATCGGCGAAGCCGGCAATCAAATATACTGTGAGCCGTGTCTTCGGCCCTGGCTTGTCGCTCAAAAACAGCATCAATTCCGACTTTCCATCCACGCCAGGCAGCGGCGCCTGCTGTGCATACAATTCCACGCCGGCAGCACGGGAGGCATTGAGACGTCGAGATACTCCCACCGATCCATAAAAGATATCGTCGTAATCAATACCCGGTGGATCACCGAGCATCTTGTACCCGGCAGTACCAAAGATCGTGTTATTGTCACTGGTCTTTTCCGCCTCCAGCTGAATGGAGACGTCGTCCTCTCCCGTACTCAGGTTATCCTGCTCATCGGCGGTGCCAAGCTTGATGAGTCCGCCCAGACCCACGCGCCAGCCGGCGTCCTGCGCGATCACGTGCGAGGCCGACAATTCGATATCGCCCAGCCCGGATTCCGTCCGGCTCGTTGTGGACATCGTTGTACGCGGCATGCCTTGCATACTGCCCGACGCCACGACATTGCCGGCCCCCTCGACGACGACATAAGGCATGGTCAGCGCCATCATGTTGCGGTCCGTTTCATACCGGAGCGTGGCCGGGAAATACCACATCTTGGTTTTGCTGGAAGTTCCGTAATCACCCGAGGTGTATTCCGCCCCCAGGCTGATACTGGTCTCGCCGGGGGTTGCCGCCTGCGCCTGCGGCAATACGACACATAATACTGCCAGGGCCAGCGCAGAAAACAGATGATTCCGATAACACAAAACATTTTTCATGGTCATGATCCATCAGATGAATTGGAGAAATAGCGTACGGCATTATCAGACGCAACATTGATGCCATGGTACAGAGATACCCCCGCGGGTCGTTGACCCTGATCAAAAAAACAGCGCGCGGCAATTAAACCGCGGAGGCCAGCCGATGCGCGCGACGCGTTGTTTCCGGCAAGCGGAAGCGCGTCGTGCTGCGCAGAACATAATCAATGGCGGTGGCGAGACTGATTCGATGGCCGATGGACACATAAACCGGCATCACGCCGGTGCGCGTTCGCAGCACCGCGCCGATGATTTCTGAGTGCGCGCGAAGCGCGCCACGTCTCGCCCCCTTCTCCCCTTGCGGGAGAAGGGATGGGGATGAGGGGTGACCGAGCAGCGGCGTCCATGCGCCCTTCGTGTCCGGCACTTCGCCATGCGTTCCGATCAGTCGCGACTTGGCCACGCCGATGCTGGGAATATCGAGCAACAAACCGAGATGACAGGCCAGTCCGAACCGCCGCGGGTGCGCCAACCCCTGCCCGTCACATATCAATGTACGATACATCCTCGATGCCGGTTCCCGGCCGGGCCAATTTGCCTTTTCCCGGACAGGTGGATATTGTATTCCGGCCTGTTGATCTGACTCATTCACGCGAGCTAATCAAAAGGGCGATTTCAATCTTTTGATATATAGCGTCAGCACTACAGCATAGGGTAGAGAAAGATGTATCAGTGTCCTCATTGCGGAAAACCCGCGATAAGTTCGTTGCGCAAGATTTTTTTGGGGCCCGGCGCTCCCGTACCCTGCCAGGCCTGCGAAAAAGCCGTCAAGGTCTCCTTTCCGGACTGGTTGAAGGCCGCCCTGCCGGGCGCTGCCGTCATGGTCGCCGCCCTGTTCTTCGACACCAACCTGATGGTTTATGGCCTGAGCCTGATTGGCCTGGCGCTTATGGTAGGGCTGCATTTGCTGTGGGTCCCCTTGGTCAAGGAATAATCCTCCGTGGACACCCTGTCCGCGAGCGCAAACTGGCTTTCCCCCGAGTATTCCTGTATGGTTCGCGCCGGCTAAACGATCCAGACAGTAATGTTGGATTCAGCCAATAAGTTCATCGCTCTCTGACCCACCTTCTGGTTTCAGTTTCCCTGGAATTTCAGCAATTAAACGGTTGGCGACGATGTGTTCGCGCCAGCAGTTTGTCACCACCGTTGCCTGATGCAGGTAAACGGTTGCGCTTATCTGCACGCACCATTTATCTCATTCAAGGAAATATTGTGACTTTTGAAAAACTAGCTTTACACCCGTCTATCCTCAAGGCCATCAGCGAGAGCGGTTACACCGTGCCTACTCCAATCCAGGCGCAGGCAATCCCCGCGGCACTGGAAGGCCACGACCTCATGGCTTCGGCCCAGACCGGCACCGGCAAGACAGCCGCATTCGTCATGCCCTCGCTGCAACGGCTGAGCACGCCGTCGACCAAAAATTCCCGCGGCCCGCGCGTGCTGGTGCTGACACCCACACGCGAGCTCGCCAACCAGGTAACAGCGGCCGCCATCAAATACGGCAAGCACATGCGTTTTCGCATCGGCAGCGTCGTCGGCGGCATGCCCTATCCGCCGCAGATGCGGCTGCTGTCCCAACCGCTGGATATTCTGGTGGCGACACCCGGACGGCTGCTGGACCACATGGAACGTGGACGCATCGACTACTCGCGCCTGGAAATACTGGTGCTGGACGAGGCCGACCGCATGCTCGACATGGGTTTCATTCACGCGGTGGAAGAAATCGCCGCCGCCACACCGGCCACCCGTCAGACACTGCTGTTTTCCGCGACGCTCGAAGGCAATATCGCCAAACTGGCACGCCGCCTGCTGAAAAACCCCAAGCTCATCCAGATCGCGACACCGCAGGAACGACATGAAAATATCGAGCAACGCCTGCATCACGTGGACGATGGCGCGCACAAGCAGCGCCTGCTGACTCACCTGTTGGATGATATCAACATGAACAAGGCCATCGTGTTCACCGCTACCAAGCGGGGAGCGGATCGTCTTGCCAAAACCCTGCACGCCAAGGGGCACCCGGCCGCGGCACTGCACGGTGACATGAACCAGAACCAGCGTAACCGCGCGATCACCAATTTGCGTTCAGGCTCGGTGCGCTTGCTGGTGGCCACCGACGTGGCCGCTCGCGGTATCGACGTCTCCGGCATTACCCATGTCATCAACTTCGATCTCCCGAAAAGCGCGGAGGATTATGTGCATCGCATCGGCCGCACCGGCCGCGCAGGCGCCAAGGGCATCGCCATCTCGTTCGCCGCGCCGGATAATTTCCAGCAGCTGCGGGATATCGAGCGTTACACCCGCCAGGCGATTCCGGCCCATGTCATACCCGGCATGGAACCGACCCTGCGCCCGCGACAGCACGCACCCTCGGCCCACCGTCGCGGCGGCCCGTCTAGCAACAAACCGCATCGCCAAAACGGTGCGCCGCACCATTTCAAAGCAAAAAACGGCGGGAATCATCCTCGTCACGGCCAAGGCCCGCGCCATGGCTCGGGTGGCACCGGCCGCACTGTAAAGGCATTCGGCTAACCGGCGCGCCGCTCCTGCCCCCCGGCAGGCCGATGATCGGGTGGAGTTCTTTGGACACTTGGACGCCGGCAAATCACAGGCGTATTATCCGTCGCGGATGCCGAAGAAGCTGGGTCACTGAAGCCCACCCTTCCTTACATTGATGCCAAGGAACTGGTTCACGCCCGATCATTCGCCTATCCGACCGCGCACTTTCACAGCCATCGTTTCCGAAAGCGAAGCACGGTCCACGATGCCTTACCCTTTCAATCCAGGAGTTTGATATGAATATCTTCGTAGGAAATCTGTCGCGCGATGTCACGGAAGAAGACTTGCGCGAGGCCTTCAGCGCCTTCGGGCAGATCAGCAAGGTCACCATTCTCAAAGACAAGTTCAGTGGCGAGCCGCGTGGTTTCGGATTTGTTGAAATGCCGGCGAAGGCCGAGGCAACGGCCGCCATCAACGGCATGAACCAGAAAGACCTGAAAGGTCGCGCGCTGAATGTCAACGAAGCCCGGCCCAAGACTGATCGTCCTGGTGGCGGTGGTGGTGGTGGTGGTGGTGGTGGCGGTGGTGGTGGCCGCGGTGGCTTTGGGAATCGTGGTGGTGGTGGCGGTGGTGGCGGCTGGGGAAATCGCGGCGGTGGTGGCGGTGGTGGTGGCGGTGGCGGGCGACGGAGTTACTAGACCTCCCGATCTGCCTATTTAGCCAGACAGTCTCAACTCATCTTTCTCCATCTGACGTCGGAGCGGGGCAAAGCCAGACAATGGCTTGCCCCGCAAGCCGGTTTTTTATATCCCCGATACTTGGCATACGGCATTTGCCATGACGTTTTATATTTCCCCAATTATCTCTGCAGTAAACCGCGCCTCATGCCTCTCTGTAAGGTTGTCATGCTGACTATAGTCGGGTGATTTAATTCAACCGACACGGCCCAGACACGTTGGTGGGATTGATCCATGCCAGACCAGTCAAATAACGGCGCACAGTTACTTAGCTTGACGCGCGCCGCGCGTCTTGTGGGCGTCACGCGTGGCGCGCTCCAGAAAAAAATCAAGAAAGGCGAGCTGGAAACCTTCGAGGGCATGGTCAAGCCCGAGGATTTGCTGCGCGCCTATCCGGATACACAACTGGACAACAGCGGTGAACTGGAGCGCTTCACCCACATCAAGGACGATGCCTTTGCCCACCGTGTGCGTGAAGTACTGCTGCCCGGACCCGAGGTGCTGGCCGAACGTCTCTCCGGGCTGAGCAAGGAACTGGCAAAAACACGGATGCAGGTGGGGCGCTACAAAACCATCACCGACTGGCTGTATGACAAATTCAGTGAGCATGAAAGGTCCGGCGGTCAGGATATCCGCAATATCATGGGGCCTCTCAAGCTGTGGCTACGGCATGAACTGGAGAAGCAGTCGCCCAACGACTATCTTCAATCCTACGTCGTCAAGGAGAGTTTTCTCCGCCTCATGACCGCCCATGTTCGCCTCGTTCCGGGCCAACGCGAGTTTTTCGTGGAAGGTTCGGACACCATCCTGGATGCCGCCCTGCGTGCCGGCATCTCGCTGCGTTATGGTTGCAGCAACGGCAACTGCGGTTTGTGCAAGGCCAGGGTGGTTTCCGGGAAGACGCTCCCGATGCGCCACTCCGATTACGCTTTCAGCGAGGCCGAAAAGAATCAGGGCTATGTGCTGCTGTGTTCCCACACGGCGGTGAACGATCTGGAGATCGAGGCCGCCGAGATCGGCGGCGCGCAGGATATTCCGGCACAACAAATCGCGACGCGGGTCAAGAAGATAGAGTTGCTTGGCGATAACATGGCGCTGTTGCACTTGCAGACGCCACGCACGAAGCGGCTGCAGTTCCTCGCCGGCCAGGCGGTGACGCTCGAAACCGCCAACGGCGCCGAGGCGGATTACCCGGTCGCCAGTTGCCCGTGTGACGACCGCAATCTCCAGTTTCACGTGCAGCGTCTGCCCGGCAATCGCCTCGCCGATTATGTCTTCAAAAAACTGAAACCAGGGGATATCGTTTCGCTCGTCGGACCCAAAGGGGAATTCAAGTTGGGCGAGGAATCGCCACGTTCCCTGATTTTTCTGGCCCATGGAACGGGATTCGCGCCGATCAAAAGCCTCATCGAACACGCCATGGCGCGGGACGTGGCCGAGAGCCTGCACCTGTATTGGCTCAGCGACGACGGCGGTCATTACCTCAACAATCTCTGCCGTTCCTGGACAGACGCGCTGGATAATTTCCAGTACACATCATTGACGGCGGGGGCGGCCAAATCGGACTTGGCCCTCAAGCAGCTCACGAAGGATCATCCCGATCTCAGCGGCTTCGATATCTACGCCGCCGGACCCGAAGCCTTTCTGACATCGGTGAATAAATACCTGCGCGACAATAAATTTCCGGATAACCAGCTGATCACCAGCCGCGTGGACTGATTTTTTTACGGCTGGAGATTCTCGATCGTTACCGGCATGATGGAATCGGCCGGCGTAAAACCAAACAGTCGGGAATAAAAATAAAACTCCGCCTCCAGTGCACGACGGATATTTTCCGCGCGGCGGAAGCCGTGCTGCTCGCCTTCAAACGGCACGTAAGCCACGGGTATGTGGCGCGCGCGTAGCGCGTTTACCATCTTCTCCGTTTGATCCGGCGGCACCACCTTGTCCTCCAGCCCCTGAAAGAAAATTACCGGACTACTCAAACGATCTACATGATGAATCGGTGAACGCTCAAGATATAGGTCTCGACTGGCAGGATAAGGCCCGATCAGACGATCCAGATATCGCGCCTCGAATTTATGCGTGTCCCGCACCAGTGCTTCGAGGTCGCTCACGCCATAGTAAGCCGCGCCGACGCGAAACAAACGGTGGAACGTCAACGCGCACAGCGTAGTGTATCCACCGGCACTGCCCCCGCGTATGGCGAGACGATCTTTGTCCGCCAGCCCGCGCTCCACGATATGTTGCGCTGCCGCCATGCAATCCTCCACATCGGCAACGCCCCATTGTCCGTCGAGACGGTGGCGGTAGGCACGACCATAACCCGTCGATCCACGGTAGTTCACATCCACCACGGCAAAACCGCGGCTGGTCCAGTATTGGATTCTGAGATTCAGTGACGACGATGCCGCCGATGTCGGACCGCCATGACTCAATACCAGCAAGGGTGGCATTGAGTCCGCGGTTGCATGGAAATCCTGGTTCGTGGGCGGGTAATACCAGGCGTGCGCTGTATCGCCGTGGGCCGTAGGATAGGTCAGTGTCTGCGGCGCGGACAGATAACCGGACTCCGGAATATCGGTAAGGGATGCGCGCAGGATTTCATATTGGTGAGTTACCAAGTCGAGACGCACGATTGCCGCCGGCAGCGTGGCTGAGGCCGCCACAAAAATCGCCATACCATCAGCGGCCGTGACATGACTGATGTCGCTGAATGGTGTCTCAATTTCCTCCATCCTGAGCGTGCTGGTGTCGAGCACGGCGAGATGCCACGCGCCCGCGCGGTTGAACGTGCAAACCAGACGCTGGGCCGAATCGAAGGCATAGGTGGACAGTCCGAAAATCCACTGGGGCAGGCCAAACTCCGCTTCCATGGGCGCCAGTGCCTTGACGCGCCCCTGCTGCAGGCGGTAAAGATTCCACCAATTGCTGCGGTCGGAAACAAAATACAGCGTGCCATCCGGCGCGAACAACGGCTGAAATACCGATTCTTCGCGGTTGCCCGCCACACATTGAGGGTTAACGGGCAAGCCATCCGGCCCCATGTCTGCCAGCCACAGCTCTGTGCCATCCCACGGCATGTCCGGGTGATTCCAGGAAAGCCACGCGAGTTGCCTGCCATCCGGGCTCAGGCGTGGGGAGGCGTAAAAATCCTGCCCCGCCACCAAAACGCGTGCCTCGCATTGGCCCTCCAGATCGATGGCTACGATCGTATTGACGGGCTCGCCCCCGACGCTGTGATCCTCGCCAACACAGAGCAGGCGATGATGTCGGCGGTCAATCACAGCGTCAGCGTAGCGTTTTTCCGTGCCCGTAGTAATTGCATGTGGCGGATTACCCGGTGCCAGACGATACAGAAGTTGATCGTTGTCGTTGCTGAAATACAGCACGCCCTCATCCACCGCAAAGGCTCCGCCGCCATATTCATGCACTCGCGTGCGTGCGCTGAAAGGCGCGGGCAATATTTCCTCCACGGTGCCCTCTCGCCAACGCAGGATGACATGGCGCCCACCTTCTGCGGGGCGCATTTCACTCCAGTAAATATCGGAACCGTCGAGTGCGACCTGTCCCAGGCCAACGCCGCCCTCGACGATACGATCCGCAGTGATCGGCGATTTCCAGGAACCGTACGGCGCGATTGTCTGGCGAATGCTCACTCGCCGAGATGCACCACGATCTGACGCGTGCCGCGCTTGTGCCGGTGCTCCCACAGATACACGCCCTGCCAGGTGCCGAGCGCCAGACGTCCGCCGAAAACCGGGATGCAAAGGTGTGTTGCTGTAAGCGCCGACTTGATGTGTCCCGGCATGTCATCCGGGCCTTCGTTCTGGTGGGTATATAGCGGATCGTTCTCCGGCGCCAGCCGGTTAAACCAGTGCTCCAGATCGTGCTTCACCGCTGGATCGGCATTTTCCTGAATTAACAGGCTGGCAGAGGTGTGCTGCACAAAGAGTGTGCACAGACCTTCATTGATTCCGACCTCGCGCACCACAGCCTGGATCCGATCGGTGATTTCATGCAGGCCCTGTCCGGAGACATTAACATCGAGATGTTTGATCATGAGAAATAATTTATCCGAATGAATCACCGGGAAATTTCACATGGAAGTATAAGCCCGTCCATGGAGGCTGTCTTGCCGGTTCGGCAAACCCCCGCACGTGACAGGCAGTGCCAATCCTGCTTGGGCGTCGGCCCCCATCTGCGATATAGTGGCGCACTCTTCTTACCAAATATCCATGAGGATTTCATGATGAAGGCAGCCCAGGGTATGGTTGTGTCGATGCATTACACCCTGACCGACGACAGTGGCGAAGTGCTCGACTCGAGCCGTGGCAGTGAACCGCTTAACTATCTGCACGGTCACAGCAACATCATTCCAGGACTGGAAAAAGCGCTGGAAGGCGTTTCGGCTGGCCACAAATCCAAAGTCACGGTAGCGCCCGCGGAGGGCTACGGCGAGAAAAATCCTGAGGCCATTTTCGAGGCCCCGCGTGAACATTTCCCGCCAGACATGAAGCTCGAAGTCGGCGCACGCGTCTCAGCCGACGGGCCAAACGGACCCATCACTTTTGCCATCGTCAGCATGACGGAAACCGGAGCCGTTCTCGACGCCAACCACCCGCTGGCCGGGAAGACCCTGCATTTCGATGTTGAGATTACCGAAGTCCGCACGGCCACGAAGGAAGAGCTTGAGCACGGTCACGTGCACGGTGCGGGTGGCCATCACCACTAAGTATGATCGGCTTCAAGCCGGCAGTTTTTAACTGTTGGCTTGAAGCCGACCGACTCCCCCTCTCCCCCGGCGGGAGAGGGCAAGGGTGAGGGGGAAACACCGAACGCAGGATCTCTCCCACAGTTAGTGTCAGCAGGCAAAGCGCCGGTCAGGCAATCGCCACAGGTTGCTCGTCTGACAGGCCCAACACCTTG
This sequence comes from Sulfuricaulis sp., assembly GCF_024653915.1. Lineage (NCBI taxonomy): Bacteria > Pseudomonadati > Pseudomonadota > Gammaproteobacteria > Acidiferrobacterales > Acidiferrobacteraceae > Sulfuricaulis > Sulfuricaulis sp. The sequence continues at coordinate 142,491 of NZ_JANLGY010000013.1, read as the reverse complement.
GCCACGACGGTAAAGGCCTCCGCGCAGAAGGCGTCGAGCTCGACCCACGCGTTCGAACAACCGACCTCTTCGTCCAACCCTTGTGTGATGACGCGCAGGCGATGGGAGCCTTCCTGTGCACGGCTTCGCGGATTCTTCTCCGCGGTCACGTAAAACGAGGGCCGGTCTTCACCTTCGCGCACGAGCGCCAGGATGTACTGGTATTTCACTCCATCCCCGCTTTCGATCTCGCCGAGCACTACACCGGTGTATTCACCAAACTGGTAGCGTCGCTGGGGAATCGCTGTCTGGATTTTCGGCGCATTCATTCCTTATTTCCTGGAGTAGACACGGGCCTCATGGCGGGCCACTCTGTTTCCAGGACGATAATCGCACCGAGATACCGCCTCAGCAAGACCGATTGGCCATGCCGCGGAGATGAATGGAAAAATGCTTGTGAAGCAGAAATGCGCTGTCAGGGACCTGATCCCGGACGTGGGCGGCGTAGCGCCACCACCGAGCTCTTCTTTCCGGAACCCGTGGCCGAAGCGCCCGGACGTTGCTTGGCACTCCAGGCGGACTTGCTCAGCCACTGGATCAGTTCGTCATAGGGTATCGGTCGGCTGACGAAGAACCCCTGCACCACGTCGCAACCGAGTGCTGTCAGCAGCCGCAGGGTTTCCGGATTTTCCACGCCCTCGGCCACCACGCGCAGACTCATGTTATGCGCCAGGTCGATAGTGGAGCGCACGATGACCGCATCGTTACTGTCCTGCTTCATGTCGAAGACGAAGGAGCGGTCAATCTTGATTTCATCCACCGGAAGCCGCTTGAGGTAGGCCAGCGACGAATATCCCGTGCCGAAATCGTCGATGGATATCCGCACGCCCATGGTGTCCAGGCGCGACAGTACCTCCAGCGCGTGATTCGGATCGGACATGACCGCGCTTTCGGTGACTTCGAGCGATAACCAGGATGGCTCGACCTCCCAGCGATGGAGCGTGTCCATAACGTATTCGACAAAGTCCACTTCGTGCAGATTCATCACGGACAGGTTGACCGAGACATCGAACAGGTATCCCGCCCTGCGCCAGCGCGCGCATTGTTCAACCGCGTGATTGAGCACCCAGCGGGTGAGCGGCTGGATCAGCCCACACTGTTCGGCAACATGAATAAACTTGTCCGGCGACTTCAGGTCAAGGTCCGGGTAGCGCCAGCGCACCAGCGCTTCCACGCAGCTCACCTTGGTGGTGCGGATATCCACCATCGGCTGGAAATGCAGATCGAGGCTGTCGCTCTCGATCGCCAGACGCAGATCGCGCTCCAGAGTCAGCAACTGTAATTTGTGATGATCGCGCACGCTGTCGAAAAAGGCGTAACCGGATTTACCCTGCTTGGCCTGGTACATGGCAACGTCCGCCTGACGCAACAGCGTCATCGGGTCCGCGCCATGATGCGGGTACAAGGCAATGCCGATGCTGACTCCAATGTTGAAACGGTGCATGCCGATAATGAACGGTTGCTGCATCGATTTAATGAACTTCTGGGCAATCAGGATGGCCGGCTTTTCATCAGCAATATCCGGCACAATGGCGGCGAACTCGTCTCCACCCAGGCGCGCAATGATTTCATCCTCGAGCTTTGTCGCGGTTTCCTGACCCAGCCGCATGAACACGTCAGAGCGGCGTAACACTCCGCGCAGGCGCGTACTGACCTGCTTCAGCAACTGGTCGCCGATATCATGGCCGAAGGAATCGTTGACCTCCTTGAAGCGATCGAGATCCATGACAAACAGGGCAAATGGACGCTGGGTGGCGCGGACCACCGCGGTGCATTGTCTCAATCGTTCGTGGAAATGGCTGCGATTGGGGAGATCCGTCAGTGTGTCAGTAAATGCCTGACGCTCGAGCATCCGGTGCACGTCTCCCAGTTCAGCGCTGAGGGCATTGAAGTCCTGCGCCAGCTCCTTGATTTCGAGGGTACCGGCGGGCGTAAGTGACTCGCTCAAACGCGTGCGATCCTTGCGCACGTTGCGCAGTTGATCGTGCAGGGCCATCAGCGGCCGCAACGTTGTGCTTTGCAGCACCAGCAGGGCAATCGCGATGACCAGTAGGGTGACAAGTCCGGCAACCATCATGATCATGTAACGTGTCATGGAGAGCTTTTCATGGAGAGCACGAATGTCTTGCATGATGGCAAGATTCATCACCTTTCCGGATAGGGATGTCTCCAACGGATATACCGCCACCAGTGTGCGTTCCATGGCGTGCGGGGGAAACCATTCCCGGGACTTATACAATCCCTGTCCGGAGGCCAGGGTTATCTTGACCGGCATTCCCAATGCCTTCTCGATGGCGGAAAGGTTGTGAATGGGGTCGGTGATGATCTGCAGATATCCCTTCGGCCGCAATCCACCGATGGGAACGATCACTGCGTAATACAGCCTGTCGCCCACCGGGCACAAATCAGAGATGGTTTGCACCCGCGCGGGCCCTTGGCGCGAGCGTGCTTGTTTGATCAGCCCAGGGCAGATGCTTTTCCCACCCGCCAGCATCGGGCTGCCTTCACTGGATTCCGCCACGAATGAAAAGCTGGTATCGAATGTCCTCAGTTTCTCAAGTTTGATGACATTGGCAGTCTCGAAATACTGGTGGAACTGGCTGTCCATCAGACGTGACAGGGAAGCCGAGTCACGCGCGGCGAAGCTACGCTGAAATTCGGGCGCGTGCTGGATAGCCAGGGCAAGGTCCCGCGATTTGACCTCAAGCTCCTTCAGCAAGTCATCTGTCTTGAGACGCAGCATATCGACCATGGCCGCACGCTGGTTATCCAGCGTCTGCTGCCGGTACACCTCGCCGGTCACCAGCGCCAGAGCCAGGCCGAGCATGCCCATTACCACGATGGTAAGGCTCAGCGAGGCCCGCATGGTCAAATGCTGTGTCAGCATGATGGATTATTATTTCCCGGTTATTTTTTCAGGTACGGATAATTCTTGTTCTTCCACTCTTCGAACCCGCCACGAAACCAGTAAACTTGGGTGTATCCGCAAGCCAGTGCCTTGTTTGACGAATGGACACTGCGCCCACATTTGGGACCGTTGCAGTAAAACAAAACAGGCGACGACTTCTTGGGAATGACGCTGGCGAGCGATTCGCAGGTCGTTTCGACATCCGGCAGGCTGACGGAGCCTTCGATATATCCCTGCAACCTGTCGTGACGGATACGTGCATCCACAATCACGAATTGGGAAATCTTCTCCACCAGGTTGATCACGCCCTCAGCATCCACTTTCGTGGTGCCGGGAACAGTGTCAGGCGAAACCACTTCCTTCTCTGCCTGGGCGGGCCCCGCATTTGCCAAGAGCCACGCCAATACGACAACTGCCGGAAGGCGTCTTCGGTTCATGATGGGTACCCACTTTTCGATGTAATTCCTAACTGAAGGGCAATATATGTGCCATTTTGGTGCATATAGGCCCAAATTTTTTACAGGAATAGCATGAATTGGAGGCCTGGGCCGGTGCTGATCTGCCTGCTTTCAGGCGCCTTTAGTGCCAGACGGGTATTTCGGGAAACGCCCGTGTTTTTGTATGATGCCGCAGGCTAACCCACGGCCGGGGAACCTGCTTCGTGGGGAAAGCGTACCCGCCTCCCGGGGCGGGGTTGGACATAAAAAATAATCACCACAGGAGAGAGACTCATGAAGCTCATTACCGCCATCATCAAACCTTCCAAGTTGGACGATGTGCGTCAGGCCCTGTCGAGTCTCGGCGTCCAGGGCATGACGGTAACGGAAGTCAAAGGATTCGGACGCCAGAAGGGGCACACGGAACTCTATCGCGGAGCGGAGTACGTGGTGGATTTTCTGCCCAAGACCAAAATCGAAGTGGCCGTGTCGAAGGACATGGCGGATCGCGTGATCGAAACCATCTCGCAATCGGCCAGAACCGGAAAAATCGGCGACGGGAAAATCTTCGTCTATGAACTTGATCAGGTAGTGAGAATACGCACCAGCGAAACCGGAACCAGCGCCCTATAAACAAAAAATACCAAAGGAGAAAATCACATGACTCTCGGCAAAACCACGAGACTGTTTATTGCCTCGCTGTTGCTCATCCTCCCTTCATTGGCATACTCGCAGGAAGCGCCTACCCTCAACGCGGCCAATACGGCCTGGCTGCTGACTTCCTCGGTGCTTGTGCTGTTCATGACCATCCCGGGTCTGGCCCTCTTCTACGGCGGTCTGGTGCGAACGAAAAACGTGCTGTCCGTGTTGATGCAGTGCTTCGCCATCACCTGCATGGTGTCGATCGTGTGGGTGCTGTTTGCCTACAGCCTCGCCTTCGGCGACGGCGGCGTCAACAACGCCTGGATCGGCGGCATGGCCAAGGCGCTCATGGCCGGTATCGGCGTTGACACGCTCAAGGGTGACATCCCGGAAACCGTGTTCGCCATGTTCCAGATGACATTCGCCATCATCACGCCCGCGCTCGTGGTCGGTGCCTTCGCCGAGCGCATGAAGTTTTCCTCCATGATGATATTCAGCCTGCTATGGCTGCTGCTGGTGTACGTCCCGGTATGTCACTGGGTCTGGGGCGACGGCTGGTTGCAAAAGCTGGGCGTGATGGATTTCGCCGGCGGCACCGTGGTGCACATCAATGCCGGTGTCGCCGCAGTGGTCGCCGCGCTGGTGCTGGGCCGGCGCAAGGGTTTCCCGGAAACCGCCATGCCGCCACACAACCTCACCATGACCGTGATCGGCGCCTGCATGCTGTGGGTCGGCTGGTTTGGCTTTAACGCCGGCAGCGCGCTCGCGGCCAATGGCACCGCCGGCATGACCATGCTGGTTACGCACATCGGCGCGGCCGCCGGTTCGCTGACGTGGATGTTCTGCGAATGGGTCCGTTTCGGGAAACCGTCCGTGCTGGGCATCGTCACCGGCATGGTGGCGGGGCTCGGCACCATCACGCCGGCCTCGGGTTTCGTCGGCCCGCTCGGAGCACTCGTGATCGGTGTCACCGCCGGGCTCATATGCTTCGTGGCGACCAACTACATGAAGCGTTCACTGCGCGTGGACGATTCGCTCGACGTGTTTCCCGTGCACGGCGTAGGCGGCATTATCGGCACACTACTGACAGGCGTGTTCGCCGCCACGGCCCTGGGCGGTGTCGGTTTTGCCGAAGGCGTTACCATGGGCAAGCAAGTCACGACCCAGCTTACCGGCATTCTTGCCACGGCCGCCTGGTGCGGAATTGTCACCTTCATTCTTCTCAAGTTGATTGACCTCACACTGGGTCTGCGCGTCACGATTGAGCAGGAAACCGAAGGTCTGGACACCGTGCTGCACAACGAGACGGGGTATAATCTCTAACAAGATAATCACCATCAGTGTGAAAAACGGACGTGCATGCGTCCGTTTTTTTTCCTGAAATCCTTCAGGGATTGTTCCAGCTGATTATCCCCAGGCCGGCGAACACCAGCAGGCTACCGATGATCACATTCTGGTTATGTAAATTTTGCGAAACAGCAGACAGGCAAAACCTGCCACGAAGCCGGGCGGCCATTGAACCGATATAAAAGAACACCAGGATACCTATCGGTAGCGCCGTCAACAGCAGCTTGGCGACAGTAATGTCTTTTATGCGTGATTCAGCATTGGGTAACGCGCGCGCCAGACAGCGCAGTACCGATCGCTATGATTTGCCATGGAATTCTCACATTTAGCCCTCCGTGTCAGAAAAGTTTACACTTTTCACAATGTGAAGTGCGATTTCGGCAAGTTTCATACCGAATTTGACGAGCCCACGCGTGGTTCACGGCTGTACACAATTAGCATTTTCGTTATACTGATTTCGCAGTGCTGCACTGCCGTATGTTGTCATGCTGGTATTTACAGGCATCCGCGTTGGTCCTGGCGAACTCCACCATCACAGCACGTAAAAATTTTTTATAAGAAATTCATCATTAGTGAGGTTATTCGTCATGCACATGGGAACTGTAAAGTGGTTCAACGAGGCTAAGGGTTTTGGATTCATTTCCCCACAGGATGGCAGCGCGGATGTGTTCGTACACTATTCCGTGATTCAGGCTGAAGGTTACAAGAAACTGGCCGAAGGTCAGGAGGTCGAGTTTGAAAGCCAGAAGGGACCGAAGGGGATGCAGGCTACGGTGGTAAAACCGGTCGGCTGATTCAGACTGGTTTGCCGGATTACCGGCTTGTTCAGCACCCAGAAGGGACGAGCCCCAAGGATGAGGCGAGCGAACAAAAACCCCGCCATGTCGGCGGGGTTTTTGTTCGCTCGGGGACCATCAAACGTCAGCGTTTGTCGATACGTCCGGTGTCGAAATTGACCTTCTCTTTTTTGCCGAGTGCACGCTCAAACTTCCAGCCACCCGGCTGAAGTCGGAACAGATAGGCGATTTTCACCGGGTCGCCGGAGGTATCGAGCTTGTAGGTGGCCTCGCAAACGCCAATCTTGAATTTCTCGCTGTGACGCGACATAAATTCGGGTTGGTAGATATTCTTGCCCGGATGTTTCTTCTGAACGTCAGCCTCCAGTTTTTTGGCGGCCAGATAAGTCAGTATTTTCGAAGGCGAGTCTTTCGCACCCGGCGTTTGCAGCGGGCGTGCTTCATCCAGCTGGTTCCCGTTAAGCGTACGCACCACCTTCCAGGTCCCGCTCTGCTTTTCGAATTGATACCGTTGCACGCTGGGTGAATTCGGTCCGACGCGGTACTCCGCCTCGATGTATCCGTTCATGTTATTTGTGGCGGATTCCGACTGGGCATAGCGTCCATCGCGGAACGACAACACTTCGAGGGATTTATTCGGATCGTCCTTCAGTAGTTCGTGCAACGCCAGATACTGCAGGGTATCCACCGAGTCGGCAGACAGGTCAGGCTTGCCGTCCACAATACGGAACCCATGAATGTCTGCCTCAAAGGTGCCGGCCACATTACTCTTGGTTTCGTCCGGAAGGTTGAGCAGAATTTTTCCCGGTAACTTTTTATCCTTCTCCTGACCGAATTCGAGCGCCATGGTGTACTTGTCGGTAAATTTCTGTTCCGTGGGAGTAGTCTGACCATTCTCTTTCCACGCGAGCATTACTTGAGGAATGCCCGCTCCGCCCGCTTCCGTTACCTTGTATTTTTTTCCGGCTGGCGTTTCCCACGGTGTACCGGGCAGCAGCACTTTCACTTCCAGGTCGGCGGTGACGTCCTTGCCCAACCGCAGAGTCAGCACGCCACTTTCGATATCACTGTTCTCTACAGCAAACGGTTTGCCATGAATCTGTCCCTTGGCAGGTGCGGCAGGAATCTCGGAGACACCGCGCGCAGGAGCGGCGGAAGGCGCGGTCGGGCCTGGTGCAAGCTTCTTGTCAGCGGCGGGCGCCCGGATAGTGGCCGGTTCGCTCTCAAACAAACCGCTGATGAAATCCAGACCACCATCCTGCTGCATGAGATAGGCCCCCGCGCCGCCGGCGATGAGTACCACGAGGATGACGATTTGAATCAGGGATTTTTTATCGAGTTTCATTTTTAGATCCATGGACCACCTGCCTGTGAGTTCCAATTTAATCCTAACAATTTAACCCTAAGGATAGTATGCCCGGTGTCGTCCGCCAATCGCTTTTATTGTGTAAATCAGCCATTTCGGCCGGGCTTTTTTTCAAAAGCCAAAGTAAAGCCCCAGTCCCGTGTAACGCAGAGATTCCCGGTAAAACTGCCCATCGGGTGAATGGCCGCGGAAATACTCAAACATGAGGCGTGCCCGCCGTGCACTGCCGCTTCGGAGCTCGAACCCGGCCTGGTACGAGCGGCTGCGACGCCAATCGAGCTCCTCGGAGGCCTGTACATCCACCGCGGCAATGAAGCTCAATCTCCCGGCCGCACGCGGTCGCACGTATTCGACCCCGCCCTGAAGATGTTTGGGCGCCAGATCCGGCTCGCTGTTCAACAAATAACCACCCCCACCATAGAGACGCCACCGCTCCCATTCATGAGACACAAGGAACTCCATGTCCTCATAGCTCAAATTCACCCGATTGATTCCCGGGTTGCCCAGAATTAACTCATCACCCAGATGCGAACTTTGATGATAGACACGCAACAAATAAGACCACGGGCCCCTGCGGTAACTGATCGGCAATCCGATCGAGTAATCCGCGTTGATCAAATCGATTGATGGGGCATCGAGATTGAACAATGCGAATACACCGCCCTGAATCCCGATTTGCGAATTGCCTGAGCCTCCGAAAAATCCCGAAGCCAGGCCGAAATACTCGCCGAAAGCGACACTGGCGGCTGAAAATTCAGCCGCAGGACTGCGATAGTGCAGGTAGCTTACTGAAAATCGGGGATGGCGCGGATCCGCGAGCAATGGCGCGAACAGTTCCTGTTCAGGCAAGGCATAAAGATCAACGGGAGTCGCTGCTTCGCGCTCCGCTCTCGCCCTATCCTGCTCCGCCGTCTCGCCAGATTTATCGCAATCCGTCGACGCGCCCCACTGAATGGTTTTCACGCGGCCAGTTTTTGTGAGCAGATAGGCCACGTCGCGTTTCTGGGAAGAGCCGAGACAGGTGCTGGAAGTCAATTTCACCGTGCCGTCCACCGAGACGACCTGCGATCGCAGCCCCAGACCGGGATAACGGCTGTCGAGCAGCGAATTGACGTAGCCGCGCAGATATTCTTCCGGTTCACCGGCTCCAGCCGGTGCCCATGCCACTCCGACCATCAGCGCGCCCAAAAATATCCGCCACGGGGCTCCAAGCAAAAAAATCGCGATTCGTGAATGCCACCGGTATTTCATGCTGCCATTTTACACTTTATCTCAGCTCCGGGGAGTCATCGTGGTCAGTGTAATTTTCCAAATTTTATGAAATCTCGTGTCGGCAATGGAATACACGGGCAAGACAGAATAAATGACATCCTGAAAGAGCAGTGGCCCCCTCTCTACAAAAGATTGACAATCCGCCATGCCGAAATGCCGCTTACCCGGCGGATCAATAATAATGCTTGTGGTCCTTGCGCCGGCGGCTGGCGCGCTGTATCACCACGCCGCGCACTGAGTAATTCTCCACCAACTCTACCGCAGGATAGGTGCTGTTAAGCGCCTTGAGGAATTTCCTGCCGTTTTCGACGATAAACTGCCGGAACGTGGTTTCGCCCTGATAATCGATGATCACGTAGGCGCCGTGCTGCGGCGGCATGGCCGGATCGATGATCAGAATATGGCCTTCCAGAAATTCCGGTTCCATGCTGTCGCCGATGACCCGCAGCGCGTAGGGCTCCGCCTCCGCACAGCTCTTGATCTCGGCATGTTCCTGACTGCCGGTGGTGATTTTGATGGGAATGCTCTTGAATGTATCGGCCATGGGCCGGGTCTCCAGGTTGAAATGAGGCTCAGGTCTTCGGCGTGGCCGGGGCTGGTGCGTCGGCCTTCGCGCGCGGCCCGGAAAACCCCGGGAAGTATCGCGTCAAACATTCCGCTCGCCCCAGCATCCTGTCGAGAAACACCGAAGTGCGCGCGGCATTTCCCGACTCGTCACGCATCCAGTAAAAGAACGTCGCGAGATATATCGCCGTCAGGCCCGTTTCCTCGAAGGCGCGCCATGGCAACTCGGCGTCACAATGCGCCGCCTCGCGCAGCCATTGTACCGTGCGGCTCACGCGCAGCAGCCCCGCGAACTGGTAATGCACGTGGCCCGGCTCGAATTTTCCGTAAATCATCTCTCGCGTCACGCGACGGTGCGAGGACAACACCGCGAGCCATGCCATGATCAGCCGGTGCAGGCGTTCGCGCGGCAACAGATCGGCAAACCCGGGCCGGGTGCCGGCTTGCAGCATGGCGGCATCCGCGCGGTCAAACCACGCATCCGAGATATCTTCCTTTTCGCGGAAACAGGCGCGCACATCATTCAGGCCCAGTTGCAGCTCCGCCGCCACGTCGTGCAGCCGCAGGCCCTCCCAGGATTTGCGCATGGCAAGATCGAGCGCCGCGTCGAGAATCTTGTCCTTCGTCGTCATGGCGCCGGTCTCCATAACATGGTTCGGGACATTATTATGTCATTCCTGGTGGGTGGTTAAGAAGTCCTAAATAAAAAATCAGAACAGGATTTACAGGATTGAAAAACAGGATTAAGGATTTCTTAATTCTTAAAAATCTTTAATCCTGTAAATCCTGAAAAATCCTGTTAATCCTGTCCATTGGATTCACTTACTTTACGTCAGACTTAAGTGGATCGTCGGATCACGGCCTCGACAAAGGCGACATTCAGCAGATCCTGGTTGATGATCTCCGGCAAAAAATGTCGAACCTTATATAGCTTCTCGGCCTGACGGCAGGCGGCACGCTCGAGGCGGTCGCGTGTGGATCGCAACAATTTGCTGTGCGTCAGCAAACAGGGCGCCTGCCAGTCATGATAGTTGCTGACAAGACTCTGCTCCTGTTCCACCTCCCAAGTCTCGCGCAACAACAGTTCGGGAAAGACGTCACACCCGAGTTTTCGGCCCACGTGCCCATCATCGAGACGATTACCATGCAAGCCAATGCCGCTACCATCGTCTTCGCGACGGAACCATTGCGCCCGCTCCAGCGGACCGGCAGCCTTCTGCACGCACCGGCTCAACACCTGACTGTGCGGAATGTGCGACGACGAAATCGCTGCGGTTCCCGACGCAAGGCTCGGCGCGACAAAACTGTCATCCTCCGCCAGCGTGGCATGCCAGCGGGTATCGACAGAACGCGGCGGCTTGATACGGCCGAGCGTGCTGGCCAGGATCGCCAGCGGTTTTTGTTCGCGGGCATCCAGCAGCCACAACTCAAGCTTATCCTGCGGTGGAAAAGGGAAAGGCGGATGCTCTTGCAGGGCCTGAATCAATTCACTCGTGCGCGCGGTCTCGATCAGGTTGCCACCACCGTCGGCGCGCCACACGGCATGACTGGAAAGCCGCGAGCGTTGATTGAGAAATTGCACGCGCCAGGCGATGCCATCGGAGGTCACGGCCCGGAAATCCGGCAACTCCGTGATCTGCACCGTACCCTGGTAGGGCGAGAATCGCCGCATGCTGTAATAACGTACCGCGCTCATGCCGTGGATTTCTTGCGCGCCCGCGGGTGGGCCTTGTCGTAGACACCCGCCAAGTGTTGAAAATCGAGATGGGTATATATCTGAGTGGTCGAGATGTTGGCGTGGCCCAGCATTTCCTGCACCGCACGCAGATCGCCGCTCGATTCCAGCAAATGACTGGCGAACGAATGACGCAGCATGTGCGGATGCACCGGCACCCCCATCTCCTGGCGCTTCGCCCAACCTTGCAGCCGCGCTTGTACCGCACGCGCGCCCAGACGCCTGCCATGGCGCGAGATGAACACGGCGTGTTCCCCGGCACCGGTCAATAGCGCGCGTGCCACCAGCCAGTCACGCAAGGCCTCACGCGCCTTGGCGCCCACCGGCACGTCGCGCACCTTGCGGCCCTTGCCGGTGACACGCACGCTGCCGGCGGCAAGATCAAGCTCAGGAATATTGAGGTTCACCAGCTCGGAAAGGCGTAATCCGGAGGAGTACAACAATTCCAGCAATGCGCGGTCTCGCGCCGCGAGCGGATCACGCGCCTCCAGCGTTACCAGTCGTGTGGCCTGATCGGGGGTCAGCGTGGCGGGGAGACGGCGCGTTGATTTGGGCGCACTCACCCCACTTGCGGGATTGCACATAACGATCTGCTCGCGCAACAGATAACGGTAAAAGGTGCGCAATGCGGAAAGTGCGCGCTGGATGCTTTTCCCGGATAGCCCCCGCCGATGCAGAGCCGACACCCACCCGCGCACCTCGGCAGTCGTCAGCTGTGCCCAGTTGGCAATGCCGGCAACGTCGCAATACGCCATGCATTGCGAAAGATCGCGTCGGTAATGCGTCAGCGTGAGCGGGGACAAGCGTCGCTCATCGCCGAGATGGCGGAAAAAACTGTCGAGATATTGCGTGGCGCGCTCGTGCATCCGTGGCGCGTAAGGGGATTACTCGTGGTGTCGGGCGAGACTGTGCGTCAGCATTTCGCCCAGCCGCGTGAGATAGACCGTGCCCATGCCGGGATGAAAACGGTAGGGATCCTGGGTTCCAAGGCCAAGCACGCCGTGGGGATGTTTTTCGCCCAGCGGGATCAGTGCGGATGACTTGATTTCTGAAGCGCGTCCGCTGAAAAGATAACTCATCAGGCTGTCTTCGAACTTGCCGCCACAAATGGGTTTGCCGGAACTGAACTGCAGAAACAGTGTGTTGAGTCGTTTGTCGTCCTCCGGGACCAGTTCTGCGCGCCCGCCCTGGGTAGGCCGGCCTTGCAGCAGAATCACCACGGCGTCGAGCTTGAATTCCTGGCGCAGCAAGTCATAAGTTGTGTCCAGTACTTCATCGAGCGAGCTACAGCCGATCATGGCGGTGGCGAAGCGGTGCAGGCGACCACTCAACACGTCGTTTTCGCGGGCGTTATTTACCAGCTCGCGCAACTGACGCTGCAGCGCCTGATTCTGCTCGCGCAACACCTGCACTTGTCGCTCAATGAGCGATACCGCCTTGCCACCGGTTTCGTGCGACAACAGAATGCGCGAGAGCGTCTCCGGGTAACGCTGAAAATAATCGGGATGGTCCTCGAGGTAGCGTGCCACCGCCTCCTCCCAGGAAAGTTCGCTCTGAAGTTCTTCGCTTGGCAGTTTTTGTTTCATAGGTTATCCAGGTCGATAGTTCCCTCAAAAACCGAAATCGCCGGTCCCGTCATCCACACCGGCTCTCCTTCTCTGGCCCAGGACACGCGCAGTGTGCCACCGGTCAGTTTCACCTCTACCTTATCATCGAGCAGACCTCTTTGGCGACCGGCCACCGCCGCCGCGCAGGCGCCGCTTCCGCAAGCCAGCGTCTCGCCCGCACCACGTTCGTAGACCCGCAGGCGGATGTGCCGGCGGTCCACAATCTGCATGTAACCGGCGTTCACACGCTGGGGGAAACGCGGATGCCGCTCAATCTGCGGTCCCTGCGTGTTGACCGGGGCCGCGTCCACGTCCGACACCAGCTGCACGGCATGTGGATTGCCCATGGACAGTACACTCACGTTCACGGTGCGGCCATTCACATTTAAATCATAGACGTTTTCGCGTGTGCCTGCCTCGAACGGAACCTCGGCGGGCTCAAAGCGCGGCACACCCATATTGACGCTGACAGCGCCGTCCGCTTCCAGGCGCGGGTAAATCATACCGCTCAGCGTTTCCACTACGATTTCGTCCTTGGCGGTCAGCTGCTTGTCGCGAACGAAACGCGCGAAACAGCGCGCACCGTTGCCGCATTGCTCGACCTCGCCGCCGTCGGCGTTGAAAATCCGGTAGCGGAAATCCGCACCACTTCCCGTGGGCTTTTCCACCAGCAGCACCTGATCGCAACCGATGCCGAAATGCCGGTCCGCGAGACGACGGATTTTCTGGGGCGTGAGCTGAATCGGACGGGAGACGCCGTCGAACACCACGAAGTCGTTTCCGGCGCCGTGCATCTTGGTAAAGGGAACAGGCATGGCGGCAAGCTTACCGGTTGCCGTGAGCCAAATAAACCGCGGGCATCCTTACGGATGCGGCACCGGTCCGAACAGACGCAGGTAGCGCCCAGTGCCCGAGGCGAATGCTCTTTTGACAATGGGCGCAGGTGGCCGCAATGAACGAAGTATCCATGGGCGCCACAGCCGCCGTCTCCGAAAGAGCTGCGCCTCGGGATCCGGCGGCCACTCCCGGTAGACGCAGCGGTCCATGACCACGATCATGCCGGCCTCGCGCGCTCGGCCGCGGGAATGTTCATCACGCCTTCCTGCAACCACAATTCTGTCGGGAGCAGAATTGGGCGCACTTCAGTGCGCCCGAAGGGCGTGCGCCAGGGATGGCGCACGTCAAATCGCCTGGACAGCCAGGGCAATACATTAATAAAAAATCGAATAGACAGGATTTACAGGATGGAAAAGAAGATTAACAGGATTTTTATTTCCTGAAATCTTTAATTCTGTAAATCCTGAAAAATCCTGTTAATCCTGTCTATTTTTATTTAGGCAGCATGGTCTCGGGAGCGATAAGCTCCGCGACGGTTTCGCGCCGGCGCACGACATGGAACTTTTCATCGTCCACCATCACCTCGGGCGCGCGTGGGCGCGTGTTGTAATTCGAGCTCATGACAGCGCCGTAGGCGCCGGCAGAAACCACGGCAAGCAGATCCCCGGCCTCGATGCCGAGTTCACGGTCGTGCCCGAGAAAATCTCCGCTCTCGCACACCGGGCCGACGACATCATAGATGCGCAGGGTGCGTGGCGCGTCCACCGATACCGGTGTGATGTCGTGCCAGGCCTCGTACAATGCCGGGCGCAACAAATCGTTCATGGCAGCATCCACCACGGCGAAATTCTTTTCCGAGCCGTGCTTGAGGAACAGCACGCGCGTCAGCAGCAGGCCGGTGTTGCCGACAATCGCGCGACCGGGCTCGAAGATGAGGCGGAGTTTCTGGCAACGGCCACCCTTCGCCGCCAACCGATCCAGGATCGCACGGATGTAATCGCCCGGTGACGGCGGCTGTTCCTGGTTATAACGGATGCCGAGCCCACCGCCGAGATCGAGATGTTGCAGGGCAAAACCCTTGTCGAGCAGGACATTGGCAAGCGCGATAATGCGATCCAGCGCCTCAACCACCGGCGCCAAATCGGTAAGCTGTGAGCCGATGTGGCAGGTCACCCCGGTCACGCGCAGGTTCGGCAGCGCCTGGGCCTGCACATAGGCTGCGGCGGCATGCGCGATATCGATGCCAAATTTGCTTTCCTTCAAACCCGTGGCGATATACGGGTGCGTCGCCGGGTCCACGTCCGGGTTGACGCGCAGCGCTACCGGCGCCTGTTTGCCCAGCTCTGCGGCCACGCCGTTCAGAACTTCCAGCTCCGCTTCGGATTCCACGTTGAAGCAATAAATGCCGGCCGCCAGTGCACGCCGCATTTCATCGCGTGTCTTGCCAACACCGGAGAACACCACTTTGGCTGGATCGCCGCCTGCCGCCAATACACGCTCCAATTCGCCACCGGAGACAATGTCAAACCCCGAACCCAGACGCGCCAGCAGATTCAGCACCGCGAGATTGGAATTCGCCTTGACGGCGTAACAGACGAGGTGGTCGCGGCCCTTCAGCGCGTCATCAAAGGCGCGGAACTGCGCCTCAAGACTCGCGCGTGAGTAGACGTAACAAGGCGTGCCGACCTTCTGCGCGATGTCGGCCAGACTTACATCTTCGGCATACAGTTGCCGGTCCCGATAGGTAAACGGATTCATGACAGAAGCAATAGAATTACTTTGTTCCGGGTTGCGTGAGCGATGGATTAAGGGTCTGCTCGCCTGTCTTTGCCGGCGCGTCAACCTTGTCCGGCAGATATAAAGGCCCCTTCTTGCCGCAGGCAGCGATAAAAATAACAACGCATACCATGCCCAACCGCATGATCCACGGTTTGCATCGTCTCGACGGGAAATGATTTCTGCACGAATTCATGGCCTAAGCTTACCTTGCCTGTTCACACCGCATCCAGTGGCAGCATTCAAGACCTGACCAACACAATGTCGTGGTTGACCATCTCGGCCCTGATTTCGTCCCAGGAGAGCTGGCCGATACAGGGTACGGCGCCGGCATCCGGCACGCCGCGCTCGACCCATTTGCGAACAAGCGCCAATGCCGGGCTACTGGAAATCACCAGACCGTTGGTGTCGCGCGATATCAGGAATACGGTGTGCTCGGTTTCCTCCTCGTTCTTGCGGCCGCGCACCACTATCCGCATGCCGCCTGTGGCGCTGCCGAAACCGCGGAACATGCGGCTGGCGGCAGACAGGCCCGGCGCCCAACCCGACAGATTCTTTATCCAGCCGAGCCGCCGCATTCTCGCCAGCACAAAGAGACCGCGATTGAACAGCTTCAGCTCCAGTCCGGCGCGAAAAGTAACCGTTTGCGCGCCGTAGCGCGTTGGAAAAATGTCGAGATTCGGCGCGTCACACAGATACGCGCGCCGCTTGCCGACCGGTCTGGGGAAAACCACTTTTTCCGAGTCGCTCCAGCCGTAAGCATACCGCCAGCGTCCGTTTTCCTTGAACCTGAACGAGCTTCCGGCATAACCCAGGATCGTGCGCAACGTGGCTACGCCGAGAGGAGTTTTATTGCCGAGCGAGATGCAGGCATGGATGTCACTGATGCGGTCGAATTCGGGCGCGAGTAAATCCACCAACGCTGTCGACACGGCAGGCACGGCGCTCGCGCCGCTTACAATGAGGCAATTTTTCTGTTGCGCACGGCGGTTCAGGCGCGTGATGCCGTCCACGTGGGCGCGTGTCTCGGCGAGATCGACATAATGGATGCCCATGCCGGCGCAGGTTTCCGCCACGGTATAATCATGCAACTGAAACGGTCCCATGGCGTTGACCACGGCGAACACCCCGCCAAATGCCTGTCGCAAGCTCGAGGGATCGTGAATATTCACGGTCAACGCGGTAATGTTTTCCCCAATAAAGCCGTTACGTTTCAAGGGACGACGGCTTCCGATAACACATTCCGCCAACGGCATCGCGGCAATGGCCCGGCTGATATGCCGGCCAAGAGCGCTATCACCTCCCAGAATTAGAATCCGCTTTCCCATGCTTGCCGTGTGATCATATCAGATCGGGGCCGCTGTTCAGCGGACACCGGCTTCGTTAACATGCCACCGACCATCGGCAGAAATATCCCCCATGAACGAATCCGAATTCGACAAACGCGCCACCGATACCCTGTTGCGCATTGAACAGGCCATCGAGGAAAGCGGCGCGGACATTGATTTTGAGGCCGCCGGTGGCATCCTGACGCTTGAATTCGGAAACGGCAGCAAAATCATCATCAACAAACAAGGCGCGGCCAAACAGATATGGGTCGCCGCCAGGTCCGGCGGCTTCCACTACGGTTTCATTGGCAGTGCCTGGATCAACGATCAGGGCGGTGGGGAATTGATGAGCGAGCTGTCGCGCTTCGTGCGCGAACAATCGGGCGAGGACGTGACGTTATCCTGAATATAATATTTTGGAACCGCTGATAAACACCGATTCATTTTTAGGATTAAAGCTGATAAAACAACAACCCGTGTAACTCATCCGCGTTTATCAATTTATCATCTGCGTTCATCTGCGGATGCTTTTCTCCCTTTTTTATTCCCAACTTCCTTCCTTCGGCGTGATCACCGCCGGCTCGCCACATTTGGGACAGTTCACGCGCCGGGTGTCATCCGGCATAACGACAATGGCATCGTCATAGCAGTTGGCGCAACGCGGGATTTTTCCTTCGTGCACCCAGGTGCTGCCGATGGTGAGGCAGTGATTGCAGCGATACAGTGCGAGGAACGGCATTTCGGCCTTGCCGCGCCCCACACTGATACCGGGTTCCTCGTATTGGCAAAACTTGCACTTGAAAGCGACAAAACTTCCCACAAGTCCTTGCTCCACTTGACTCTTCATGAAACAGGCCGGTATTGCCATAGCGATCGCGGCAAGTTTCGTTGCGTCATGCCTGCGTCCGGCAACCCGGAGCGGCTGCCGGCGATACGAATAGAATCCTAGCGCTTCTTCTTTTTCAGGGCGGCCAGGTCTTGCTTGAGCTTGTTGCGCTCTTCCTTGATCTTGACTATCTCGGCTGCCTGCGCGTCCACGGTGGCTTGCACCTGCTTGGCCTTGGCACCCGCTTCTGCCGCTTCCTTGCTCTTTTCAGCGAGATCTTCCTTGGCAGCAGCAAGATCCTTGTTCAGCTGGGTCACCTTGGCAGTCAGTTCCTCGATTTCCTTCTTCCCGCATCCCACCGGGCCGGCCAGCAGAAAAGCCGCCAGGATCGCCCATAGCATATAACGCTTCATACACGCTCCTGAAAATTGACTATTATTGATAGAGACTTGTCCGCCACGCAAAATTCCCCTACGCAGCGTGCAGATGATACGCGGCACAGGGGGCGAGTCAATGCGTAGCAGACGATCAATGCGCAACAGGAGTACGAACGATGCGGCTGCCTTCGCTCTACCAGTTCTTCCGCCATCAGGTGAACCACGGCTTTCACCGCCACGGCATCGCCGAACCGGCCACCGTGGATTACGTCAGCGACATCCTGGCCCGCTTCGCGCAATTGCGACATTTATACGCCCTGCAGGATGCGAAAGGACGACCGCTCGAATACATCGTGGACATGCTCGAAACCTGGCAACAGAATGAGACAACCAGCCCATCCCATGGTCGCTCCATCCTGCGCCATCTCGGTGAATATGCGCTGTTTATGAGCGGGATATTCCGCGAACGCCTCATGGCGCGCGGCGAATTGAATTACTATCTGGCGCATGGGAGCAGTGCCTACTGGCGTTGCGCGGACCGTGAGCTGAACCCCCGGCAGCGGCAGGTGTACTGGCATCTGCATCAGGACTTCGGGCGCATCTCAAGCACGCTCGACTATATGCGCCGCGAGCAATTTCCGCTCCCGCCTTCCGCCGACAACATGCTCACCGCCTTCTGGCGGGTTTGAGCATCTAGCGCCCGCGGGCCGCTTGGCGCCGGTCCCGACTCAAGCGACGATCCTTAGTCTGCGGATCCCAGCGCAGCACGCCGCGCCGTTCAAGATTCGGTAGGCGACGCTCGCCCTTGCGCCGATCGCCGTGCACGAGGAAGTCGTAAGAAATATTGTTGTAATTCTGCACCACCGCCCACTCCATAGAATACGGACGATCCCAGCCGTCTCTTTGCCGCTACTCTACCATTCCGGACGGCCTGTCCCAAACCGGTCCCCCTCCCCCGTCAACCGCGGGAAACATCAAGCGTTGTTATAGGAATTGCAGGGCGGCGTCGCTGCTGACGCTGGCAGGCTGGCCGGTGATGGTCGAAGATACGGGTTCAATGCCGGACCGGCTGAGTGTCAGGGAAGGACGACGCGAACAGTGTGGCCGGCGGTAAACACATATATAGAGGAATCACCGCTGCCGCCGACACAAGCCCTGGATCGTTTTCTCGCCGGTGTCGAGCGGCGCGCGTTCGTGACGGCGCGGCTCGCGACCGGCAACGCCGACGATGCGCACGATATTGTGCAGGACGCGATGCTGACGCTGGTGCGCAGCTACGCCAGCCGCAGCGAGCAGGAGTGGGGGCCGTTGTTTCATACCATCCTGCAAAGCCGGATTACCGATTGGCACCGGCGCAACAAGGTTCGCAACCGGTTTCGTGTCTGGTTCGGTGGCAAGGACGAGGAGGATGAAACTGATCCACTGCAGAACATCGCCGACGGCCGCAGCCCGAATCCGTCGGGACAGTTGCAGGATAAACAGGCGATGGCGGCACTGGAGACAGCCATACACAAACTGTCGGCGCGGCAACAGCAGGCCTTTCTGCTGCGGGTGTGGGAAGGGCTGGACGTGGCGCAGACGGCGCGCGCCATGAAATGCTCGGAAGGCAGCGTCAAGACACATTACTCGCGCGCAGTGCATGCGCTGCGCGAACAGCTGGAGGAACACTTGTAACCATGGAAACCGAAGACAAATTTCTGAAGCACGCGAAACGCGTGCTCGATGCGGCCGAGAAGAATCTCGACGCTGGCACCGTGGCACGCCTGCGCGCGGCGCGCCGGACCGCCATCGAAGATGGCCGGCATAAATCATCGTGGACGCGTCCGGGCTGGCTGCTGCCGGTGGGCGGCTTTGCCACCGCCGGCATCGTGCTCGCCGTGGCCGGGCTGCTGTGGTTTTCAGCCCCGAACGGTAACCTCATGCAGGCCGGCATGGGCGACTTGGAGCTGCTGACGGCACAAGAGAATCCGGATTTCTTTACCGAGTTGGAATTCTACGAATGGCTCGAAGGCCATGAGAATGCTGCTTAGGTCGTCGCTGATCGTCATGGTGGCGTTAACACTGCCGCTAACCGCGGCGGCGGCGAACAAACCAGAAACCCCTGACATGGAACTGATCGAATTTTTAGGAAGCCTCGAAACCCGGGGCAACTCGGGAAAGGAAATCCTGACCGCCATCGATACCGGCCTGCTCCCGGATTTGCCGGAGGAACCACCTTATGACGATGCACAGAAATAGACGATTGATTCTTGGATTGCTGTTGCTGTGGCCCGCCCTCACGCTGGCCGCGGAAGGCGGTGCTGGCCTCAGCTGGGACCAGCTCAGTCAGGAAGAACAGCAAACCCTCAAACCCTTCCAGGAACGCTGGGATGGCCTGCCGCCGGAACGGCGCGAGCGCCTGCAACAAGGTGTGAAACGCTGGCAGGCCATGACGCCGGAACAACGTGCGCAGGCGAAGGAACGCTTCACCCGCTGGCAGAAGCTGACACCGGATCAGCGCGAAAAGGCGCGCCAGCGTTACGAGCGCTTCCGCGAATTACCGCCGGAGCAACAAGAGCGCCTGCGCCGTCGCGCCCAGTGGTTCAAGAATCTGCCGCCGGAACGGCGCGCCGAACTGCGCGAGAAGTGGCAGAACATGACGCCGGAGCAGCGTGAGGAATTCAAGGAAAAATGGCGAAGAGACGACAGAGGTCCGGCCCATGAGCGCGGCATGTCACCGCGTCCGGAGCGGCCGGGACGGATGGGGCCGCGGTAATCACCGCTTATCAGCCTTTCCTTTCACTTCCTGCGCTGGATATTTCTTTGCATTGAGCTCCATCTTGCGCTTGGCGGCATCCAGCAGGTTGATACCTAATAAGTCAGCCATACGGTTGAGGTAAATAAACACATCCGCCATTTCCTGCTCGACCTCGCGCAGGGTTTTTTCGGGCAGCTTCCTGCTCTGCTCCTGCGTCAACCACTGGAAATGCTCCACCAGCTCAGCAGCCTCGACGATCAGCGCCATCGAGAGATTCTTGGGCGAGTGAAACTGCTCCCAGTCGCGCTCGCGCGCGAACTCGCGCAGATGTTTCCGGAGGTCTTCGAGGGTGTCCAAAACAAAATCTCCATGGGCTGAAAGCGATCTAAAATCCCCCTCACCCTAGCCCTCTCCCGCAAGGGGAGAGGGGATTATTTGCTGGGGCGGGAAATGCGTTTGCGGGCGCGCTTGACCGCGGCCTTGACCTGCGCCGGGGCGGTGCCGCCGAGATGATCGCGCGCCTTCAGCGAGCCTTCCACGGTCAACACGCCGTACACGTCCTTGCCGATGGCGGGACTGAATTTTTTGTACTCATCCAGGTCGATCTGCGACAGGTCGCGGTCGGTGTCGATAGCGAGCCGCACCGCTTTCCCCACGATTTCATGGGCGTCGCGGAAGGCAACGCCCTGGCGCACCAGATAATCGGCCAGATCGGTGGCGGTGGCATGGCCCATGATCGCGGCGCGCAGCAGGTGGTCGCGCCTTACCTTCATGGACGGAATCATGCCGGCGAACACGCGCAGACTGCCGAGCACGGTATCGAAAGTATCAAACACCGGCTCCTTGTCTTCCTGGTTGTCCTTGTTGTACGCCAGCGGCTGCGCCTTCATGAGCGTCAGCAGCGCGACCAGATGCCCGTTCACGCGCCCGGTCTTGCCGCGCACCAGTTCCGGCACGTCGGGGTTTTTCTTCTGCGGCATGATGGACGAGCCGGTGCAGTAGGCATCCGACAGCTCGATGAACCCGAACTGGGAAGACGACCACAGCACCAGTTCTTCGGACATGCGCGAGAGATGCGTCATGAGCAGTGCCGCGGCCGCGACGAATTCAATGGCAAAGTCGCGGTCGGAAACGGCGTCGAGCGAATTCTCAGAAGCCGCATCGAACCCAAGCAGTTTGGCGGTGTAAGCACGGTCGATCGGAAAACTCGTGCCGGCCAGTGCCGCACTGCCCAACGGCATGATGTTCACGCGCTTGCGACAATCCTGGAGTCTTTGTGTGTCGCGCGCGAGCATCTCGAACCACGCCAGCAGATGATGGCCGAAGGTGATCGGCTGCGCGACTTGCAGATGGGTAAAGCCCGGTGCCGGCGTGGCGGCTTCGCGTTCGGCAATATCGAGAATGGCCTGTTGCAGTTGCCCGATGGCATGCGCCACGACATCAATGCCGTCGCGCAGGTAGAGACGCAGATCGGTCGCCACCTGATCGTTGCGCGAGCGGCCGGTGTGCAGCTTCTTGCCGGTCTCGCCGATACGCTGGATCAGGCGCGCCTCGATGTTCATGTGCACGTCTTCGAGCGCCACGCTCCAGTCGAATTTGCCGGCGTCGATCTCGACTTCGATTTCCTTCAGGCCCTTGACGATGGCATCGCACTCTTTCTTCGTGAGCACACGCACTTTCGCCAGCATCTGCGCGTGCGCGATCGAGCCCATGATGTCGTAGACGTACAGCCGGCGGTCGAAGTGCACCGAGGCGGTAAAGGCCTCGACGGCAGCGTCGGTGGGTTCGGTGAAGCGCCCGCTCCAGGGTTTTTCTTTTGCCATGGTTCCTTTCAACGACGAGAGTGCGTGACCCGGTTTTGACCGTTGTTCCGGTAAAAACCTTTATCCGGCGCCGCCTGTCCGTAGGTGGCCCACGATTATCGGGCTTTTATTGTTATGGCGAAACGGTCTGGCTATTGTTTCGCCTTGTAGCACCTGGTTCGGACTCTCCTTTGTGCACCCCCACCCCGAATTCCGGATCAGGATTAGGCCCCCCGCCTCAAAACGGGGGGTTTTTTTATGCCCGTGCCGCCGAAAGTATACTTGAGAAGTTGCCCAAATAAATCGGTGATTTCCCCCGCCCACACCCCATCCGTCTGCGGTAACTTATATAATTAAGCTATAAATTCAGTCGGTGGGGCGAATTGGCCTCGTCGTGCACCGGCCACCAGGCCCCAAAGGAATATTTGATCCGGCACAGCAGTAAGCCGGAATGTTGTACGCCCGAACGGATTCCATGCCCAATACAAACACCGAGAAGCACAACTTCCTCCCCGATTTCGGGACCTTCAGCATGCTGCTGCAGTTCGTCATCCTGGCCGAACTGATCGCCATCATCATCACCATCGGACGCAACTCTGAAATCAATGAACAGACAATGCAGGATTTCTCGTTGCTGTCCGTGTTTGCGGTGTCGATCGCGCTGTGCAGCATCATCGTGCTGAAAATCGTCTCGCCCCTGCTCAAGCGCACTTCGACCGGCACCGGCTCGGTGCTGGTCATCGTCATGCTGCTGCTGGTCACCTCGCTCGGCATCGACGCCATCATCTACCTGCTGCATCATCTTTCCATCATTGAAAACCGCTGGCCGGAGTGGCGCGAAACGCTGCTGGTCCGCAGCCTCATGATCACCACCATCATCGGCACACTGGGGGTACGCTACCTGATCATGCGTGAGCGCTCCGACAAGGACAGCAAGTTGCAACAGGAGTCCAAGCTGCAGGCGTTGCAGTCACGCATACGCCCGCATTTTCTGTTCAACAGCCTGAACAGCGTGGCCTCGCTCACGCGCAGCGATCCTTCCAAGGCCGAGGCGGTGCTGCACGATCTCGCCGATCTTTTTCGCGTGTTGTTGGCGGACGCGCGCAAGCTCGTGCCCGTGTCCGCCGAGCGCGAGATCTCGCGCCAGTATCTGGAGCTGGAGAAAATACGCCTCGGTGACCGCCTGCAAATCAAATGGAACGTCAGCAACATCCCGCACTCGGCGCTGATCCCGGCGTTGACCCTGCAACCGCTGCTGGAAAATGCCATTTACCACGGCATCGAGCCACGCTTCGCCGGTGGCACTATCAAAATCGAGATGTGGGCTGAGGGCGAGATGCTCAACATCATGATCAGCAACCCACTCCCGGACGTGCGCAAGGAAGGCCACACCAAGGGCAACAAGATCGCGCAGGAAAACATCCGCCAGCGCCTGGCGACGCAGTTCGGCGACGCCGCCAGCATGCAAGTCATCCAGGAAGGCGGCCAGTATCACGTTAAGGTCAAAATACCCATCGTGCGGGGCTGATCCATGGAACTCGCCGCCAAAATCCGATTACTGCTCGATCGCCTCCGCGGCGGCGTGAGTAAGGCCGGGCAACGCCTGATGCCGACGGCCGAGATTCCACCGGGTGAGAAGACCGAATTCCTGCCGAACTTCTGCACCGGCGAGGTGGTGTTCAACGTGGTCGTGGTCGCGGAAATGCTGGCGATCGTAATCAATCTCATTATCCCGCGCAATTTTCTGTCGCCCACCGTGTTGCAGGATCTGCTGCTCATCTCGATCTTCATCCAGTGGGTGGCGCTCGCCGGCACCGCGGTGCTGTGTTACACGCGCAAATACCTTAACCGCCTGCCCAACCTGCGCGCCCTGGGCGCGGCTTACCTGTTGCTGTTGCTCACCACCTTTGTGGTGAGCGAGTGCGTGGTCTGGCTGCTGTGGGCGCTGGGTCGGCTCAATTCCGCGCGCCCGGCATGGTATGCCGATTTCCATATCCTGAATCTCACCATCAGCGCCATCATTAACGGACTGCTATTGCGACTGTTCCTCGCCAAGCACGAATTGCAAAGCCGCACCCTGTCCGAAGCGCGCGCGAAACTTCAGGCATTGCAATCGCGCATCCGCCCACATTTCGTTTTCAACAGCTTGAACATCATCGCCTCACTCACGCGCAGCTCGCCGGAAAAGGCCGAGGCCGCCATCGAGGACATGGCCGATTTGTTCCGCATGATGCTGTCGCAGGACGAAATGCTGGTGCCGGTCAAGAACGAAATCGACGTCGCCAATAAATACCTCGCGCTCGAGGCGCTGCGCCTCGATAATCGCCTCACGGTCAACTGGGATATCGGCAAGTTCCCGCGCAAGAGCGTCATGCCGGTGCTTACCCTGCAACCCTTGCTGGAAAACGCCATCCGCCACGGTATCGAGGAACTGCCCGCCGGCGGGGAAATTGACGTACGCTTATGGGAAGAGAATGATCAGATTCATATCCGGGTGACCAATCCGATCCCCAAGGCCAGATCGAAACAGGCAAAATTCAATCCCGGCCAGTCACTGGACAACATACGCCAGCGCTTTCAGAGCCATTACGGCGCGCAGGCATCGCTTACGAGTGCCGAGGAGAACGGATTGTTTACACTGACGGTCGTACTGCCGACACGCGGAGATAACCTATGAGAGTATTGATCGTAGACGATGAAAAACTGGCGCGTGACCGCCTGCGCGAACTGCTGAACGACATCGGTGGTTACACCGTGGTCGGTGAAGCCATGAACGGCACCGAGGCGGTGGAAAAATCCGCCGAGTTCAACCCCGACGTGCTGCTGATGGACATCCGCATGCCCGGCATGGACGGACTCGAGGCGGCGATGCATTTGATGGGCATGGAGAATCCGCCCGCGGTGATTTTCACCACCGCCTACGACCAGCACGCGCTCGACGCCTTCGACGTCAACGCCGTGGATTACCTGCTCAAGCCCATCCGCAAGGACCGCCTGGCCAAGGCGCTGTCCAAGGCGCACAAACTCACGATGAAGCAGATCGCCGAGATCAGCCAGGCACGCCCCGAACCGGCCTCGCGCACGCATATCAGCGTGCATTTGCGTGGCAATATACGACTCGTGCCGGTGCCGGAAATTCTTTATTTCCTGGCCGACAGCAAGTATGTCGTCGTGCGCACGTCCACCGAGGAGCACCTGATTGAGGACTCGCTGGTGAACCTCGAAAAGGAATTCGGCGAGCGCTTCCTGCGCATTCACCGCAATGCGCTGGTGTACACCGGTTCCATCAAGGGCATTGAGAAAAACCCCGCCGGTACCTGGCAGATCGCGCTCAAGAACTATGACAAGAAGCTCGATGTCAGCCGCCGGCATACCGCCCAAGTGCGGCGGTGGGCGCGGAATAGGCCGATGAACGCCTGATCACGTTGCCGTCACCCCGGCGCAAGCCGGAATGACTGCATATAAGTCTCGCAATATGTTCGAGGCAGGCTGCGATGGCCGCTCTCGCATATCCCTGTGCTCCGCGGCATTCGCCCATCCAGGGCAGCACTCGCGACGGCTACGGGGCTTGAGCAACAACACCTTGCCTTACCTGACTTTCGCTCTGGTGGCCTTGCAGGGTTTGTCGGATCGGTTAATACTGCATCGCCATACCAAGATATTATCTAAACGCCTGATGGCAAGGACTTTATGCAACTCAGCCCCGCCAGGTTAGACGTCACGGGCCAGGTTAGACGTCAGAAAGTGACGTCTAAATTACGTTAGGTACCGATCGGAGATTAAATCGTGTACTTTGTGCGAACTGTTATCACCGTCATTCTCGCAATATCTTCCTGCGGATGTAGTACCTTTGCAGGAGACAAGCTACTCGGACTTGTGAGCCTTGATGAGAACCGTGACAAGGATCAGGTGATTCACAAGGCAGAAGGGCGTGTCGAAAGATTGCTCGATCATCTTGATGTTTCACAGGACATACGACAGCGATATACATCACTGAATCTTCTCGGTATTGTCCGGCCCGGAACGCATAATGCACCAGATCATATAGCTCAGCGACTCGTGCTTATAAGTGGCAACGGAGAATTGAAGAACGTTGCAGGGTCAATAATTGTGGCAACAGGCTCGCTAAAGATTCAGTCCAGTGCAAACAACGTAATTGTTTGTAATGGAGACTTAAGTATCGGTGATGATAGCGGACTGTCTGGGGCCGGCAGTTACTCAAGTCTATTGGTATCGAAAGGGAGAACCAATTTGTCCCGCGGAAACGGCACAAAGATTTATGCTTTGGGTGGTACAACAATTACGTACGGGCATTATGTTCAGACATTCGGGACAAAAAGTGATTGAAGAAACGTACGTTCAATACTGCCTGAGAAAAGTGCTGACGGGCGGAATATCGGCGGTGCTGATTGTTACATGTTCAGCATGTAGCACACCCATTGGAGAGAAGCTATTCGAGATAGTCGACTCACCCAACGCAAATGGTCAAGACAAGACGATTCTCGTGGTTCAAAGACATGTTGCTGATCTTATTCGCCAACTTGAGCTACCTCCAGAAAAGAAACAGCGTTTCGCTTCGATAAATCCCACAGGCATAGTTCGATCTGAGTCGCGCAGCCTTCTCAATAATGTCCATAGACAACTTATCATTATAGATGGTGACGTAAATCTTATGTCAGTAACTAATTCCATAATTCTTTCAAGGTACCCGGTTAAGCTCGCGTACAGCGCAAATAACATTGTGATCTCCTCGGATGATGTAAACATTAGCATCGACGGTGCCCGCATGTTTGGTGATAACGACGGCAGATGGGCACAGAGTAGCCTTGTTATTGCAAGAGGTGCGGTAAAGGGTACGGGGATTCGAGGAACAGCTATATACGCAGAGAGAGGCATAAAAGACTGTTCTGACTGTGGCGATGTCTGGGTTTGTCCAATGCAACAAGCCCCGATCTGGAAACGCTAGTAATTCCCGTAGATGTTTTCTCGCTTCCAAATATCACCTAACACGTCGCTCAACCTGACTCGCTACGTCGGCGCTTCGCGCCTCGTAACTCGCGGGTTAGCTCTGCGTTATATGGCTCAGAGGATTGAACGTTGAACTTCCGTGAATGGCTGGGGCTGATTGTGTTGGTCTTGTCGGCTGCGCTTGTGCCGGTCGGAATGTACGTGAGTCGGCTTCTTTGGGCGGCCACCTTTGTGGGGGTTTGTGTTGGTGTCTGGCTTCTATATACCGAAAGAGTGTTGCGCCGTGAGGCAGAGGCAGCGAAAGAAGGCAGCGGTTCCCATCTGACTGGTCGTGAAATGCCGGGCGACGTTCACAATTATTCTGGGTGGCGTTCCGGAGGTCGGTCAGAGCCCTTCGAAAGTGGGTCAAGTGGTGGTGGAGATGGAGATTAAAGTCAAAAGCCACATAACTATATTTTCAACCGGACGCGGTGAGACGGCGCACTGTTTCCTGAAGCCTCTTGGCCCGCGCCGGTTAAAACGGCGTTATGCCGCACATTACTCAACCGGGGTCCGTTGATTCATGAGAATTCCAAACTTCTCCGTGCGAAACCAGCGCGCCGTGCGTCTCGCGTCTTGCGACGAAGTGCCTCAGGTAATGGTCATCACTGGCCCGAACGGCTGCGGCAAATCAACTCTTCTAAATGCGCTTAGGAACGT
Organism: Sulfuricaulis sp.; assembly: GCF_024653915.1. Taxonomy (NCBI): domain Bacteria; kingdom Pseudomonadati; phylum Pseudomonadota; class Gammaproteobacteria; order Acidiferrobacterales; family Acidiferrobacteraceae; genus Sulfuricaulis; species Sulfuricaulis sp. The sequence continues at coordinate 114,427 of NZ_JANLGY010000013.1, read as the reverse complement.
TGGTACTGGCGATGGACGCACCCTGTACGTTAGCCCCCATCGAAATAGCCGACGGCAACAAGTTCAAATGCGATATCTGGGGCAGGCTCGCATAGAGATGGGCTCCCTTCTATCTGGGAATAGTCTCCCCGGGTTTGACGGGTTGAATATACCGTCAAGGGAACGTGATGCTTGGAATTTTGATGAAGCACAGAGCTTCCTCAAATACAGTCTTTGTCAGATTGAGATTGATCGCCAAGCTGCAATTGCTGACCGATTCGACACAACTGGCGCTGTCCTAAAGGCCGATATGCCAGACGTCTGGGCACCTCTCCGGGAGCTTACCCACAACCTCTTGCCGCATCTTCAGTTTCACCGTATAGACCTCACTAATAGAGACCAGATTAAGTGCCTTTGGCACGTTCACAGCAAAGATGTCCTGGTTGACATCGATGACTTAAGCTCAGGGGAGAAGGCAATCATTCAGATGTTCGTTCCATTAATTGAGCACCAGGTAAACCGCCATCTCGCGTCGATGCGCGGGGCCGGAGAGGTGGCAGCGCTCGGGCCGGTTGCGGTCCTAATGGATGAGCCGGAACTCCACCTGCATCCGAATTTGCAAGCCAAGGTTCTCGATTACATTCGCGCGCTCTCACTGCGTGAGAGCGTTCAGTTCATTCTGGCCACACATTCACCGTCAATGGTGGAACAGGCAGTTAATGAAGAGCTGTATCTACTCCGCCCCGCAGAACTGACGGCCGGTGACGCCAACCAGCTCGTTCGTATCGCCAGCGACGAGGAACGTCTTGCGACTCTACGAGCTGTATTTGGATCGACGTCGAACGTCACAGCGCTTCGGACAATTCTCGTCGTCGAGGGCCGTGCAGCTGATAAGGGAAGTCGGCGGCCTGCCGATGGACGCATCTATGGATTTCTTAGCGATCAATTCGGACAACTAACTGTATTATCCGGCGGAGGCAAGTCGGAGTGTCAAACACTAATTCGCACGCTCAATGAGTTACTGGTCCCAATCGCCCCCAACCTCAAAGCAGTAGCTCTTCTGGATCGCGACACGCTGCAGGATGAGCCGACCGGCCCGGGGGTCATGTATTTGCCGGTATCCATGGTTGAAAACCTACTCATTGATCCGGATGTCGTGTTTAAAGCTATCGCAACCGTGCTGCACAAGACATCATTTCAGACCCCAGAAGACGTTGCCCGTGCAATTGACACAATCCTCGACGAGTTGTTCGATCATGAAGTCAGCCGACGTGTTAAGGCGGCAGTGTCCAGTCGTACATTTCGCATCCATGACCCCGTCACAGAGGCGAGGCGCCAAGTCGAGGAATTTGCCGAATCTATCCTCGGAGAATTATCGCAACAGTACTTTGAGGGAGTTGCGCGCGAAGCAACTGAGAACGCCGGTGCGTTAAAGTCAGCGGTACGGCGGCGGGAGCTGTACGATGGAAAGAAAATCATCGACGAATTCTTCAAGCGGCACCTGCATGATTCTGGGATGTCAAAGGAAATCTTCGTGTACTTGTGTGCCAAGGAGGCGAGCTCGCGACATTCTGTATCGAAATTCGTTCAGGTGCTATTCGGTGCTCTTGGTATCCTGCCACCTCAATCAGGTGCGGCAGAACCACCGGTTGCAGGCGACGCGCATAAAGCTGCGCGCGCCTGAACCGGGGCGTTATGTGCCTTAATGAATAGAAAAATACCAAACCTATTTTTAGGTTGTGTTGTAGCGCCTCTGGCTGCTCCATTAATCATGCTGCTCACCATTTTGGTCGTTGGTGAAGATTTGCGCGGCCCTGCATATAAATATAGCCTCAACGATGCAAAAGAAATGTTTGGCATAGTCGGCATGTTTCTTGTTCTGGGCGCGCCAATCGCATATGCCATCACGATTGTGGCTGGGCTACCCTTTTATTTCATCACCAAAAAACTTGGTTTAATAAACTTCTGGTCAATTACATTTGGTTCTGCATTCGTTGCAATATTACCAATCTTGGTTATGTCGGCACCGAACGGTTTTGTTCTTTACAAAGAACCAGAAAAAAGCTCGTTCTTGTTCTATCTGGCATTTGCTCTTTGTGGTTATGTAGTTGGGCTTGTGTTCTGGGTTGTCAGTGGCCTTCATAAGCAATCGGCACATAACAAGCCCTTGGAGCCGACGCGGTGAGACAGCGCACCGTTTCCTGTTGTGTTCGTGCCCCACGCGTCTCAACACGGCGTTAGTTTCTTTCTAATTCCCGTCGTCGCGAACCGGACACCGACGGGAGATAGAGCAATCCACCCAAGGCATCCGCGCGTAGGTGTTTTCAACGCACCCGTATGGCGCGCCCGAGCATCGCAGCCGGAATCGGGAGAAGCGAGCCTCGTGTTTGAGCCCGAGGGTGAGGCGGAGTAGTCATGGAAGTCCGGTGGACTTCCATGCCGCCGAACGGGCGCGCCGCGGATCGGCGTGCCCCGGGTGCATGCGCCCGGCGAGTTGAGGCGAGCGCCGATTCCGGCGAGAAGCAAAGGACCCCAGGGTGGCCGCTCTCGCGCATCCCGCGCTTCGCGGCATTCGTACATCCCTGTGCAGCACAGGGCAACAGGAGCCACCCGCAATTAGTTTGTCATCGCGGGCGAAGCCCGCCACAATAAGAATCCCAATGAAAACCCTCCGATTAGGAACAAGAAAAAGCCAACTCGCCCTGTGGCAAGCGCATTACGTGCGCGACGCGCTCGAACGTCATCACCCAGGCCTGAAGGTCGAACTGGTCACCATGACGACCGAGGGCGATCGCATTCTCGACCGCAGCCTTGCCGCCGTCGGCGGCAAGGGCCTGTTCATCAAGGAGCTGGAGACAGGACTGCTGGAGAATCACACGGATATCGCCGTGCATTCCCTCAAGGACGTCACGGCCACGCTGCCGGCGGGCCTGCACCTGGCGGTCTATTGCGAGCGCGAGGACCCGCGCGATGCCTTCATTTCAAATAAATTCGCGACGCTCGCCGCGCTCCCAAATGGCGCACGCATCGGCACCTCCAGCCTGCGGCGCCAGTGCCAATTGCGTGAAGCCTTTCCCCGGCTTGAGATCGTTACGCTGCGCGGCAACGTCAACACACGCCTTTCCAAACTCGATGCCGGCGAGTATGACGCTATTATTCTCGCCGTCGCCGGTGTGAAACGACTGGGTATGGAAGCGCGCATTCGCGAGCGACTCGATCCTTCCGTGAGCCTGCCGGCCGTGGGCCAGGGCGCGGTGTGCATCGAATGCCGCGTGGACGATCGCGCTACGCATGAACTGCTGGCGCCGCTCAACCATAGCGCGACACAAACCTGTGTCACGGCGGAACGTTCCCTGAATTTGCATCTTGAGGGCGGCTGCCAGGTACCGATCGGCGGTTTTGCCGAACTGCATGGCGAGGAATTGCATCTGCGCGGCATGGTGGGTGAACCGGACGGCAGCCGTCTGTTGCGCGCGGAGATTCGCGGTCCCGCAACACAGGCCGAGCAGTTGGGCGTGCAACTGGCGCAACAGTTGCTCGAACAAGGCGCTCGGAAAATTCTCGACAAGGTATACGGCCGTGCCTGAGTCCCCCTCCCCCCCACGCACGCTCGCCGGCGTGCGCGTGCTCGTCACCCGCCCGCGCGATCAGGCGGAAAATCTCGCGCACTTGATTGAAGAACGAGGCGGCGAGGCCATCCGTTTTCCGGTGATCGAAATCGCCGAGCCACAGGACACGCAGGCGTTGCAGACCATCATCGGCCGGCTGAAAGATTTCGCTCTGGCGGTTTTCATCAGCCCGAACGCGGTCAACCGCGCCATGAATTTGATCCTCGCGCGTGGCGGATTGCCGCCGACGCTGCGCGTGGCCTGCGTCGGGCGCGGCAGCGCGCGTGAACTCAAACACTTCGGGATTGAAAACGTCATCGTGCCGCCGGGCCGCTTTGACAGCGAGGCGCTGCTGGAATTGCCCGAGCTGCAACAGGTGGCGGGGAAACGCATTGTCATCTTCCGCGGCGACGGCGGACGCGAACTGCTGGGCGACACCCTCAAGGCGCGCGGGGCGGAAATCGAGTACGCCGAGTGCTACCGGCGCGTGCGCCCCAACACCGACATGACGCCGCTGCTGCGCCGCTGGGCGCGCGGGGAAATCGACATCGTCAGCGTCACCAGCGTGGACGGCCTGCACAATCTCTACGACATGGTCGGCAAGGCCGGCCAGCAATGGCTGATCCGGACACCCATTATTGTGGTCAGCGGGCGCATGGCGGAGGTGTGCCGCGAACTGGGCTTCAAATCCGAACCACGGGTAGCAACGACGGCCAGCGATGAAGCCATTCTGGAAGCGATACAGGCGTGGCGGGGCGGTAAAAACACCTTATAATTGCGCTTCGCACACTGGCCGGATATCCCATGACTGACACGGACGCCAAAAATCCCCCTGCTGAACAGGCGGCTGCCTCCAGGCGCGCCAAAACCGCGCCCAAGAAATCCGAAGGCGAGCGACGCCACGGTCGCGTGCGCGGCGGACTGGCGGTCATTCTCGCCACACTGGCGCTCATCGCGAGCGGATACCTGTGGTACGTCATGTTCTATGAGAGCGCAGATTTGTTCTCGCGCGATATCGTCGGCGCGCTAGACCGCATTGAGTCCGATTCCAATCAGGCGCTGGAAACCGTCGCCAACACCGAGAAGGACATCAAGGCACTCAAGGAAACCCAGGATGCGATTCGGGCCTCGCTCGAAAAAATCAACAGCGACCTGCGTCGCAACCGCCTCGAATGGGCGCTGACGGAAACCGAGCAGTTAATGATCATTGCTAATAACCGCCTGCAATTGGCGCGCGACTCCAGCTCGGCGCTGGCCGCCCTGCGCGCCGCCGACCAGCAACTGCAACAACTGGCGATGCCGAAATTCCTGCCGGTGCGGCGTGAACTCGCGCGCGAAATTTCATTGCTGGAATCCAACGAGAAACTGGATATCGGCGGCATCACCCTGCGCCTCGCCACTCAGGCGGACAACGTGGACCGGCTGCCACTGGCGCTGGATATACGGTTGCGTGAAATCGAAGAGGCCAAATTGCCCGTCAAAGCAGGCGATGCCCAGGTTGCCAGCGCGGACGGCAATTGGCGCCAAACGGCGCGCAGCCTGTGGCAGGATATTCTTTCACTGGTGCGCATTCGCGACGACGTGGCCTCGCAGCGTCCGCTGCTCCCGCCGGAACAGCAATATTTTCTGCGCGAGAACCTGCGCCTGATGCTGTACGGGGCGCAGCAAGCGCTGTTGCAGGGCAGCGTTCCCACCTTTCAGCAGAATCTCAAGACGGCACAACGCCTGCTCAAGGATTATTTTGATGTCGAATCGCAGATCGTCACGTCGATGCAAACCGAACTCACCCGCCTGCAAACCATGAAGATCCTCACCGACATGCCGAACATCACCGCGTCGCTGACCACCCTGCGGCGCCTGAGCGGGCGGGGCGAAGAACCGTGAAGACGCTGATCTTCATCATCATCCTGCTGTTCACGGCAGTTCTGGTGACCTTCTACGCCATGGACAATCCGGGCTACGTACTCATTTCGCGCGCACCGTGGAGCATCGAGATGAGCCTGACGGTATTCATCCCGCTCATGGTCATCAGTTTTTTCCTGTTCTACCTGTTGCTCTTCATGATCGTACGTCTGTGGCGCATCCCGCGCGACGTCGGCCGCTGGCGCGGCAAGGGACAGGCCAACAAGGCGCGCACTTCGCTCATCCAGGGACTGACATATCTGGCAGAAGGAAACTGGGTCGAGGCAGAAACACAGTTGCTCGCCGGCATGCGTCATGGCGACACGCCGCTACTCAATTACCTGGGCGCGGCCATGGCCTGCGAGGGTCAGGGCCACAGTGAGAAACGTGATGAATACCTGGCGCTGGCACACAAAAACGCGCCGCAAAATGATCTCGCCATCGGCATGACCCAGGCCTATCTGCAACATCAGGCAAACCAGATGGAGCAGTCGCTGGCGACCCTGAACGAATTGCGCGCCGAGACCCCGAAGCACAAGCAGGTGCTGAAACTACTGTCCCAAGTGCACCTCGAATTGCGCGACTGGACCGGTCTGATCAATCTGATCCCGGACTTGCGCCAGAGCTACGCCATGACCACGAAAGAAATCGACGAGCTCGAATTGCAGGCACATCGCGAGCTGATGAAACTTTCGCTCCCCGCCGGCCGGCCAGGCGTGCTGGAAAAGGCCTGGAACGCGGTGCCGAAATCCTTGCGGCGTCATCCTTCCATGATTGGCATCTACGCACGCCAGTTGATCCAGCAGAACGAGATGGCACAAGCGGAATCGGTGCTACGCGCCTCCATTGAGGATAACTGGGACTCGGCGCTGGTGGAACTGTACGGTCTGGCACAGGGACCGAATTCCGCTGAACAACTGGAAACCGCGGAGGGCTGGCTGACGTCGCACCGCGACGATTCGAAATTACTGCTGACGCTCGCGCGCCTGGCGACGCGCGACAACCAGGACAGCAAGGCGCGCGGGTATTACGAAACCTGCCTTGCGCAACAAGGGCCGGTGGAGGCCTGCCGTGAACTCGGAAATCTTCTGGAAAAACTCGGCGAAAAGGACAAGGCGCTCAACACTTACCGCCGCGGCCTCGAGATGGTTGCCAGCGAACGGCATGCCACTCCGGCTCGCGGACTGGGATCAACCATCTCCCGCTTCCGCGCGGCACGTTAATCCGTTATTAATAAGTTTGGCAGCTTCAATCTGGAATTCTGCTCGCGGTACAAATCCATCGAATAGGTAAAATCGCCGGTGAATTTCCCGCCGCGGTAATCGATGGAGAGCACATCCGGCACGAAGCGGCCGCGGTCGCCCACCACCGGGTAATCGCTGGCCTCGGCGCCGTTATCGATGTCATCGAAGCTGCAGGCTTTCTGGTAGCGTGCCGGGCGGAACCACGCGTAGAGTTTCGAATTCACCGGTACCGCATTGTCGACAGCTTCGTCGCGGAACCACACGCGCTTGGCGATCATGCAGCCGAAGATCAATTGCACCTCGGCATACAGCGGCACGATACGCCGCGCCAAAGCGCGTTCGGCAGCCGGACTCAGTTCCACGCGCACGGGTTTGCCGTGCAGCTGAATGGTGACGATCATTCGGAATATTTCTAATAACCTTTTTGTTGCTCCGCACCGCCATCCTGCTCGGAGGCCTTCAGGGCCTCGCGGTTTTTCTCCGCGCCTTCCTTGAGCTTGTCTTCCACCGCGCGGGCCTTGTCCTTGGCCTGCACCGCCGGGGCGAATACAGTGTCCTTGATATCTTTCTTCTCACCGCAGGCAACCAACAGGCCAAGGCAGCAGAGGCATGCTAACACCGTTCGCATAATTTCCCCTCCAGCATTAAAGAGTCATCCCCTCATGTAAGGTGGGGGCAGTGCCCACCATACAGCTATCTTCGTAGGGTGCGCCCTGCGCACCATTAAATCGGTGCGTGGGACGCACCCTACTGACTCTCCACCCCGCATTCATACGGTGGAGTGAGCAAACTCAAAGGAATCATAATACAAGCGGTCCTCGGGTAATCCATGTTTTTTCACCACACCCTTGAGTGCATCGATCATCGGCGGCGGGCCGCTGGCATACACCTCGTGCTGGCTCAGGTCCGGGTGATCTCCGGCCACCGCTTCGTGCACCCAACCCTGACGACCGTTCCAGTGGTCTTCCGGCAACGTTGCGGACAACACTGGAGTAAATTTGAAATTTTTATATTCCTTGGCCCATGTTTGCGGCAGATCGGCCAGGTACAAATCACGTTTGGCGCGCACGCCCCAATACAGATGCAGTGGGCGCGTTATGCCTTTGGCGAAAGCATATTCGAGTATGCCCTTGATGGGCGCAAAGCCAGTACCGCCCGCGACCAGGATGGCCGGATGCTCCGGTGTCGCTCTCGACATCCTGTCTCCCGTGACGTACATGGACGTACTAATGCCGCGAGAAGCAGGATGCTGAGAGCGGCCGACATTTGTACTTCCCTGTACATCATCTTCGCGCAGGAAAAACATCCCGAACGGACCCTGAAACCGCAACAGGTCTTTTTCCTTCATCTTCCCGAATACGTGATCGGTGAAATGCCCGCCCGGCACGTGGCGGATATGCAGTTGCAGCAATTCATCGGAAAGTGGCGAGGTCGAAAGCGAAAAGCTGCGCCGCAGGTTGCCGCTCAAAAGAATATCGATGTACTGCCCGGCAAGGAATTGCAGCCGCTGGCCCTCGGCCAGCTTGAGTGACAGTCGCATGACATCATCGGCGAGTTTTTCCATTTGCACTACGCGCGCCGGCATGATGCGGATGGGGATGTCCTTGGCCGCGGCGATTTCTTTCGCCTCGATCACCAGATCCGACAGGGGTTTGGCCTGGCAGAACAAGGCATGGCCGTTTTCCTTCTCCGCTTCGCTCATGGCCTTGGACTCGTAGGTGCCATAGTCAAGCTCGCCGGACACAAGTTTTCCCTTGCAGGTACCGCAAGCGCCGTTGCGGCAACTGTAGGCCAGCATCACGCCCTGACGTAGCGCCGCCGCCAGCACGGTTTCTTTTTCTTCCGCGATAAACTCACGACCGCTGGACTGAATACGTATCTTGAAGGTCATGGGAACGGGTCTGATGGTTTTTTATTGGGCGTGAAGGGCCTATTGTTCCCCAAAACGCCGGGAAGAAAAACCTCAGATTAAAAATGAAATGCCCGCTTGCGCGGGCATGGTGACGAATCGGGAAAAGGGGAAATCTGGAGTGCGGTTCAGATCCAGGAGACGCCGCCGACGTTTTCCCAGATGCGCACGGCGCGGTCGACCTGTTTCTGCGTGACGGCTTCACTGGCAGCGAGGCGGCACTGTTCGATCGTGCCGCATTCCACGCCATCCACGTTATAGACCAGGCGGCTGGTGGTGCGGGTGTAGGCGTTGCCGATCCACTCGTAGCGGCTGTACGCGCCCTCGGTGGCGGACATTCCGGTATAACTTTCAATCACCGGGTAACCAGCCTTGTCTTCGCGCAGGCGGAAGGTGGCGTCGAAGCTGAGCAGCGTGGTCGCGGCGCTTGCGGATTTCTCTACCAGCCAGGCGCGGCAATCGCTGCCCGTGCAGCGTTCGTTGATGATGATGTACAGGTCGCCCTGAAGGGTCTTGGCCACCCAGCGGCGGCTGAAGGCCGGCTGGTCGCAGGCCTGGGTCAGCGCGCAGGTGCTGGCGATATCAGCCGGGATTTCGCGGTCGGCTAGTATCGGATCGGAGCTTTCACCGGTGCCGGTCCAGACGCTGGCGGCGAAACCGATGATGAGCGTATTCAGTAGTGTCAGGGCCTTTTTCATGGATCTTTACCTTCTCTCACTGGTATAAAAGGCATATTCCGTGCCAGAGATTCCAGCCGCGGAAAAGTCCATTATTTACAGCGGATTACATCGAGGACGGCGGGCCACTCCCAAGCTAGCCGCGAACCGTAAGCGAAATCATCGTTACGGACAGCGTCACTCTGCGCCTAAAACCAGCGGCATGTCAAACCGCAGGACTATTTGACATTCCCGCCCCTGCTCCCTTAAATGCGGCCCATGCTCGAACGGACCCAAAGCACCGGTTTTGACACTTGATGAGCCATAACGCCCTGGTCGAAATCAGAAATCTCTCGCGCTTCTACGGGGCGTTGCAGGCGGTCAAGGACGTCAGCTTCACCATCCGGCAGGGAGAAGTGCTCGGCTTCCTCGGCCCCAACGGCGCCGGCAAGACCACGACCATGCAGATCATCAGCGGCAACCTCGCGCCCTCGGGCGGGAGCGTGACCATCGCCGGCCACGACCTGCTCGAAGACCCGCGCGCCGCCAAGAGCCAGATCGGCTATCTCCCGGAGCAACCCCCGCTCTACCGCGAACTGACGGTGGATGAATATCTCGACTACTGCGCAGCGCTGAATCATGTGCCACGCGCGCAACGCGTCAATGCACGTGACAACGCCAAGGAACGTTGCGGTTTGCACGACACCGGCCGACGGTTGATCGGCAATTTATCGAAGGGTTTTCAACAGCGCGTCGGCATCGCGCAAGCAATTATTCACCTTCCGCCCGTGGTGATACTGGACGAACCCACCGTCGGTCTCGATCCAATCCAGATCCGTGAAATCCGCGCGCTCATCCGCGAGCTGGGCAAGGAACATGGCGTGATCCTGTCCACGCATATCCTGCCCGAAGTACAGGCCACCTGCGACCGCGTCCAGATTATCAATAAGGGCGAGCTGGTGCTCAATGAAAGCATCGAGGGGCTGGAGCACCAAATGAAATCGGCCTCGCTCACGGTGGCCTTCCGTCATCCGCCGGAACAAAAGACATTGGAAAAACTTCCGGGCGTGAAATCGGTGCAGCCGGAAAAAGACGGACGGATGCACGTCTTCCATGAAGCCGAACAAAATCCGACGGACGCCATCCTGCGCATGGCAGTCGAGAAAAACTGGGGGCTTTATGAAATCCGTCCGGGACGGCTCTCACTCGAACAGATTTTTATGGAATTGACCACGGACGCGGCGGAGCATGCGCCTGTTTCCGACGCCGCCATTACATCGGACAGCGCCACATGATTCTGACCATCGGCCTGCGCGAATTCAAATCGCTGTTTCTCTCGCCATTGGCCTGGTCCATCCTCGCGGTAGTGCAGGTGATCCTCGGCTTCTTGTTCTTGGTACGCCTCGAAGTGTTCCAGTTGGACCAGCCATCGCTGATGGCAATGAACGGCGCGCCGGGCCTTACAGAATACGTTATTCCATCTCTCCTCAGTAATGCTGCCATCATCCTATTGCTGGTGGTGCCACTGCTGACCATGCGCCTGGTAGCGGAGGAACGACGCAATCGCACGCTCGCGCTGCTGTTCAGCGCACCGCTGTCGATGACCGAAATCGTGCTCGGGAAATACCTCGGCATTCTGCTGTTCCTGCTGGTGCTGTTGCTAATGATCGCGCTGATGCCACTGTCCCTGCTCGCGGGGGCAAGCCTGGATCTGGGCTTGATGGCCTCGGGATTTCTCGGGCTGGCGCTGCTGCTGGCGGGTTTCGCGGCCGTGGGGCTGTTCATGTCCACGCTCACGCAATACACGACCGTCGCCGCGGTCAGCACTTTCGGCGCACTGCTGCTGTTCTGGATACTCGACTGGTCGGGTCAGGGCGTGGGCGCCGGCAACTGGATGGCCTATTTGTCGCTGTTCAATCATTACAAGCCGTTCTTGGAAGGCATTTTCAACAGTGCCGATGCGGCTTACCACATCCTGCTCATCACCACCTTTCTGGTGCTCAGCATCCGTCGTCTGGATGCTGACCGGTTGGGAGGTTAAACCATGTATCACACCCCACGCATCCACTGGCAATTACGTCTGATGAATCTCAGCTTCGTGGTGCTGTTCCTGCTGGCCGTGGGACTGCTGCAATGGCTGGCGTCGGAATACCAGCTGCAATTCGACTGGACCCGCATGCACCGGCATTCGCTCTCGCCGGCGAGCGTAGCCGTGGCGGAACGACTCAAGGAACCGCTCAAGATCACCGCCTTCGCCAGCCAGCGCGGCGAGACGCGCCGGCTGATTCAGGAAATGGTGGGGCGTTACCAGAAATATAAACCGGATATCCAGCTCGAATTTGTCGATCCCGACACCGCGCCCGAGCGCGCGCGCGCCACCGGCGTGCAGTTTGACGGTGAACTGGTGCTCGAATATGGCGATGCGCGTGAAAGCCTGCCGCCGACCCAATTCAACGAACAGAATTTCACCAACGCGCTGACACGCCTCGGTCATCGCGGGGAACGCTGGGTGGTGTTTCTGAGCGGCCACGGCGAGCGCAGTCCTGTCAAGCAGGCGAACTTCGATCTGTCCACCTGGGCCGCACAACTGCACAAGCGCGGCTTCAAGACCCGCGCGCTCTCGCTCGGGGAGCATCCGCAAATTCCGAAAAACACAACAGTACTGGTGATTGCCGGCCCGCGCACGCGTTTGCTCGCGGGCGAGGTCAAGGAGGTTCAGAACTATCTCGACCGTGGCGGTAACCTGTTGTGGCTGCACGACCCGGGTCCGCTGCTCGGATTGGAACCGCTGGCTGAAAATCTCGGCATCGAATTTCAATCGGGCGTCATCGTGGACCCGGCGTCCGAAAGCATCACCGGTAATGCCGCCGCCATCGTCATTACCAAGTATGGCGCGCACCCCGTGGTACGCGGCTTTACCGACAACACGGTGTTCCCGCAGGCCGGTGGTATCAGCCTGAATGCACCGGAGGGCTGGCAGGGTTCAGTGCTGATGGACACGCGCCCCACAAGCTGGTCTGAAACCGGTTCGCTCGATGGGCCGATCCAGCTCGACAAGGCCCGGGACCTCCGCGGTCCGCTCAACCTGGCCGTGGCGCTCATGCGCACACTCGACAACAAGCGCGAGCAGCGCGTCATTGTTGTCGGCGACGGCGATTTCCTGGCGAACACCTATCTCCCCAACGGCGGTAATCTGGAGCTTGGCATGAGCCTGACCAACTGGCTGTCACAGGACGATGCCTTTGTGAATATTCCGGTCAAGACCGCACGTGACCGCTCGCTCGATCTGGGGCGTGGTGGCCAGATCGCCATCGTCGCGGTGTTCTTGGCAATTCTGCCCGTCACGCTGATCAGCAGCGGCGTGCTGATCTGGCTGCGGCGCCGCAAACGCTGAAGGCAGGCACGGATGCCGGAAACCGAAAAACCACAGGAAACCGGGCAAGACCCGGCTAATCCCGTCAGTCCCTCGGGACTGCGGCGTCGCTGGCTACTCAACGCCGCTCTGCTGGTACTAATTGTCGCGCTGGCGTGGCTCGCGATCTATCGTGCTGGTCAGGAAAAAGACGTTACCGGACCACCGCTGACCACTCTGACAACCGATACGATTTTACAGCTACGTACAGAGCGGCCTGGTCATCCTGCCGTTACGCTGGAAAAAACCGGCAAGGAATGGATGCTCACAACACCAGTGCGGGCACGCGCCAATCACTTCAATGTGGAGAGCCTGCTGCGCATTATCACGGCCCCGGGCGAAACCCGTTTTCCCGCGGTCGCGACAGACCTGGCCAAATTCGGCCTGGACAGACCACAGACACGCGTGTGGTACGACAACGAGGAAATCGCCTTCGGTTCCCTTCACCCGCTCAACAACCAGATTTATGTTCAAAATAAGAATGAGGTGGTGCTGATTCCAAGCCATTACCTCAGCACGGCCATTTACCCATATACCAATTTCATCGACAGCCGCTTGTTCGAGGAGAACCGCAAGCTCACGACCGTCATACTGCCGGACTTCACGCTCGCGCAAGAAAACGGTGTCTGGCAAAAGCAACCGCCGGACGCGAAACTTATGTCGGATCGAATCAATGATTTCGCCGCGGAATGGCAGAACGCCAGTGCGCTCGGTGTCGAGAAATATTCAGGCAAGGAGATTTTGGACCGGATCGAGATCGCCTCCCTGCGTGACGGCAAAACCGAAAAGCTGACGCTCGGCATACTCGCCTACAAGCCGGATTTCGTTCTGCACCGGCCGGATGAAGATCTGGAATACCATTTTACCGAAGAGGCCGGCAAACGCCTGCTGAACCTGTCGCCCGGCGATAAATAATCCGGCGGCTTTCGTTGTCATGCCCGAACTCCCGGAAGTCGAAACCACCCGCCGTGGCATCGAACCGCACGTAGTCGGCCGTACCGTGACAAGGCTGGTGGTGCGCAACCCGCGCCTGCGCTGGCGCGTGACAGAAAAACTGGTACGGGAGTTATCGGGGCAAACGATCCAGGCGGTCGGTCGCCGCGGGAAATATTTGTTACTCAGCACAGCCACCGGCACGGCGATTCTCCATCTCGGCATGTCTGGAAGTCTGCGTGTCGTTCCCAGCACGCAACCGGCGGACGCCCATGACCACGTGGACATCGTGCTCGATAACGGTGATTGCCTGCGCCTGCACGACCCGCGCCGCTTCGGTGCACTGCTGTGGACGCGCGATGATCCCCACAAGCACAAACTGCTGCGCGACCTCGGCCCGGAGCCCCTGTCGCCGGACTTCAGCGGCGATCGTCTTTTTATAAAATCACGTCGTCGTAAACGCGCGATCCGTGATTTTCTGCTCGACAGCCAGATCGTCGCCGGCATCGGCAACATTTACGCAAACGAGGCGCTGTTCAGGGCCGGTCTGCGGCCCACGCGTGCCGCTGGCCGCATCAGCCGGACACAGTACGAACGGTTGGCCGCGGCCATTCGCGAAACACTGAACCGCGCCCTCAAGGCCGGCGGCACCACCCTGCGCGACTTCCGCCACAGTGACGGCAAGCCCGGATACTTCCAGCTCTCGCTCAATGTTTATGGCCGAGATGGCGAGTCCTGTCGCGTCTGCCGAGCCCCTGTTCGGACCCGGAAACTGGGGCAACGAAGCGTTTTTTTCTGCCCGAAGTGCCAAGCATGATACAAACTACCTTTCCGTACCCATGCACTCAAACAGTGCAGGCAATGCCAATGTATTGAATTACAGTATTTTTCATTCCCACAGGCGCGTGTCGTATTTAAATACGAATTTGATCCAGGCTTGACCCCCCCTTGTATCGCTGCTATAGCATTTGGAAAGAATAACAGTTCGTCTTCTGGCATAGGGATTCGTGCAGAGACTGTAGCAATGTTCTGCGTGAACCGAAATGTCGGGAGACAAGCATAAAGCGCCTCCCCTGTGGTTTCACCAAACATGCCCGGCTGTTACCTGATCAGAAAATGTTTGTTATGGGGTGGGTATGCGCATATCACATATAATCTTGAGGCATACAGGTATCAATGCTTTTAGGTCGAGCGTTCATCGAAATATTCGTAAGCAAAAGCCTTCGCAGTTTTTTATTGTCCTATCTGGCTTCCTTGCCCTCATCTTCGCCAGCTATCCGCCGCCGATTGCTGCTGGCTCACAATGCTGGGTCGGCGAACTTGGCGGGAATACGATTGGAGTTCATTCTCTGGGTCCTTATCCAGATCGCGATGCGATTCTGGCGGCAGCAAAGTTCAAGATGGATGAACTCTTGCTGGGGAAGCCTTACAACGATCATTGCTATCCTATCAATCCGTCACTGCCCTTTATCTCCACCCAAATGACATGCAACACCGTCAACTGCGACATCGACTCTTGCGATTATCGAACCGGTGTCTGCACTCCATGGATTAGCGTTCGTACCATATGGGCTTCCTCGGAACTCGCTAATTGTAACTTGGCAAGTTTGTATGCACATAATGACGCACTGAGTAGCAAACCCTCTCCGGCGTGTGCAGGCTCGTACACAATCAGACTATCGCCCGGTAACAACGCTTCTGAAACTGCCTTAATTCTGACTTCAATCGAGCCCGACGAGGCCACAGATCTTGTCGCCAAAGTCTACGATCAAAACAATCAGCTCGTACCGAATGTTGTCGTAAAACTCGCCCTGGAAGCGAAGCAGAACAGCGGCGGACACCATCATGGCAATGATTCCGCTATAGCGCGCACGGGTACGCTGGCGGGTCAACAGGTGCTGACAGACAACACAGGACCGAGCGGTTTGCAGTTTAGCTACAAGGCTCCCAGCGTGGCGGGTGATTACAAGATCAAGGCCACCTGTACTGACGGCAAGAACTGCCAACCGGAGGGGGCGGATACGGTGTGGGTGGGGGTGAAGAATTTAATTCCGTTATCTGGCCAAAACAGTGTTTACAGGTTGATAGGTCAAAACCAGCAGCATCCAGACAATCATTATCTGAAATCCACAGCCTTAAACCGCGCAACGGTGTTCGCAGCCTTCTATCAGGCAAAGTATCCCAACACCGCTGTTCTATACTTGAATGACGCGAGTTTGGAGCGTGGTGGCGTGTTCGATATATCTCTTGACTGGAAATCACCGCATTTTGAACACTGCCATGGCACCATCATTGACATTCGTGCCAATGGGGGGGAAGGGGCATTGAATATTACGAGTGACAATGATCCGATGATTGAAAAGCTCAAAGAGATTGGTCGGGTCGCCGGTGTAGAACCAGATTTTGAAATTCCAAAAGATAAGGAAGGTAATCGTCTTTGGAATTTACGGCATTTTCACACTTACTTGATGGGACAGGAGGGTTTGCAATGTCCATAGCCAGCTTGAAAGATATAGGACTATTTATTCTCGCTTTGCTCTTGTTCCCATGGCCTGTGGTACAGGCCGAAATGGGTAAAGGTACTGTGCAAGATCCGGTGACTCGCGAATATGTAGACGGGGTTTATAAAGACTGGCAAGAGGGGATTTTGCTTGATCCACAGACTAACAACTACATAGTAACCTACAAGGACGGATATGGTTTTTATAACTCGGTTATGTTTGAAGCGGCGACAAAAATTGAACCAGTTTTAAAGTCAAAGTTTAAACACCCTAACTCAGCTAACACGGTTGTTTACGAATACAAGCTAAAAAACGGAACAAGAAGCAAACAAAACATCAACATGTTTCTGGCTCATGTCAGCAGCATTAACCCAGGCAGTCCGATGGGCCCGAAGGGCTGGGATGGACGCGCAATTCCAACGCTTACTGATTCCACCTTGCGCCTTTCCTGGATGTATGACAGCGAAGAACATTTAGGAGGTCTCGCGCCCGGCAGAAGCATTGGGGAATTTAAAGTAGAAAGCAGCGACTTGCCTGGTATTACTGTTATGGAAATTACGGGCGCGGCTAAAGCGACCACATGGCTCGGTCATACTCCACCGTTCGATACTCCGGTCGGCAAGCAACTCTGGGAACTCAAAACCAACAACTTTGTCCCCCGCCCCGCCGCCGTTCCCCTGATCCCGGTGCCGAATCCTTTCGATGCGGCCGCAGTGCTGACCAACATGCAGAGGCACGTCAACCAAGACCTCGTTGGCATGAAGCTGATCGACCCTGCGTTTGCATCCCAATTGGACAGGTTGTTCCAAACCGCCATCGCCGCCGCCAAGGGCGGCAACACGGTGGCGCTGAAGGGTAACCTCAAAGACCTGCGTCAGATGCTCAAACGAGAGCACGCCGACGTTGACAAGGACGATGAGGACTGGGACAAGGATGATGACAAAAATAAGGAAAAAGATAAGTCCCGGTTAATTGACAAGCTCGCCGTGAAGGTACTGGATTTCGATCTGAAATATATCCAGAAGCGTCTTGGCAATAACGATTAATCTCACGTAACAAAAAATACCCGTCCGTCCCTTCCTCTGAAGGGGCGTTAGTATTCTGCGCAATTTCCGACGTAGCAACGGCCGCGGTGAACTGGGGTACTTTCATCTGTCCTTGAACGTCTACGGCCGCGCGGGCGAGCCTTGCCTGGTTTGCGGTACGGTCATCAGGGCCAGAAAACTGAGGCAAAGAAGCGCTTTTTTCTGCCCGAAATGCCAGACCTGACTATCACACCCAAATGGTGCAAATAATTCCAATGTATTGAATTGCCATCATTTATCGTTTTGGCCGCATCTATTCAAAATGAAAACAGGCCTGAGCAATACTTGACCTCACTTGTATCGCTGCTATAGCAGTTAGAAAGCAATACGATTCGTCTCCTGGCATAGGGATGCGTGCAGAGACAGTGGCAATGTTCTGCGTGAACCGAAATGTCGGGAGAAAAGCTTAAAGCACCTCCCCTGTGGCTTCACCAACGTGCCTGGCTGTTGTCTAACCAGAAAATGTCTGTCATGGGGTGGGTATACGGATGTTATATAAAATCTTGGGGCAATCAATTATCAAAGCATGTACGCATGGCACTCTTCAATTTATCTCTCGGCAAAAACCTGCGCGTCCTATTATCATCCTGTCTTGGGTTTGGGTCTTTGCTCTCATTGTCGCCAGCCATGCGCCACCGGTTGCCGCTGGCTCACAATGCTGGGTCGGCGAACTTCGCGTGATTAGCGGGAATATTGGAATTCATTCTCTGGGACCTTATCCAGACCGCGATGCAATCTTGGCTGCAGCCAAGCTTAAACTGGACGATCTCATGCTGGGGAAGCCTTACAACGATTATTGCTATCCAACCAGTCCGCCATTACCCATTATCTCCACCTATATAACATGCGACTGGTCTGGCTGCGACGGCGATTCTTGCTATTTTCAAAACGGGGTCTGGGTCTGTACTCCATCGAGATCCGATCGTCATATAGGTATCTCCACGAAATTCGCCAGTTGTATGTTGATGGGAGATTTACGCACATTTAATGACGCGCTGAGTGCCAAACCTTCTCCCGCATGTGCAGGTTCGTACACAATCAGGCTATCACTCAGCAACAACGCTTCTGAAACTGCCTCAATTCTGACTTCAATCGAGCCCGACAAGGCTACGAATCTGGTCGCGAAAGTCTACGATCAAAACAATCAACTCGTACCGAACGTCGGCGTGCGGCTTACGCTGGAAGCGAAGCAGAACAGCGGCGGGCACCATCACCCCGATGATACCGTCGCGGCGCGCACAGGTACGATGCAGGGTCAGCAGGTGCTGACGGGCAACACGGAATCGAACGGTTTGCAATTCAGCTACAAGGCTTCCAGCGTGTCGGGCGATTACAAGATCAAAGCTTCTTGCACCGATGGGAAGAACTGCCAACCGGAGGGGCCGGATACGGTGTGGGTGGGGTATAAAGGACTGCAACCAGTTGGCGATAACGCCGTATATCAATTGATTCCCAATGCCGCCAAGGACCCAGGACATCCGGACAATCACTATCTAACTTTAACCGCTGCATCGCGTCTCGCCGTCCTTGCTACACTTTATCATGCTAAATATCCGAACCTCGCTGTGTTGCATCTCAATGACGCGAGTCTTGAACGTGGTGGAATTTTTGACCTCAACCACAATTGGAAGTCGCCACACTTTGAACACTGCCGTGGCGCCGTCATTGATATCCGGGCCAATGGGGCGGAAGGGGCATTGGATATTACTAATCCAACTGATCCGATGATCAAGAAATTTCAAACATTGGCAACAGTTGTGGGTGCAGATGCAGCATGGGATGTTCCCAAGGACAAAACCAAAAAACGTCGTTGGGATCTGCGACATTTTCATATTCGCTTATTGAATCAGGAGGGATTGCAATGTCCATAAATCGTATGATTTTCGTTATAGTCGCTCTATTATTGAGCGCGGGTTCTACTCATGCCGAACTTGGAATCGGACATATTGCGAGCGAATGGGACCCGCAAACAAAAGAATTCAAAGAGGTATATAAGGATTGGCAAGAAGGCGTTGTCACCAATCTGGACACTGGCAATTACACCATTACCTACAAAGATGATGATACCTTTAGCGAGGTGGTGTTTGAACCATCTACAAAAATTGATCCTGCCCTAAAATCCAAATTTCATGTATCAGAGAACAAGAATATCATCACTTATCGTTATAAACTGAAAAACGGCAAGCACAGCAAGCAAAACATAGATACGCTAATAACAAATATCAATAGTGCATATGGAGATCTAAAGAATCCAAAAGACTGGGTTGGTCGGACTGTGCCAAATTCTGTAGATGATCGACTTCGGTTATCTTGGATATATGATGGGAATGTTGATCTGGGTGGCTTGAAACCCAATGAAGGACCCATTGGATTTAGTCTAGAGAGTTTCGATCTTCCTGGTATCGGCACAGCACAGATTACAGGTGCCGCTAGACCCACAACCTGGCTTGGGATACCTGATCCAGCATCAGCGATTGGGAAACAGGTTAACAACCTTCAGGCGAATAACTTCGTTCTCCGCCCCGCCGCCGTCCCGCTGATCCCGGTGCCGAATCCGTTTGATGCAGCCGCAGTACTAACCAGCATGCAGAAGCACGTCAATCAAGATCTCGTCAGCATGAAGCTGATTGACCCGGCCTTCGCATCCCAACTGGACCGATTATTCCAAACCGCCATCGCCGCCGCCAAGGGCAGCAACACCGTGGCGCTGAAGGGCAACCTCAAAGACCTGCGTCACATGCTCAAGCGAGAACATGCCGACGTGGACAAGGACGATGAGGACGGGGATGATGATGCCAAAGACAAGGAGAAAGATAAGTCTCGGTTAATCGACAAGCTCGCCGCAAAAGTCCTAGACTTTGATCTCCAGTATATTGAAAAGCGATTGAAGGCCGGGAAGGACGACTGACGTCGCTCAAGCTGTCCTTTCGGGACAGCAAACGCACATCATACGTCTGAATGTATGTACAGGCTATTATTAATCATCTGGATGTCGCTTGTGATCTGCTCCGCTCATGCAGCAGATCCTATAGCAGACAAACTCGAAGAGATATATCGACAATATGAGGCGGTAAAACAAGACAACAGTGAGGCGGGTGTTGAAACATTGATTCGGTTAGATCAAGAGCTGAGATTGTTGATTGATAAACCGTGGATGGTACGCAATAAGTCAATTGATGGTAAATATTGGAACGAGCAGTATAGGGTTATCGGAGTAAATGTTGGCCATTACTCTGACTCGCTGGAATATTCAGGTACGTTATTGCACGAAGCCAAGAAGCGCGACATTAAAAAACTGTATGAAGCCTATACCACCTACTCGGACATTTATGGAGGTCAAGGAAGTTTTTCAGGCGGATTTGGCATGCCAAATATCACGGCGGCTTTACACTACGAGAAGAAATTTCCCACAGGACCGTTTATTGAGGATACCTTGATTATTATCGGAAACTTCTACGATGATTTATACAAGGCGCTAAAGGACCGTGGCGAGAAGGATTACAAGTATGACTGCTTCTCAGCATTTTTTGATGAAACGCCAATAATGGATCAAATAGAGCGGGCCAGAAAAGCGGCAATCAATTACTATTCGAAGTTCCTATCACTGCATTCCAAGAGCGAAGCGGCTAAACGCTCAGTTCGAGAATGGAGGCATAATTTGGAGTCTGGCGATAGCCTAGGGTGGCATTTTTGTTCTGACTAGCACCAGGGTAATGCACAAAAAGGTTCTACCAGCCGATGTGGCACCGATGGGGGGGAAATTGGTTTTCCAGACCTGAGGGGCTTGTACCATCAACTTTTTGCAATTCCTGACCTAAGCAGGCGAAGGGGATTCTGTGGCCACAGGGCGCGGGAGAACGAGAGTTGCCATAAGTTGGAACGGGACTAGACTTCAGGTATCAAGATATGTAACTTAGCAAACTTGTTGAAAGGGCTGGATTTTTCACGTGACGAATAATTTCGATCCCGGAAAAATGAGGAAAATCAGGCTTAAAGGGAGGAGTTTCCCGCCAGGGAATCTATAGTTTTAGGATGCCGTCCGCCAGCAAAACCCAGAATCTAGAGCAGCAATTTGAGGCCTACAGCGAGTGGCGCCAGTCGCTCGCCCATGCCGTCACCGAACTCAAAACCTGGCTGCATCAGCAGGAACTGAGCGATACCCAGATCGATCAGCGACTGGAACACGTCCTGTCCACCCTGCGCGATGACAAACTCTATGTCGCCTTCGTGGCCGAGTTCTCGCGCGGAAAATCCGAGCTGATCAACGCCATTTTCTTTGCCAACTTCGGGCAGCGCATCCTGCCGTCGAGCGCCGGCCGCACCACCATGTGCCCGACCGAAGTCATGTACGAAAACGGCAGCGAGCCGAACTTGCGGCTGCTGCCGATCGAGTCCCGCAAGAGCGGCACCACCATCACCGAGTTCCGCGGCTTCCCCGAAGAGTGGCAGGTGCTACCGCTCGATACCAAGTCACCGGACAAGATGGTCCAGACGCTGCAACACATCACCGAGGTCAAGCACATCGCGCGCGAGGAGGCCCAGACAATGGGATTTCACGTGGCTGAAGAGGAATCGCAAACCGGCATGCGTCTTGCCGAAGATGGTCTGGTGGAAATTCCGAAGTGGCGCCACGCCATTATTAACATTCCACATCCCTTGCTGGAACAGGGGCTGGTGATTCTCGATACGCCGGGCCTCAACGCGCTCGGTGCCGAACCGGAGCTGACACTCAATATGCTGCCCTCGGCGCACGCGGTACTGTTTATCCTGGCCGCCGATGCCGGCGTGACCAAATCCGACATTGACGTGTGGCACGATCACATCGGCGTGCGCAAAGACAGCCCGAACAAGGGCCGCTTGGTGGTACTGAACAAGATTGACGGACTGTGGGACGAACTGCGCAACTGGGACGAGGTGCAGCAAGAAATTAATCGCCAGATCCGCGATACGGCGAAACACCTCGCCATCCCGGAAAGCAATGTGTTCCCGGTGTCGGCGCAAAAGGCGCTGCTCGGCAAGGTCAAAAAGGACAGCAAAATCGTCGAACGCTCGCGCATCCTGGCGTTGGAGCAGGCGCTGGGCAACGAAATCGTTCCGGCCAAACGCGAAATCGTGCGCGACAACATCAGCGGCGACATGGAGGATGTAATCAAGGCCATGCGGCTGATCATTTCGCAACGCACGAAGAACGTGTACGAACACATGGACGAGCTCGGCGGCTTGTCCGGCAAGAACATGGATGTCATCGAACACATGATGCAGAAGGTCAAGGCGGACAAAGAGGTGTTCGAGAAGAGTCTGCAGCGCTTTCAGGCCACGCGCAGTATTTTCTCACAGCAGACCAACGTGCTGTATACGCACCTGAACCTGAAAAACCTTGACACCCAGATTGCCCAGACCAAGAAGGAAATGGACCTCAGTCTGACCACGGCCGGGCTCAAATCGTGCATGGAAGGCTTCTTCAAGCACTCCCAGGACACCATGGAAGAGGCCTCCAAACAGGCCCAGGAAATCAAATCCATGATGGAGGGGGTGTACAAGAAATTCCAGGAGGAACACGGGCTCGGCAATATCAAACCGGGCAGTTTCTCGGTTACGCGCTACCTGCGCGAAATCAAGCGGCTTCAGGACCGGCATGCCCAATACATGAAGGGCATATCGCTCATGCTGACCGAGCAGCGGTCACTCACGCGCAAATTCTTCGAATCCTCCGTGGCCAAGACCCGCGCCATCTACAAGATGGCCAATCGCGACGCCGACAACTGGCTCAAGACCATCATGTCACCGATGGAATCCCAGGTGCGCGAGCACCAGGTGCAATTGCGCCGGCGGCTGGAATCGATCAAGCGCATCCATCAGGCAAGCGATACCCTGGAAGAGCGTGTGCAGGAACTGGAACAGATCCGCGACGGTATCCGCGAACAGGAAAAGAATCTGGAAAGCCGGGTCAAGGCGGTGATACAGGTGATAAATTTCGATAAGTCCATGGAGACTGCCGCCGACGAGTCGGCGTGATCATCAGCAGTTCTTTCTACTTCACAACCCCCGCACCCTCGCCGCGCGGGTCCGAAACCGCCTCCATCTTCCCGGTCTTTTTATACCACGCCACCACTTGCATGTTACCGTAACGTCCGCGCACGGATTCGAGTCGGTGCCCGAACCGCTGCAACTCGCGTGTCTCGTGCTCGTTGAAAGCACCGGTTTCATGCGCCACTACATCTGGAAGATACTGGTGATGGAAACGCGACAACCCTACCCACTCCTTCGATCCGCCGCGACCGTGCGAAAATTCCAGCGTGGCCAGCAATACCATGCTGATGATACGACTACCGCCGGGCGTGCCCAGCACGACAACAGTTTCGTCGCTTTCCAGAAATGTCGGCGTCATGCTCGACAGTGGCCGTTTTCCAGGAGCGACCGCATTGGCATCACTGCCCACCAAGCCATAGGTGTTGGGGGAATTGGGTATAACAGCAAAATCATCCATCTCGTTGTTCAGCACCACCCCGGTACCGGGCGGCATGAAGCCGGAACCAAAAGGAGTGTTCAGGCTCAACGTGGCCGCCACGCGATTGCCTTCCCGGTCAATGATGGAAAAATGGGTGGTATTCATGCCTCCGCCCGCGGCCTTGGCAGGCGAACCGGTGAAAGCCGGTTTTGTTGCACGCATTTCTTCCCGAAGTTTTGAGGTGTAGACGGGATCGAGGAGGCGTGGCACATCCACACGCACAAAATCCGGATCGCCAAGATGACGCGCACGGTCGCGGTAGGCGAGACGCATGGCTTCGATCACTGTGTGCTCACGTTGCGCATCCGGCATGGCATCCAGATCAAACCCCTGGAGCAGGTTGAGTATCTGGGTCAGCACGACACCGCCTGACGACGGTAGCGACGCCGAGGTAATACGGACACCACGATAGGATCCGCGCACCGGCTCACGTTCGACCACGCGGTATTCCGCAAGATCTTTCAGGCTCCAGATACCGCCCGCCCCGCGCACACCCTGCACCAGACGCTCGGCCGTCACGCCACCATAAAACCCCGCATGCCCCTTTTCAGCCATCCGTTGCAGCGTTTGCGCCAGCTCCGGTTGCCGCGCTGTATCGCCCGGAGCCGGAATCAATCCTTCCTTCAAATAGACCCGCGCCGCCTCTGGAAAATGATCGGTCAGGCGCATGTGCTGACGCAGCAGCATCTTTGAATAAAGCGGTGTGACTGGAAATCCCTCGCGTGCGAAGCGGATGGCGGGTACCAGCGTCTGTTTGAGCGGGAGTTTTCCGTATTTTTTGGCGATGTGATCCAGCGCCGCCGGTATGCCGGGGATGCCGGCGGCCAGCGCGCCGTCGATGGAAAGTGCGGGCACCGGCCGGCCATGTCGCAGATACATGTCGCGGGTGGCGGCCAGCGGCGCGCGTTCGCGTGCATCGATCATTATTTCGAATCCGTCGCGCGCACGATGCAGCAAAAAGAAACCGCCGCCACCCAGGCCGGAATTATAAGGCTCGACCACGGCCAGCGCGGCGGCGACAGCAACCGCGGCATCAAAGGCATTGCCACCACGCGCAAGGATTTCATGCCCGGCCTCGGTCGCCAGTGGATGAGCGCTGGCGATGGCCGCGGCGGTCGGGCGCGTCTCCGCTGCCCAACCTGACACAGGCAGCAACACCAACACGAGCAGCAGGCGCCAATAATTCTGCATGGCCGACAAGATAATGGAATTGGCGTAGCGAGGCAAAGATTGCCAGGTTTGAATTTGACAATAAAAAGGCGGCCATGGCCGCCTTGTCCAACGAGAGAGGGTCTCTCTACGCGCTTTTTTGAATCAGCCCCTGATACTTGACCTGCAACTGCACCTTGGTCTCCGGATGATCGGCATCAAGGATGATGCAATCCACGGGGCAAACATCCACGCATTGTGAGGTCTCGAAGTGACCGACACATTCGGTGCAGAGTTCGGGTTTGATCTGGTAGATTTCCTCGCCCTGCGTGATGGCGCCGTTCGGACACTCGGGCTCGCACACATCGCAGTTGATGCACTCTTCGGTGATCAGCAAAGACATAAAAAAAATACCTGGACAATAATTCCGGTTAAAGCGCTCACATATTAACGTATTTTGGCGGTCATCGCAGCCGCCACGCGCGCGTCGACAAATTCCGACACGTTACCGCCCAGCAGGGCTATCTCCTTCACCAAAGAAGCCGAGATGAACATCTCCTGCTCCGACGGCGTCATGAACACTGTTTCCACTTCCGGTGCCAGGCGCCGGTTCATGCCCGCAAGCTGGAATTCATATTCGAAATCCGACGCCGCTCGCAAACCACGCAGGATCACATTGGCCTTGTGTTGCCGCACGCAGTCCACCAGGAGGTTGTCAAAACCGGTGACTCTCGCGCCTTTGACATCCGCCAGCACCGCGCGCGCCAACTCCACGCGTTCCGAGAGATTGAACAGGGGCTGCTTCTGCGGGTTGGCCGCCACAGCTATGATGACCTCGTCGAACAAGCGTGCCGCCCGTCGCACCAGATCCGTATGGCCGTTGGTGATGGGGTCAAACGTACCGGGGTACAGCGCGACGACTTTCATTCAGCCCCTCGGAATGGAATTAATCCTATCATTGGCAATAGCCGTCTCATTGATGAAAATCAAGAATACCCCGCATTCATGCGGTCTTTCGCGCCAGATGATAACCCACCTGTCCGGCTTTTTTACTGCGAATCAGCTCCCACGTCGCCGGCAAGGTCAGATCCTTCAGCTGGCTGGGCGCTTCAACGTATACAAGCCCGCCGGGTTTTATCCATCCCCGCGCATCCACCATGGCAGCGCAATCCGCTATCAGATTGCTTTTGAAAGGAGGGTCGATAAAGACGATATCGAACGCTCGCGAGGTGCGCTGCAGAAATTCTACCGCGTCGGCCAATACCACCTCGGCGCCCGTCGCCTCCAGCCTTTCGATATGCTGGTGTAGCTGCTGCACCACGTGCGGTGCTTTTTCCACCATGACCACATCCGCGGCACCGCGCGAGAGCGCCTCCAGGCACAGCGCGCCAGTCCCGGCAAACAGATCGAGACAACTGGCACCCGCGATATAAGGCTGCAACCAGTTGAAAAGCGTCTCGCGCACGCGATCGGGCGTGGGTCGCAAACCTTCAGATTCAGATATATCCAGGCGCCGCCCGCGCCAGTGCCCACCGATGATGCGAAGCTTGCGCGGATAAGATGATTTTGATTTGGCGGGAGATAACTTCGATCCGGAAACACGCACGACCGGCGAACGTCGCACGCGTTTCCGCTCAGTGCCCGCCACCGACGGTCACCGTTACCATTTGATCGGGATGCACGTGTCGCCGGAATGCCACGCGAACCTGATCAACGCTCACGGCCTCGACGCGTGAAATGAAATCATCGAGATAAGTGAGCGGTAGTCCATAGAAGCCGATCACCGCCAGGTTCTCGGCGATCTTGCCGTTACTGTCGAGCCGCAACGGGAAGCTGCCGGTGATGTGTTTCTTTGCGGCTTCCAGCTCCTTGTCTGTCGGGCCTTTGGCGACAAAATCTGAAACAACCTGGCGCACCATCTTCAGTGCTTGATCGCGCTGCGAGTTTTTCGTCTGTAGACCGATAAGCAGCGGGCCCGGAACGCGCAGCGGATAGAAGTAACTGTAGACGCTGTACGACAGGCCATGCTTCTCACGCACCTCCGCCGACAAGCGCGACACCAGCCCGCCACCGCCAAGAATATAGTTGCCGACGTACAGTGAAAAATAATCCGGATCGCCGCGCCGCACTCCCGGATGCCCCATGTAGATATGAGTCTGAGTGGCAGGAAACACTATTTGCTTCATTCTTCCGGAATAGAGTGTATGCACCGGCGGTATCGGTTTTAGCGTTTTTCCGGATGGGAGCTTGCCTATGACGCGCTCAGCGATATTCCGCGCCTGGCGTTTACTCGCGTCACCGACAATCACCACCCAGGCATTAGTGCCAACATAATGGCGCCGATGAAAGACAAGCAGGTCATCGCGTGTAATGGCCTTCAGGCTTTTTTCGTTCCCCAGGGGATTGCTGGCATAGGGATGCTGGCCGTACAACTCACTGTAAAACGCCTTTTCAACAATCGCACCCGGCGACTGCGCGTCTTTTTGCAGGGACACGAGCGCTTGCGCCCGTTGGCGCTCGAGATTCTCCGCGGGATAGGCAGGGGTGGACAGAACCCGGGCGAACAATTCCAGCGCCGGGTCCAGCAAGGCGGAATCCGACAGGCTGCGCAGACTGACGCTGGCCATGTCGCGATCGACGCCGGCGCCAAATTCTGCGCCCACGCCTTCAAAACGACCGGCGATGTCATCTGCACTAAGCTTGTCCGCGCCTTCGTCCAGCATGGCCGCCGCCAGATTGGCAACGCCCGCCTTTTCCACGGGATCGCGGCTGGATCCGGCGTCGAATACCACGCGAACCTGCAACATGGGCAATTCGCGGCTTTCAACAAAATAAACGCGCGCGCCATTGGACAGGGTCCAGTGCTGGATTTTTGGACCCGCCTCGACTTGAGGAATAAAGGTGATAAGGCACAGGGTCAGAAACCACATCCCGAGATGTGCCACCCTCATCCCCACCCCTTCTCCCGTCAAGGGAGAAGGGGGCGAGCCGAGGCGCGCTAACGCGCGCACCAAAGTATTATCGAACATGGCCGCCTCCCATGCGCGGGGCGGGACGCGGCTTGTCTTTACTCATCGGCTGCGGATCGAGCACAGTCACTGTAAGGTTCGTGTCCACGAGATATTTGCGCGCGACCGTCTGCACCTGTTCCGCCGTCACGGCGTTGAGATTTTTAACGTAGTCATCGAGCATGCGCCAGTCGAGACCGACCGCCGCCAGGCGTCCGATCTGCATCGCCTGATAAAACACCGAGTCGCGCGAATAGACATTGCCCGCCACCACTTGCGCTTTCACGCGTTTCATTTCCTCGGCGGACACCGGCTCGTTGCGGATGCGTTCAATCTGGGCACGGATGGCCTTTTCCAGTTCCGCCGTGGTGTGCCCGTTGGTCGGCGTGGCCTCGATGAGCAGCATGGAGGGCGAACGCGACACCGCCGAATACTCAACGCCTATGCTGGAGGCGATTTTTTTCTCGCGCACCAGTTCACGCTCGAATCGCGCCGCCTGTCCGCCGTCAAGCACACCGCCGAGTATGCTCAGCGCATAGGGCTCCCATTCAGCAACTTCATTGCGCCCGGCCGATGCGTGCACCGGTGTGTGGTAGCCCAGCAAGAGATACGGTACCTCCGCCGGCAACGCGGCGCGTGCGCGGCGCTCGCTTTTTTGCGTGGGTTCCGCGGCAGCTGCTGTGGTCACCGGTGGGCGCGCGGGAACTGGCCCGAAATGTTTCTGTGCCAGCGCAAACACTTCTTTTGGCTGCACATCACCCGTCACAACCAAAATGGCATTGGCCGGGGTGTAATAGCGACCATACCAGTCACGCAGGTCCTTGACCGTCATGGATTGCAGATCCGCCATCCAGCCGATGACCGGATGCTTGTACGGATGCACTTCGTAGGCGGTGTTCATGAATTTTTCACCGACCAGCGCCTCGGGCTGATCCTCCGTGCGCAGCCGGCGCTCTTCCATCACCACTTTGATCTCCTTGATGGACTCGGCCTCGGTCAGCACCAGGTTCTGCATGCGATCGGCCTCAAGCTCGAAGGCGATGGGGAGACGCGATTTTTCCAGCTGCTGGAAATAGGCGGTGTAATCGTAACTGGTGAAAGCGTTTTCGCGCCCGCCATTTTCGGCGATGATGCGCGAAAATTCGTTGGGTTTGAGTTTGGCCGTGCCCTTGAACATCATGTGCTCAAGCACGTGCGATATGCCGGTGAGACCTTCGGGCTCGTCCTGGCTGCCGACCTTGTACCAGATTTGCGAAACCACCACCGGCGAACGATGATCCTCGTGCACGATGACGCGCAAGCCGTTGTCCAGTGTGGTTTCATGCGTCTGACTGCACGCTGTCAACCACAGGCCCAGAAGCAGGAGCCATGAAAATTTTTGAAGCATGGGGTTTCCCGGATTATTCTCTATATAATATTGTGCCACAGCTTAGAGTCACTTAACCGAAAAAGTTTCCATTCAGGATTATCTCTTGAGCCCGTCTTATCCTTCAGGCCAGTCAGAAAAAAACCGCCCCACCGGCCTGCTGGGACGCCTGCGCGACAAGCTGGCTGCCACCCAGCGCAGTTTCACCCGGGGGCTTTCCGACCTGCTGCTCGGAGATCGTGCGCTCGACGATTCTCTTTTCGAAGACCTGGAAACACTGCTGCTGTCCGCCGACGTGGGGGTGGAAACCACCCAGCAACTGATGCAAGACATCACGGATCAGGTATCGCGCCAGCAGCTGAACGATACACGCGCCGTGCATGGCGCGCTCCGGCAGGGCATTCTTTCAATTCTCGAACCCTGTCATCGGCGGCTGGAAATCGCAGCGGAAAGGCCTTTCATCATTATGGTCGTGGGCGTCAACGGAGTGGGCAAAACCACCACCATCGCCAAACTCGCAAACTATTTCAAAAATCAGGGGCTCACGGTAACGCTGGCGGCAGCCGACACCTTCCGTGCCGCGGCCATCGAACAGCTCAAAACCTGGGCCGGGCGGCTTGATATCCCCGTCATTGCCCAGCACACCGGGGCCGATGCCGCGGCGGTGGTGCACGACGCGCTCAATGCCGCGGTCGCGCGCCACAGCGACGTCCTCATTGTCGACACCGCCGGACGCCAGCACACGCAGGAAGGTCTGATGGATGAACTCCGAAAAATACGGCGCGTTATCGGCAAAACCCGCCCCGATGCCCCGCACGAGGTGTTGCTGGTGCTCGATGCCGGCACCGGGCAGAACGCCTTGTCGCAACTAAAACATTTCCGTGAGGCCGTGGGGGTGACCGGTCTCGCGCTGACCAAGCTCGATGGCACCGCCAAAGGCGGCATCCTGATCGCCATGGCGCGCCAGACAGGGCTGCCGATCCGCTTCATCGGAGTGGGGGAAGGCATGGACGACTTGCGTGAATTCAACGCGGAGGAGTATGTCGACGCGTTGTTGCCTAAAACCGAGTAGCAAGTTTCAAGTGGCAAGTTGCAAGATAAAATGATTGCCACTTTGTACATTCCTTGCTACTTGTTACTCGCTACTTGCCACTGATTTTTTCATGATTGAATTTGCCCATGTATTCAAACGTTACCCCGGGGGCTTCGATGCCTTGCGCGATATCAACCTGCGCATCGAGGCCGGCGAAATGGCCTTCATCACCGGCCATTCCGGCGCGGGTAAAAGCACCCTGCTCCGGCTTATCACAGCCATCGACCGTCCCACGCGTGGCGAGGCCGCCGTCAACGGCAAAAACCTGACAAAACTCCCGCGCCGACGCATCCCCTATTTCCGGCGCGAGATCGGCGTGATTTTCCAGGATCACAAGCTGCTGTTCGATCGTACCGTTTACGACAACGTGGCCTTGCCTTTGATCGTTACTGGCACCGACCAACAGGAGATTCCGCGGCGCGTACGCGCCGCGCTCGAGATGGTCGGTCTGCTCGACAAGGAACGCATGCTTCCGGTGACGCTCTCCGGCGGCGAGCAGCAGCGCGTCGGTATTGCGCGCGCCGTGGTCAACAAACCGCCCTTGCTGCTGGCGGACGAGCCAACCGGCAATCTCGATAGCAAGCTCTCCGACGAGATCCTCGACTTGTTTCTTGATTTTCATCACCACGGCGTAACAGTACTGATCGCGACACACGATCTGCATCTCATCGACCGCGCGCGCCAGCGCGTTATTGAGTTGAACCACGGCGAGCTCGCGCGTGACACGGGGGCCAAACCGTGATCAGGAATTATTTCCTGCGTCATGCGCAGGTTTTCTTTTACACCCTCGGGCAACTCTCGCGCGTGCCGGTGGCTACCTTCCTGACCGTCGCGGTGATCGGCATTACGCTGGCACTGCCGGCCAGCCTTTATGTCGCCATCGAGAATGTGCAGCGGCTGGCGCACGGCTGGGAGGACAATGGCCAAATTTCCCTGTTTCTGAAACAAGATGTTTCCGATTCCGCCATCGAAAAACTCTCCGAGAAAATTCGCAAATTGCCGGCGGTCTCCTGGGTGGATTACGTTTCGCGCGAGGCGGCGCTGGCCGAGTTCAAGAAACTCTCGGGCTTCGGAGAAGCGCTGGGCTCACTCGACCGCAACCCGCTGCCGCCGGTGCTGGTCGTGCACCCGGCCGCCAAGCACGCACGCCCCGATGCCCTGCAATCGCTGCTGAAGGATCTGCAGCGCCACAACGAAGTCGAGCTCGCGCAACTTGATCTCGAATGGGTCCGCCGGCTGTACGCCATGCTCGATCTGGCCATGCAGGGAGTATTGATTTTGACGGCAGGGCTGGCGCTGGCCGTGCTGCTCATTATCGGGAATACCATCCGCCTTGCCGTCCTCAACCGCCGTGACGAAATCGAGATCATCAAGCTGATCGGCGGTACCAATGCCTTCATTCGTCGCCCTTTTCTCTATTCCGGCACGCTTCAGGGCCTGCTGGGCGGCATCCTGGCCTGGTTGCTGGTCGCTCTGGGCCTGCTGATTCTGTCCGGCCCGGTACATCGTCTAGCGAGCCTCTATGGCAGTTTGTTCGCGGTTGAGAACATGGGTTTCCTGGCCGCCCTGGTTTTGATCGGGACGGGGGGGCTGCTGGGCTGGCTCGGTTCAAGGCTGGCCGTCGGCCGGCATCTACGGACTATAGAACCCCGCTGACCCCTTGAAATTCCCTGCCTCCAACCCATAAAACACCCCATAACAAGCGAACTTTTAGTTAGTTTGGCACTCAGATGGCTCGAGTGCTAAAATACTTTAGCTAAGAGAAAGACGTAAGGTTGAGCAACAGGAGATCCCAAACATGGCCCAGGCACTGACATTGCCCATCAATCTCTACCCCGAAAAGGGGCTCTCGGCCTATTTGCGCGCCGTTAATGCCCTGCCGGTCCTCAGCGTGAGCGAGGAGCGCAAGCTCGCGCGGCGCTACCACAAGCACAACGATCTCGACGCGGCCCGCCAGCTGGTCATGTCCAATCTACGCAACGTCGCGCGCATCGCGCGTGGTTTCTCCGGCTACGGCCTGCCGCAGGCGGACTTGATCCAGGAAGGTAACATCGGCCTGATGAAGGCGGTCAAACACTATGACCCGGCGCGCAAGGTGCGCCTGATGTCATTCGCCGTCCACTGGATCAAGGCGGAAATTTACGACTACGTCCTGCGCAACTGGCGCATCGTCAAGGTCGCCACCACCAAGTCGCAGCGCAAGCTGTTCTTCAACCTGCGCAAATCGCGCGAACGTCTCGGCTGGATGACGCGCGGCGAAGTCGATGCCATGGCGGAAAATCTGGACGTGGCGCCGGAAACAGTGCAGGAAATGGAAGGCCGCATGAGCAATTTCGATGTCGCGTTTGACGCCGACAACGACGCCGATGACGACAATTACCATGTCGCGCCGGCCGGCTACCTGCAGGACATGCGCTACAACCCCGAGGTGCTGGCGACGAAATCTGATCAGGAAGACGCACGCCAGACGCAATTGAAAGACGCGCTCTCAACGCTGGATGCGCGCTCGCGCGACATCATTCAGCGCCGCTGGCTGGACGAGAAAAAACCCACGTTGCACGAACTGGCGGCGGAATACAGTATCTCGGCCGAGCGCATTCGTCAGATCGAATCGAAGGCGCTCGATATTATGAAAGACGCGCTCGTAGCCTAAGGCTGCACATAAGCAATCAAACAAATAGGGCTTCCTGCGGGAAGCTCTTTTTTTAGCACGGAATGTCTAAAATTGGCGCTATTTCCTGCCCTCATTACCCAGCCAGCCTACCAAGTAATAAAGCCGAAACCCTTCGGAAGATCGAGAGGGTCCAATGACGCGAGCCGGATAAAGATTTTTTTCGGAATCGGCCCCTTCGAGCGCCGCCGCTTCGGATTCCATGACGGTCACGCAATTCTCCGGAAACCGGTCGCGGGTGCGCCCCGGCGCGTAGATCAGCGCAAAGACTTCATTGACTACCCTGGTTTCCGGATCGAGACCGATGCGCGTCATGATAGGCCGCCTGCAAGATCGTCGGTCGACCGATTATCTTCTCCTCACCCCATGATCTCAACCCAGATTGTTTACCGGGAAAGACCGGGCACGTAACATGCGCCCCAACCCATGACCGACACACGCCAATTTTTCGCCACCTGTCCCAAGGGCATCGAATCGCTGCTCGCTGACGAATTGCGCCAGCTCGACGCGGAGACGGTCAAGGAAACCCGCGCCGGTGTGGCATTTGAGGGTCCGCTCGCCATCGGCTACCGCGCCTGCCTGTGGTCGCGACTGGCCAGCCGCATTCTGCTGCCGCTGACAAGTTTTCCGGCGCCCACGCCGGAAGATCTGTACGCCGGGGTAAAAACCATTGCCTGGAAGGAGCATCTCGACGCTGAAGGGACGCTGGCCGTGGACTTCACCACCTCGCAATCGGCCATCACCCACTCGCACTACGGCGCGCTGAAAGCCAAAGACGCCGTGGTAGACCAGCTGCGCGACGAATTCGGCGTGCGGCCCTCCGTCGATACGGCCCAGCCCGATGTCCGCATCAATATTTATTTGCTGCGCGACCAGGCCACGGTCAGCCTCGATCTCTCGGGCGAATCCCTGCACCGGCGTGGTTACCGCACGCAGACGGTGCAGGCGCCGCTCAAGGAAAATCTCGCCGCCGCGATCCTGCTGCGCGCCCACTGGCCCGCCATCGCCAAACAAGGCGGCATGCTGGTGGATCTCATGTGCGGCTCGGGCACGCTGCTGATCGAAGGTGCCATGATCGCCACCGACATGGCGCCCGGGCTGGCGCGCGAGTACTTCGGCTTTCTGCGCTGGAAAAAACATGATGCCGCGGCATGGGCGAAACTACTCGACGAGGCGCACCAGCGGCGCGAAACCGGGCTCGCGCAGCTGCCGCCGATTCACGGCTATGACCACGACCCGCTGGCGATCCGGGCTGCGCGCGACAACATCAAGCGCGCAGGGCTGGGCAATCTTATCGTTGCGCAACAACGTGAACTGTCCGACTGTAGCCCGGAAGAGGCGTCAACCGGGCTCGTGGTGGCCAACCCGCCCTATGGAGAACGCCTGGGCCCGGGGTCCGAACTGTCGGCGCTGTACACAGAGCTCGGCACGCAGTTCAAAAAATGTTTTCCCGGCTGGCGCGGAGCGGTGTTCACCGGCAATCCTGAATTGGGAAAAGTGATGGGATTGCGTGCCGGCAAAATGCACACACTTTACAACGGCGCCATCGAGTGCAAGCTGCTGCACTTCGAGATCACGCCAGAAAATGTCGTGGGCGAACGCGTGGCGAAACCCTTCGAGATCCGCCCCGGTTCGAGCGCGGAAATGTTTGCCAACCGACTGCGCAAGGACTTGCAGCACTTCGGCCGCTGGGCGCGACGTCAGGAAATTTTCGCGTACCGACTATATGACGCCGACCTGCATGAGTACAACCTCGCCGTTGACGTATATGAATGTGACAAGCGTTACGTGCACGTACAGGAATACGAGGCACCGGACACCATCAGCCCCGACAAAGCACGGCAACGGTTACAGCATGCCTTGGGTGTAATTCCGTTGATCCTGGAAATCCCGCGGGAACAGATGTTCTTCAAGGTACGCCGGCGCCAGAAAGGCGGCGCACAATACGAAAAACTCGACGAGACTGGCAAGTTTCATGAAGTCCGTGAAGGCCCGTGCCGGTTTCTCGTTAACTTCACCGATTACCTCGATACCGGGCTTTTCCTCGATCACCGCGACACGCGCGCAATGCTGGGTGAACTGGCGGGCGGTAAACGATTCCTTAATCTTTTCGGCTACACCGGCACCGCCACGGTGCACGCCGCGCTCGGCGGAGCGGCGTCCACCACCACCGTGGACATGTCATACACCTACCTCGATTGGGCGCAGCGAAATTTCGATCTGAATAAACTGGCGGGAAATAAACATGAACTGGTTCAGGCCGATGTGCTGGTATGGCTGAAGGAAAACCGGCAACGACGCTACGAGTTGATTTTTCTCGATCCGCCAACCTTCTCGCGCTCCAAGCGCATGGAAGATACGCTTGATATCCTGCGCGATCACGCTGCGCTCATTACCGATACCGCGGCACTGCTGGAGCCCGGCGGGATATTGATCTTCTCAACGAATCTGCGCCGTTTCCGGCTGGACCGGGACCCGCCCGCGGATCTCCATATCGAGGACATTTCCCGCAAAACCATCCCCATGGACTTCGAGCGCGATCCGAAAATCCATCAGTGTTTCCGGATCACACGGAAATGATATGAAATTCAACCGCAGAGGGCACAGAGTACGCAGAGAAAGTATTGAGAATAAACTGGAAACTCTCTGCGATCTCTGCGTGCTCTGCGGTGAAAACTCATATTTTAAAATTCTGCCAGCGGCTATACCGTCGCCCGCCGGATGGTGCGCTTGAGTGCATGAATCTGTCGCAGGACGCCGTGCAGGTCCTGGCGATCTTTCGTGGCCAGAATTTCATCGCGCTTTTTTCTCAGAGCCCGGATCTTGATCTTGATCCCGGCTTTGTCGATGCCGACCACCTCATGGTGCTCATGCATTTCGATCCCCAGTGCCGTGCACAGACCCTTCAGCAGATGATCCTTGTTCATCTGCGTTGCACCCTTGACCGCCTCGTGCTCGATGTCCTTGGCAATCTCGCGCATCTGCGCCACGGTCATTTCCTTCAGTTCGTGATAAGTATGCGCCATGGATGTTGCTCCTTGTCAGTAATCGTTCCGAAACGCCTGGACAGCATATTAAACCCCCACCCCCCATAGCAAGCGGCGGTGCACCCGGCGCTCGGGCCGGACCGCCTGAAAAGTGGGGCGCTCCTCCGATGAGAGGCAGTCCGGGGTGGAAATACGCGCCTTGTCAATGCTTCACAAGACCCTCCATACCGGGTTAAGGTTGCGTCCTGCCGATCACCTACTAATATAAAGTAGTGGCCGCGAAAAAGAACAGGGAGGAACACGTCATCGATTCAATCAAACTGACAGGGATGCTGGTCAGTCTGGCGACCGTCGCCGGCCTGACTCTTACCACGCTGTTTGCCACCTCGGATGCCAGCGTCACGCCGCCGGTTGAAAACAAGCCAGCCTCGTTCGCCTCGGCGGCGGACATCATCCAGTACGGTCACCCCGAACGGCTTACGCTGCAATCGGGCGTCGCCATAATCATGGATGATCGCGAAGGTGTCATGCTCTACGGACGCAACATCGAACGCCCGCGCCCCATCGCCTCCCTGACCAAGCTCATGACAGCGTTGGTCATCCTTGAATCCGGATTGTCGCTCGACGAACAGATCAAAATCACGCGCGATGATCGCGACCGCCTGCGTGGCACGAAATCACGTATTGGCTTCAATGCCGTGTTCACTCGCTACGATTTGCTGCGCGCCGCACTCGGTGCCTCCGACAACCGCGCGGCGGCCGCGCTGGCGCGCTCTTATCCGGGCGGCGAAGACGCCATGTTCCAGGCCATGAATGCGCAGGCGCAGAAACTCGGGATGACACAGACCCGTTTCATCGACGCCAGCGGCCTGCACAATGGCAATGTCTCCACCGCCAACGATCTCGTGCGGTTGGTCGAGGAGACACAAAAACATCAGCTGTTCCATTTGATGACTACCACACCCTCGTTCCGTATCACCGACCTGGCTTCGGGACGCCAAGTCGCCTTTCGCAATACCAACCGGCTGGTGCATCGCGACAGCTGGGACATCAGCCTGAGCAAAACCGGTTACACCGCTGCCGCGGGTAATTGCCTGATCATGCAGACCACCATCTCAGACCGTCCGCTCACGATTGTCTTGCTCAACTCGTGGGGCAAGCTCAGCCGTTACGGCGACGCCCGCCGCATCCATCAATGGCTGGAAAAGGCCGAACGCCGCGTCCCGCCGCTGCAGACCGCCCGCGCCTCCACCGGTTAAATTAAAACGGTTTTCCCCCTACCCAACCCGGCGCCTGCCGGGTTGTTTCGTTTCGGCTCTTCATCCGGGAATTCTTCCGATACCGTAATCGGGTTACATTACGGTATTCACGATCTACCAGCGGGAGATTGCCGATGGATGTCCTTGATGTGATCAAGCAGCGCGCTTCGACACGCGCCTATCTCAACAAACCGGTCGACCGCACCACGGTGGAAGCGATTCTGGACGTCGCACGCTGGGCGCCATCGGGCACCAATGCCCAACCATGGCAAGTCGTGGTGATCACGGGCGCAACCAAACAAAAAATCAGCGCCGCGCTGCTGGCGGAGCGCGTCGCGAGACGCCCGGAGAATCCGGACTACGCCTATTATCCCAAGCAGTGGAATGAACCCTACAAATCGCGTCGCGTGGCCTGCGGGCTCGCGCTCTACCAGGCACTCAAGATTGGACGTGACGACAAGGACGCGCGCCTGAAGGCCTGGAACAACAATTACTCCTTCTTCGGCGCGCCGGTGGGGCTGCTGTTTTTTCTCGATCGCTCACTGGAGAAAGGCTCATGGATCGACATGGGCATGTTCATTGAAAATGTCATGCTCGCCGCGATCGGGCATGGGCTCGCCACCTGTCCGCAGGCCGCGATCGCGGAATATCCCGATATTGTTCGTAATCTGGTGAATGTTCCCGATACCCGCGCCCTCGTCTGCGGCATGGCGCTCGGATACCCCGACACGGGGGCGCCCGTGAATAATTACCGCACCGCACGCGAGCCGGTGAATAATTTCACCACCTGGCATGCATAACAACCGCACGCTCTTCAGCAACATCATGTCTTCATGAAAGTACTCGTCCTCGGTAGCGGGGTGATCGGCGTCACCACCGCCTGGTATCTGCAGCGCGCGGGGCACGAGGTCACGGTCGTGGACCGGCAAGCGGAAGTAGGCCTGGAAACCAGCCATGCCAACGGCGGTCAGGTGTCGTGGGGCGCGGGCACTCCGTGGGCCGCGCCCGGCATTCCGCTCAAGGCGCTGAAATGGATGCTGCGCCCACATTCGCCGCTGGTACTGCGCCCGCGTCTGGACCCGGCGATGTGGACCTGGCTTTTCAAAATGCTTGCCAATTGCACGTCTGAGCGTTACGTCATCAACAAGGAACGCATGGTACGGCTTTCGCGTTACAGCCACGAATGCCTGATGGCACTACGGAATGAAACCGGTATCCGTTATGACGAGCACATGACCGGCATACTCGAACTCTTCCGCACGAAAAAAGAACTCGACGATGCGGCACGAGACGCCAGGATGCTCTCACGCTGGGGTGTCGATTGCCGCCTGCTCGATCGCGCCGGTTGTGTCGCGCACGAACCCGCGCTGCGCGCGTCGCAGGAAAAGATTGTTGGGGGCCTGCATTTTCCCGGCGACGAATCGGGTGATTGTTTCCAATTCACCCAATCGCTGGCTAACCTTGCCAAGTCCCAAGGCGTTACGTTTTCACTTAATACTCACATAGAACGGCTCGAAGCAGATGGTGACTGTCTCATCCGTGTAATCACCGGCGAGGGCGAGCTGAAAG
This sequence comes from Sulfuricaulis sp., assembly GCF_024653915.1. Taxonomy (NCBI): domain Bacteria; kingdom Pseudomonadati; phylum Pseudomonadota; class Gammaproteobacteria; order Acidiferrobacterales; family Acidiferrobacteraceae; genus Sulfuricaulis; species Sulfuricaulis sp. Next base: position 75,588 of record NZ_JANLGY010000013.1, on the reverse strand, counting down.
CCGATGCCTATGTGATCGCCTGCGGCAGCTACACGCCACTGCTGCTGCGCCCGCTCGGCATCCGGCTGCCGATCTATCCCGTCAAAGGTTACTCCGTCACCCTTCCGCTCATGGATGCCAAGGCGGCTCCGGCCGGCAGTGTGACTGATGTTACATACAAGGTCGTCATCACACGTTTGGGCGACAAGCTGCGCGGCGCAGGGACGGCGGAGCTCGCAGGCTATGACCTGTCGTTGCGGTCCTCGCGGCTGGCCATCATCTCGCACGTGCTGGCCGATCTGTTTCCGGGCGCCGGCAATCAGGTGGATGCACAGAATTGGTGCGGGCTACGGCCGATGACGCCGGACAATCCGCCCATATTGGGCGCCACGCCTTGTAAAAACCTGTTTATCAATACCGGCCACGGAACCCTCGGCTGGACCATGGCCTGCGGCTCAGGAAAAATCCTGGCGGATATTGTCTCGGGCCGCAGCGTGGACATCGACCTGAAAGGCCTGACGCTGGCACGATTTTCCTGAAAGGGAATGCAGTCCGCGTTCAATGCGTCTCTTTCTTTCGAAGCTGGTGACGCTGGCATGAATGTTGTTGCCTTGACACCTATAAATCGAGGATTAAGCTTGGTGTTAGGTCCCGCACAAAGGAATGGGGGGTCTGAAGTTGTTGATTTTTCCTCAAGCTGTTTAGATCGAACCAAAAAAAATGGAGGAGCTATGGTCAGGAAATTCATTGACTGTCGGGATTTTCCCTGCGAGATGCGTTGCTCAGTGGCTATCTTTGCTGACACCGAGTCGGAACTGATAGAGGCGGCCGTACAGCACGCAATAGCGGTTCACGGGCACAGAGACACGCCGGAGCTACGCGCCCAAATGATACAAGCATCCAAAATGGAAAGACGGCGCGCCGCTTAAGCGCGCGGCCTCAGGGGTTTACTCCGAGGTGTGAGCCAGTTCGGCGGCACGTGTCAGCGCCGCCGAGCCGAAGCGGGCGTGTATCCAGTCACTGACGGTATCGAGGCGTACCTGCCTGGATCGGATCGACTCATCGAACAGATCGGTCTGGCAAGGCCCGGTCGGATCGAAACCGCTCACGCTGAAACCGAGCAGGCGCACTCCGCGATGCCGCAGCGGAAGATTTTGCAACAGCATCGCCAGACCCGTGTCCCACAACTCCTGTGTAACGTCCGTGGACTGTGACAACGTGCGCGAGCGCGTGATGGTGCGGAAATCGGCGAAGCGGATTTTCACGTGCACGATCCGTCCGCGGATACGGTTGCGCCGCAGGCGCATGGCCACCTGACGCGTCAGGTCGAGTAACCAACCGCGTAGCGCCTCGACATCGGTGATGTCCTCCGCAAACGTGGTCTCGTGTGAGAGGGATTTGGCCCTGTGGTCCGGCACCACCGTGCGATGATCCTTCCCGTGCGCCAGATCCCACAGCGTTCCACCCCAGCTGCCAAATAATTCCTCCAGCATCTCCGGCGTCTGCGCGCGCAGATCGCCGATGGTGTGTATGCCGAGATTCTGCAAACGCTGATTGTTGACCTTGCCCACGCCCCAGAGCTTCGACACCGGGAGCTTGTCGAGAAAGGCCTGCACGCCGGCAGGATTCACTTCGAGAATTCCGTCAGGCTTCCCTGCCTCACTGGCCACCTTGGCAAGAAACTTGTTGTGCGCCACCCCAACCGACGCGGTGAGCTTGAGTTCATCCCGGATTTCGCGCTTGATGCGCGCCCCAATATCAGCCGGTTCGCCGAACAGAAGATGACTGTGCTTCACGTCCAGAAACGCCTCATCGAGCGACAACGGCTCAACGAGTGGCGTGTAGCGATGAAAAATGTCACGGATCTGCTGCGATACCTGAGCGTAATAGGAATGGCGCGGCGGCAGGACGATCAGGTGGGGACAAAGATGTTTGGCTCGCGCCGTCGGCATGGCGCTGTGAATACCGTAACGCCGTGCCGCGTAATTTGCCGCCGCGACCACCCCGCGCTTGTCGGGATTGCCGCCGACGACCATCGGCTTGCCGCGAAGGCCCGGACGATCCCGCTCTTCGATGGAGGCGTAAAACGCATCCATGTCGATGTGCAGGATCATCTACCGTGGTTCAACCTGCGTGAATATGGGGTCATGCTGGAAGCGCATGTTATCACGCACGCGACTTGAATGGCATTGCTCGAAACTGAAATTGAACCTGTTCAGCGTCGCTTGCCGCTGCCGGTGGGGCTGCCGGGATGCAGTGTCTTGTGCGGTCGCTGTCCGACGTGCGCTGACTTGGGTTTCTTCGGTGTGAATTTCGGCAAGCCGGTGTGTTGCGTGGCAAAGCGTTTGCCACCGCGGCGGCCTTCGTGCACCTGCCCTGTCCCCACCGGCTGATACGAGGGAATCAGCTGATGCTTGGCCGAACCGATGAGGTCGAGTCGGTGCATGCGCCGCAACGCGGCGCGCAACATCGGCCAGTTGTTGGCGTCGTGGTAGCGTAGGAAGGCCTTGTGCAGCCGGCGCTGCTTGAGGCCCTTGGGGACGAGCACCCGCTCGCTGTCGCGGGTCACCTTGCGCAGCGGGTTCTTGCCGGAGTGGTACATGGCGGTCGCCGTCGCCATCGGTGACGGCAGGAAGGCCTGCACCTGGTCGGCACGAAAGCCATTCTGCTTCAGCCACAGGGCCAGCTCCAGCATGTCCTCGTCAGTGGTGCCCGGATGCGCCGCGATGAAATAGGGAATCAGGTATTGCTCCTTGCCCGCCTCTTTCGAATATTTATCGAACAGCTCCTTGAACTTGTAATACGCCCCCATCCCCGGCTTCATCATTTTGGATAGCGGGCCTTCGCGCGAATGCTCAGGCGCGATCTTGAGATAGCCGCCAACATGGTGCGTCACCAGTTCCTTTACGTACTCCAGCGATTCGATGGCGAGGTCATAGCGCACGCCGGAACCGATCAGCACCTTCTTGATGCCCGGCAACTCGCGTGCGCGGCGGTAGAGTTTAACGAGAGACGAATGATCGGTATTGAGGTTCTGGCAAATATCGGGGTACACGCACGAGGGTAAGCGGCAGGCCGATTCGATTTCGCGCGACTTGCAGGCGATGCGATACATGTTGGCCGTGGGTCCGCCAAGATCGGAGATCACGCCGGTGAAGCCGGGCACGGTATCGCGGATGGTTTCGATTTCGCGGATGACCGATTCTTCCGATCGATTCTGGATGATGCGCCCCTCGTGCTCGGTGATGGAGCAGAAGGTACAGCCGCCGAAGCAACCGCGCTGAATGGAAATAGAAAACCGGATCATCTCGTAGGCCGGGATTTTCTCCTTGCCGTACGACGGGTGTGGCAGGCGCTGGTACGGCAGCTCATAGATGCCGTCCATTTCTTTGGTCGCGAGCGGCAATGGCGGCGGATTGAGCCACACGTCGCGGTTACCATGGCGCTGCACCAGGGCGCGCGCGTTGCCGGGATTGGTTTCGACATGCATCACGCGCGAGGCGTGCGCATAAAGGATGGAATCTTTCGATACCGATTCGAACGCCGGCAGACGAACCACGGTTTTTTCGCGGTCCAGCTTCGGCGCACGCTTGTGCAACTGAACAACATTAATAACAGACTCCCCCTCCCCTTGCGGGAGGGCGTTAGGGGGAGGGGAAGCACGCATTTCTTCCTCGCTCGCATAAGGATTCACCGGCGGATTCAACGCGCCGGGCGTATCCAGTTTCGCGGAGTCCAGTTCGGTCCAGCCTTCCGGCAGACCGTTACGCACGAAAGCGGTTCCGCGAACGTCGGTGATATTGGCAAGCGGCTCCTTGGCCGCGAGGCGATGCGCGATCTCGACCACCTGGCGTTCGGCATTGCCATAGACCAGCAGATCGGCCTTGGCATCCAGCAGGATCGAGCGGCGCACCTTGTCCGACCAGTAATCGTAATGCGCGATGCGCCGCAACGAGGCCTCGATACCGCCGATGATAATAGGCACGGCAACAAAGGCCTCTCGCACCCGCTGCGCGTACACAATCACCGAGCGGTCCGGGCGCCGGCCCGCGGCGCCGCCGGGGGTGTAGGCGTCGTCCGAGCGGATGCGCCGGTCGGCGGTGTAACGGTTGACCATGGAATCCATGTTGCCGGCGCTGATGCCGAAGAACAAATTCGGCCGGCCCAGGGTCTTGAATGCCTCGGCGCTCTTCCAGTCAGGCTGGGCAATAATCCCGACGCGGAAACCCTGCGATTCCAGCACGCGCCCGACGATGGCCATGCCGAAGCTCGGCAGGTCCACGTAGGCATCGCCGGTAACTAATATGATGTCGCAGGAATCCCAGCCGAGTTCGTCCATCTCCTCGCGCGACACGGGCAGAAACGGCGCCGGACCGAAGCGCTTGGCCCAGTACTTGCGATAGGAAAAAATTTCACGCGCGGTTTGCATGGGAACAGGGGTAACGCCGGAACACTGTATTAAGCAGGGGGCGCAGTCTACCCGTGAAACAGGACGAATTCTACCGGGTGGATATTTGGTAGCGTCTAAAGCAACATATCAGTGAAAACGGAGAATTGATTCCAGCTCTTCTTTATTTGTCCCGGGAGTCGATGAGCGCCTTACGTTCGGCTTGGTACTGCTGAAAGCTCACGGGCCGGTCTTGATACGTGGCATTATCCTGCGGATTCTTGGCCCTGGCGTGAAACTGCAGCGTGCTGTAAACCGCTTCGTAGAAATCGCGTGTGCTGGTACAGGCCGAGACCAGCAGACTCAAACCGATGAGCATCAGGCGCCATAGCTTCATGAATGCACCTTACCGTTTTCAATACTAACCATGGGGGAAATGGTGCAGAAAACGTGCCAAAGCCGTGATTTTGCTCATTAGACCGCTGCCGGCAGGAGCTATAAAAAATCCTCGCAGGCGAGCAACGACATGTATACCGGGAATTATTTAATGGGGAATTTGTAGCAGACCGCGGTGCCTTCACTTGCGTGATGAAACCGTGTTCAGAGCTAACCCCAATTTATTCAGTCCAGTGATTTCTTGAAACGCGTAATGCTTATCACGATAAAGACAGCGGCAAAACCAGAAAGGGCGGCGTAATCAGGCGCCAGAACGAGGAAGTCATTATCCTTGAGCAGGATGCCGCGCGTGAATGGCAGCAGATAAGCCACCGGCTGGATGTAAACCGGCATGGCCTCAACCGGAAAGATAAAACCCGACAGCAGAATGGAAAGAATAAGGATAAAAATCGACAGGAAAATGGCCTGCTGCTGGGTCTGGCTTACGGTGGAAATCACCAGCCCCAGGGCGATGAGCCCGACGACATATACAAAAGCAAGGCCAAACAGCATCAGCTGCGACGACGCGGCCGGAAGATCGAACATCGACCAGCCCAGCACCAGGATGAAATAAAAATCGGCGAAGGCAATCAGCATGTACGGAAAGATCTTGCCGAGGATGAATTCGGTCCGGGTGATGGGGCTGACCACAATTTGCTCCAGCGTGTTGTATTCCTTCTCGCGCACGATCGCCGTGCTGGTCAGGATCAGGGCGATCTGCATAATCAACACGCCGATAACACCGGGAAGGAAAAACCAGGTTTCCTTCTTGTCGGGGTTGAAAAGTATCTCAATATCCAGAATAAACGGCTCGGACGGAATAATGGTTTTTGGTGCATTCGCATCGAGAAAGTACATGTCACCGGTAACTTTCCGGTCGGTAATGGCACTGGAATTATTGTCCATGGCCGTCGCCAATGACGGCATCGTCCCGTCCACATACATCTTGACAGTGGGTTGTTGATTCTCGGAGAGCTTGTCGGAAAAATCCTTCTTGATAAACAACCCGGCGCGCGCACGTCCGTCACGAATTTCCTTGATAATGGCAGCTTCATCGGCCACATCATAAAGCTTGAAATAGCCCTCGTACCAGATATTGGTTTTGATCAGGTCGGTAAAAAAAGATTTATCCTGATCGACATAGGCCATTTTGACATTTGCCGGTTCCAGCTTCAGCGCCAGACCGAACAGAATCAGCAGGATCACCGGCGCCATGACAATAAAACCGATCAGGCGCGGATCGCGTCGCAGTTGCAGGAATTCCTTCTTCATCATTGCCAGAATATGTTTCATGGCGCCGGCGACTCCCGCGTCAACGTGATGAAGGCATCCTCGATATTGGGCTCGACCGCGCGCAGATGAACGCCGGAGGGAAGGCGGTGCGCCACGACGGCGGCCAACCGGTCCTAGGCCATCGCCGCGTCGGTGATGATCCGTAATTCTTCGCCGAACTGGTTCAATACCAGCACACCGTCCATCCCCGACAGCGCCGCGACGACGGCCGGGTCGTAATGCAGCCGGCAGGCATAGACACGATAGTCTTTCAATAAGCCCCTGATCTGCGTCGGCGTCCCCTCGCCCACCAGCCCACCCTTGTTTATAAATGCCAGGCGATGGCAGCGTTCCGCTTCTTCCATGTAATGCGTGGTGACGAAGAGCGTTTTTCCGGAGGCGGCCAAAGCGTAAAAGGATTCCCACAATTCCTTGCGCGTCACCGGATCGATGCCGGCAGTCGGTTCATCTAGAAAAATCAGCTTCGGGTCGTGCGCCATGGCGCAGGCAATCGACAGCCGCCTTTTATAGCCGCCGGACAATTGGCCCGCGCGCCGGTGACGATACGGTGCCAGGCCGTATTGTTCCAACAAGCGCGCTTGCTCGGCATCCGTGATTGGTTGGTAAATAGCGCTGTAAAAATCCAGGTTCTCCGCCACCGTCAACTCGGGGTATAGCGCGAAGTGCTGCGCCACATAACCGATACGCTTTTTAATGGCTTCGGCGTGGGTAGCGAGATCGTAACCCAGTATCTCGGCGTTCCCGCCGTCAGCCGACAGGATTCCCGACAACAGCCGGATCAACGTCGACTTTCCGGCGGCGTTAGGCCCGAGCAGTCCGAAAATCTCGCCGGGCGGGATCGATAGCGAAACGCTGTTGACAGCCAGCACGGCGCCGAAACGCTTCACAAGATTGTTGGCAGCAATGGCAACAGGCACGATCAGGGGTGCTCATCATCAAATATTCGGAATCAGAAGCCTACCCCGGCACTGACATGACGGAAAGGAGAAATTCGATCGGGGGCACGGCGCGTGTACCTTGCGCCCACACAAATGCCCCAAGTGCCCTCCGGGCTTTCCCTGATTTTCTGTGGGCGCGACGTTTGGGTATAGTTAAGGGCTTCGGAGCGATTACTGAACAATCTCTACGATTCCTTTTCACCATCAGGAGCACACCATGACTCTGTCCATGTACCAGGCTTCCATCCCGGTCTTCATTCACATGCACGGCAACCTCGCTGGCATCCTGGACAAGGGGGCCACCCATGCCGAGGCCAATAAGATCGACCCCTCGGTGCTCGTCAACGCGCGTCTGTACCCCAACATGTTTGCGCTGGCGCGCCAGGTACAGATTGCCACCGACGCCACCAAGGGTTGCGCCGCGCGACTATCGGGCCAGACCCCGCCAAGCTATGAAGACAACGAGGCCAGTTTCGCGGAGCTGAAGGCACGGCTGGACAAGACCGTCGCCTTTCTCAGGACCTTCAAGCCGGAACAGATAGACGGGAGCGAGGATAAAACGATTGAACTGAAGGTCGGCGGAAAGCCCATGTCGTTCAAGGGCCAGGCCTATCTCCTGCACTACGTGCTGCCGAATCTTTATTTCCACACCACCACGGCCTACGCCATCCTGCGCCACAACGGCGTTCCCGTGGGCAAGGCGGATTTTCTGGGGAAGATTTGAGAGTAATACTTGAAAAAGGATCGGCGCGATTGCTAATAAATCACGCCGATCCTTGCCAGAATGGCCCCAACGAAGGAGCTGCGCTTGGCAATTTCGGAGATCGCCACGATCAAAACGGTCGTGATGGCGATTTTGACCAGGTAATACGTCAATGGACTCTCCCTGTTTGATCTCAATCTAACCTGGCTACACCAAAGCCGGAAACAATCCTTTCAGTCCATTGGCAATAAATTCAATGGCGATCGCGGCCAGGATCAAGCCCATGATACGGGTGAAGATGTTGATCCCTGTCTGGCTGATAGTCCTTGATATCCACGGGATGAACTGGAATACCGTCAATAAAATGATGCTCAATAAAAATATATCCAGTCCCGCCAGAAAATAGTGACCGATGCCCGAGCCTTTATGGGAAAAAAGGATGACGGTGCTGATGGCGCCGGGTCCGGCGAGCAGCGGCATGGATAACGGGACCACGGCGATGGATTCCTTGGTCATGCCTTCTTGTTCTTCCTCTTTGGTATGAACCGCCGCGCTCAGCCTGGCCTGCAACATCGAGATGGCCATGAGCAGGATCAGAATTCCCCCGGCTACCCTGAATGAGTCAATCGTTATCCCGAAGAAGCGCAACAAAGCATGTCCAAAGAAAAGCGAAACGAACAATATGATGCATACGGACAGCACCACCAGCTTGGAGATTTCCCTTCTGTCCTTGTTGCTGGTATTCCCCGTCAGGGCAATAAAAATCGGTACCGCGCCGAGCGGGTTGACGACGGCGATGAGTCCAACCAGGAATTTAGTGTATTCGGTGTATTCGAGCATTGGTGGGTGTTTAAGGGTGTCTGGAATATCCTGGGAACTCCAATCTGGCCCCAATATTCGCACCGCCTCCTTATTTTTCGTCTTTGACGGCTGGAACGCTGAGACCCGCGGTCAGGGTAAAGCGCATGGCCTCCTCGAACGACATGTCCACCGGCTGCACCGACGCGCGCGGGACCAACACGGTGTAACCACCAACCTGATAGCTCATGGGCAGGTACACCATGATCACCCCGGGCTCGCTCATGCCCGACGGCAGGCCGGCGAGATCATCGCGCGTGACGAAGCCCATGATGCGCAGGTCGGTGCCCCCGAGGCGCACCAGCACCACCTGCCGCGCGCCCTGCTTCTGCGGCCGCGACAAGAAATCGGTAAAGTCGCGCAGTGTTCCATAGACCGTCTTGATCACCGGCACCCGGTACATCATCCGCTCGGTCCAGGCAAAGATACTGCGCGCGGCCCAGGTGCGCATCAGCAGGCCCACGAGGAATACCAACACCAAGCCCAGCATCAGCCCGAGACCGGGGACAAAGACCGCCTCCGACAACACGAGGTGCAACACCCTGTCCAGAACGCGCTCGGTTGTGAGCGTCACCCAGACCAGGAGATAAAGGGTCAATACCACCGGCAGCGTCACGGCCAGACCGGTGAGGAAGGTGCGAGTGATTTTTTTCATGGAATGTCCTCCGCTGACGTTATCCCGAGCACTCTAACAGAGCGTGCCGGCAGTACCCAAGCTTGCCGCTCGTCACGCGCAGGGATAAATCTGGTTCCGGGCTTTCAGATTTGCCAGCGCTTCTTCGTACAGCGCGTGGCGGCGGCTTTGGTACACCACCTCGCCGTCCCAGTGCAGACCAAAGGCTTCGAGCGTGCGCAGGATGTTATCGGCCGCGCGACGGCGCTGCGCGCGGAGGGTCGAGGTCTTCGATGCGCACCAGCCATTCGCCGCCACGCGATTTCGCCTGGAGAAAACTGCCGACAGCCGCAATCAGCGAGCCGAAATGCAGCGGCCCGGTGGGTGATGGCGCGAAGCGGCCGCGGTAGCGGCCGGGAGAATGTGACGCGCGGGACGGGGTCAATTGGCTCATTCCAGCGCGCGCTGTTTACCCCGGCATGACATGAGTTTAACCTTCAGGTAATACGAGTCTGACATGGCTACCGTTATTTCACAGAAAGTATCCGGCACACAAGTCCCGCGCGAAAAATTCGCGGCGCTGCTGCGCAAGCGCCTGCCGCGCGCCTCGGTGCTGACCACCGAGGAAGACCAGCGCCCGTACGAGTGCGACGGGCTGTCGGCCTATCGCAAGTTGCCGTGGATCGTGGCGCTGCCGGAGACCATCGAACAGGCCAGCTACGTGCTGAAATTATGCGCGGAACATAATATACCGGTCGTGGCGCGCGGCGCCGGCACCGGGCTGTCCGGCGGCGCGCTGCCACACGAGGCCGGCGTGCTGCTGTCGCTGTCCAAGTTCAACCGCATCCTCGAAGTTGACCCGGTCAACCGCACCGCCACCGTGCAGCCGGGCGTGCGCAACCTCGCGATCTCCGAGGCCGCCGCGCCGCACGGGCTGTACTACGCGCCCGATCCCTCTTCGCAGCTGGCCTGCTCCATCGGCGGCAACGTGGCCGAGAATTCCGGCGGCGTGCATTGCCTGAAATACGGCCTGACGGTGCACAACGTCACCGGCGTCAAATTCATGACCATGGACGGCGAGCTGGTCACGCTCGGCGGCAAGGCACTCGACATTCCCGGCTACGACCTGCTCGCGATCATGAACGGCTCGGAGGGCATGCTCGGGGTGATGGTCGAGTTCACGGTCAAGCTGCTGCCCAAACCCGAACGCGCGCAGGTGGTGCTGGCAGTGTTCGACGAGATTGAAAAGGCCGGCGACGCCGTGGCCGCGATCATCGCCCAGGGCTTTATACCCGCGGGGCTGGAGATGATGGACAGGCTCGCGATCAAGGCCACCGAGGAATACGTCAAGGCCGGCTACCCGCTCGACGCGGAGGTGATCCTGCTGTGCGAACTCGACGGCACCACCGAGGAAGTCTCCGAGGGCATCGCGCAGATCCGCGCGCTGCTGCTGAAGCAGGGCGCGGTCGAGGTACGCACCGCCAAGGACGAGGCCGAGCGCCTGCGCATGTGGGCCGGGCGCAAGGCGGCGTTCCCCGCTGTCGGGCGCCTGTCGCCGGATTATTACTGCATGGACGGCACCATCCCGCGCAAGCATCTGGGCAAGGTGCTGACTCGGATAAATGAGTTATCAAAAGAATATGGGCTGAGGGTCGCAAACGTATTTCACGCCGGCGACGGCAACCTGCACCCGCTGATTCTTTACAACGCCAACAATCCCGGCGAATTGGAAATGACTGAAGAGTTGGGCAGCAAGATTCTGGAATTCTGCATTGAGGTCGGCGGCACCGTGACCGGTGAGCATGGCGTTGGCATCGAGAAGATCAACCAGATGTGCATGCAGTTCACCAAGGGGGAGATCGAACAGTTTCATGCCCTGAAAGCGGCGTTTGACCCGCATGGCCTGCTCAACCCCGGCAAGGCGGTGCCGACACTGTCGCGCTGCACCGAGTTCGGGCGCATGCACGTACACAGCGGCAAGCTCGCCCATTCCGAACTCGAACGATTTTAATATGAATTTTTGCCACACAATTTTGTATGGAACAAAATTGGACGCGCTTCAGTGCGCCCCACAGGGGAACGCGCCAGGGATGGCGCGTATCAAAAGCGCCAAGAACGCAAAGATAAATAAAAGTTCCTCTCTCCCCTTGCGGGAGAGGGATAGGGTGAGGGGTGAGTGAACCAAACTAACGACATCTCGAAACAACTCGCTGATGCGGTAAAAGGGGCAGCCGGGAAACATGCGCGGCTCACGATTACCGGCAGCGGCAGCAAGCGCTTTTACGCCGGCGACATCGCGGGCGAAGCACTGGATGTCACCGGGCATCACGGCATCGTGACTTACGAGCCGACCGAGCTGATCGTCACCGCCCGCGCCGGGACGCCGCTGGCGGAACTGGAAGCGGCGCTGGCCGACAAGGGCCAGATGCTGGCCTTCGAGCCGCCGTGGTTCGGTGAGGGCGCGACACTCGGCGGCACTATCGCCTGTGGTTTTTCCGGCCCGCGCCGTCCCTATGCCGGGGCCGCACGCGATTTCGTGCTGGGCACACGCATCATCAACGGCAAGGGCGAGGTGCTGCATTTTGGCGGCGAAGTCATGAAGAACGTGGCCGGTTACGACGTCTCGCGCCTGATGGTGGGCGCGCTCGGCAGCCTCGGCGTGCTGCTGGAAGTCTCGCTCAAGGTGCTGCCGAAACCGGCACGCGAGGTCACGCTGTGTTTCGAGATGCCGGCCGAAAAGGGGATTTCCATCATGAACGGCTTGGGCGCGCAGCCGCTGCCGCTGTCCGCCGCCTGCCACGCGAGCGAGACTCTATATATACGTCTCTCCGGGACCGAACTGGGAATACAGGCCGCGCGCGCCAAGCTGGGCGGCAAACCGATGGACAAGAGCGATGACTTCTGGCGCGACATCCGCGAGCAGCGGCATGAATTTTTTCAGGATGACGCGCCGCTGTGGCGCCTGTCCATCCCGCCGGCCACGCCGCCCATGAACTTGCCGGGCCAGTGGCTGCTCGACTGGGGCGGCGCACAGCGCTGGCTCAAGAGCGTGGCGCCGGCCGGAGAGATCCGGCAGAAAACAGAAAGTGTCGGCGGCCACGCCACGCTGTTCCGCCACGCCAACCACAACGGCGCGCGGTTCCACCCGTTGCCCCCGAAACTCGTCGAGCTGCACCAAAATCTGAAACGGGCATTCGACCCCGCCGGCATCCTCAATCCCGGACTCCCCTACCCCGCCCAGAGCGCCGCCTGAATGGATCCCGCCCCGGACTTAAGCGTCCACCTCGGGTGGCTGATGCTGCTGATCATCGTCGCCTGGCTGTTCGCCTGCGCCATGATTTCGCTCATGGGCGGGTGGCACCGACTGGCAGCGAAGTTCCGATCGGACTCCGCTATCAACGGCGAAGAAATCCGGTTTGCTTCGATGACGATTGGAACTGGCCTTTTCCCGGCACGCTACCGCCGCGTGCTGTTTGTCACGGTGGAGCCTACCGGCGTGGGCTTGTCAGTGATTTTTCCGTATCGCTTATTGCATCCGCCCCTTTTCATCCCCTGGTCAGCGGTGGAATCCGCGCAACGCGAGCGGTCGTGGCTGGTGAACCATGTCGCGGTGAATATCCGTGGCTTCGAAAAGCGTCTGTTTTTCCGGGGGGCCGCAGGCAAAAAGATTCTTGAAGCGTTTAATGCCAATGCGGGCGTAACTTGAGGTACCCATTTGGAACCTCAAATTTGAGGTCACAAATTGTGACCTAAAATTCGTGACATACGATCAAGGTCATCTTTTGTGACCTTGAAATCACAATAGGTGATTTCAAGACATCAATTCGTTGTTCCGCATCATGAAAACCGGATTTACAGCGTGAACCATGCTGTTAACATGAAGCCGCATCCGTAGCGTGAGACCCACCCTGTTCCGAGCCATAAACACAGGAATTACCCATGACTGTTTTCTCCGCGATCCACGAACTGCTGGCGAAAAAGCCGGCCGGCGCCGTTGCCTTCGTCGGCAGCGGCTGTCCGTCGCTCACGTACGGTGGTCTACGCGAACATGTGCAACGTACCGTGGCGAGTCTCAACCGGCTTGGGATCGGACGCAATGACCGCGTTGCCATCGTGCTGCCAAACGGTACCGAGATGGCCAGCGCCTTCGTCGCCATCGCCGCGGGCACAACCTCAGCGCCGCTGAACCCGGGCTACCGCGCCGACGAATTCGAATTCTATCTCTCTGATCTCAAAGCCAAGGCATTGGTGGTCGAGCGCGGCAGCACCTCGCCCGCGCTCAGCGTCACGGCGAAACTGAATATTCCCGTCATTGAACTCGTGCGCAACAATACCGACCCTGCGGGCGTGTTTGAACTGGTGCCGGTCGCAAGCACCAAGACCGCGGCTGCGAAATCAGGCGGCTACGCCGGGGCCGACGATGTGGCGCTGGTGCTGCACACCTCCGGCACTACCTCGCGCCCCAAGATCGTGCCGTTGTCACAGAAAAACGTGTGCGCCTCGGCCGGGCATATCCGCGACATTTTGAGCCTGGTGCCCGCCGACCGCGGGCTCAGCATCATGCCGCTGTTTCACATCCACGGCCTCATCGGCTCGGTGCTGTCCACGCTCTGCGCCGGCGGTAGCGTAATGTGCACGCCCGGCTTCAACGCGCTCAAATTCTTTGCCTGGATGGATGAGTGCAAGCCGACCTGGTACACGGCGGTACCGACCATGCACCAGGCGATCCTGTCACGCGCTGCCAACAATCGCGAGGTCATAAAGCGCCACCCGTTGCGCTTCATCCGCTCGTCCTCGTCCTCGCTGCCACCGCAGGTGATGACCGAGCTCGAACAGGTATTCAACGCGCCGGTGCTCGAGTCCTACGGCATGACCGAGGCCTCGCACCAGATGACCAGCAACCCGCTGCCACCGCGCCCGCACAAACCCGGAACCGTGGGCATCGCCGCGGGGCCGGAAGTGGCGATTATGGGCGAAGACGGCAAGGTGCTCGGCCCGAACGCGACCGGGGAAATCGTCATTCGCGGGCCGAACGTGACCAAGGGCTACGAGAACAATCCCAAGGCCAACGCCGAAAATTTCACCCATGGCTGGTTCCGCACCGGCGATCAGGGCGTGATCGACGCCGAGGGTTATCTCAGCATCACTGGCCGGCTGAAGGAGATCATCAATCGCGGCGGCGAAAAAATCTCGCCGCGTGAGGTGGACGAGGTGCTGATGGATCATCCGGCGATACAACAGGTCGTGACCTTCGCCATGCCGCACGCCAAGCTCGGTGAGGACGTGGCGGCGGCCGTGGTGTTGCGCGAGGGCAAGAAAGCCGATGAAAAGGAGATTCGCGAGTTCGCCGCCAAGCGGCTGGCGGACTTCAAGGTACCGCGCAAGATATTAATTCTGGAAGAAATCCCCAAGGGCGCGACCGGCAAGTTGCAGCGCATCGGGTTGGCGCAGAAGCTCGGGTTAGCTTAAAAAAAGAAAACGAAATAGACAGGATTTACAGGATTAACAAGATTAAAGCGGTTTCCGAGATCGTTTTTGTTGTTGTTCAGAATATATATCCTGTAAATCCTGTTAATCCTGTCCATTCTCAGTAACCCAGCGCGCAGCCGTCCTTGCGCGGGTCGGAACCAGCCGACAGCACGCCATTTTTCATGTCGACGTAAATCGCCTGTGCGCCGCCGAGTGACAACTCGGTGCGCCCCACCACGTGACCGCGCTGCTGCAGCATCTTGAGCACTTCCTGTGGAACCGGCCGCTCCAGCGCTACCACGCCGCCGCCGGGCTGGAAACGCGGCGCGTCAATCGCCTCTTGCAAATCCATACCGAAATCGAGCCAGTTGGTCAGCACGGTCACATGTCCCATGGGCTGATACTCCCCGCCCATCACACCAAAGCTCAAAATGTCGTCGCCGCGGTAGGCCATGGCCGGGATGATGGTATGCATTGGGCGCTTGCGCGGCGCGATGCAGTTGAAATGCCCGGGCTCCAGCACAAAACCGGCGCCGCGGTTTTGCAACATGATGCCGGTATCACCCGCGACAACGCCGCTGCCGTAGGGATAATACAGACTGTTAATAAAGGACACGGCGTTGCGGTCGCGGTCCACCACGCTGAGATAGACTGTGTCGCGGTGCGCACGTGCCGCCGGGGCGATGGGGTAGCGCGCAGCGCGTTGTGGATCGATGCGCGCAAATTGCTTCGCGGCGAATTCCTTCGACAACATTTCTTCTACGGGTAATTTGTTAAATGCCGGGTCGGCGACGAATTCATCGCGCTCGGCCACGGCCAGCTTGAAGGCCTCGATCACCATGTGCAGGTGATCGACGCTGAGATGCTTCATCCCGCTCAATTTCACTTTTTCCAGGATATTGAGCGTCATCAGGGCCGTGATGCCCTGCCCGTTCGGCGGAATCTCGTACACCCTGACGCCGCGGTAATCCGTGGAAATCGGCTCGACCCACTCCGAGTGGTATTCGTAAAAATCTTCCATCTCGAATAAACCATCGTGCTTCAGGCTGAAGTGCACGATTTCCTCGGCGATGGGGCCGCGATAAAAAGCATCGCGTCCGCCCTGCGCGATCCGGCGCAGCGACTTGGCGAGCCGGGGCTGACGATGCACGGTCCCGGCCGCGGGCGTATGGCCGTCCACCATGAAATCGCGCCGGCTCTCGGCATGTGGCGCGAGCACCGCGGTATTGTTCTGACACGCCTTGGCCACCACCGGCGTGACCGCATAGCCGTCCTCGGCGAACACGATGGCCGGTTGCAGCAGTTCTTCCAGACTGCGCGTGCCGAAACGTTCCAGCGCCGTGTACCACGCGTCCACGGCACCGGGCACGATCACCGACAATATGCCGAATTCAGGCACCTGCATGAGCCCGCGTCGCTCGAATTCCTCCGGTGTGGCGCGTGCCGGCGCGCGGCCGCTACCGTTGAGCCCGTGGAGCTTCCCGGTTTTGGCCTCGTGATACAGCAGGAAGCAATCGCCGCCGATGCCGGTGGCCTGCGGCTCGGTGACACTCAGCACCGCGCTCGCCGCGATCGCAGCATCCATGGCGTTGCCACCGGCTTGCAGCACCGCGAGCCCCGCCTGCGTCGCCATCGGCTGGCTGGTGGCGATCATGCCGCGCGTGCTCATGACAACGGAACGTCCGGGGTATTGGTTATCGCGCATGGTTTTCGTCTAATGAAATACCGTTTTACATTGGTGTGTTCGCGTTGCCAGTTTCATCATGTGCAATCACGATGCGGCTGGCGACACGCAGCGCCAAAAGGTAGCATACGTCTCAAGATCCACAGCAGTAACGGATCGCCACGATAACACGGCGGAGGGAATTTTATGCACTGGATACGTTTCGAACACGCCGGGAAAATTGGATTCGGGACACTGCATGACGGCGTCATCCGGATCAACGAAGGCAACATGTTCGAGGACAGCCGCGCGACGGACACGACTGTGCCGCTCGCCGAGGTGACGCTGCTCACACCCTGCGTGCCCGGAAAAATGTTCGCGCTGTGGAATAATTTCCATGCGCTCGCGGCCAAGCTGAACCTGACGCCACCACCCGAACCCCTGTATCTGTTGAAGGCGCCGAACTCCTTCCTCGCCGGAGGCCAGACCATCCGCGTGCCGGCGTCCTATACCGGCAAGGTCGTGTACGAAGGCGAACTCGGGATCGTGATCGGCAAGCGTGCCTCGAATGTTTCCGAGGACGATGCCGCCAAATATATTTTCGGCTATACCTGCACCAACGACGTCACCGCCGCCGAGATTATCCAGAAGGACCCGACCTTCGCCCAGTGGACGCGAGCCAAGGGTTTTGACACCTTCGGCGTGTTCGGGCCGGTAATCGCCACCGAGGTGAATCCACTCGATCTCAGCGTGAAAACCCTGCTGGACGGGAAGGAGCGCCAGAATTACCCGGTGAGCGACATGATCTTCAAACCGGCGCAGATCGTGAGCCTGATCTCGCGCGACATGACGCTGAATCCCGGCGATGTCATCTCCTGCGGCACGTCCGTGGGCGTCGGCTCCATGAAACCGGGCAGCAAGGTCGAGGTCATTATTGACGGCATCGGCACGCTGTCCAACGAATATAAATGAAGGACTACGTCTTAAACCACGGGGAACACGGGGAAGAATAAATGCCAGGAAAACAGAGATGTCCATTTTTACCCCTTAAAGTTTTTCCCCGTGCCCCCCGTGGTTCGAATACATTCATTTGGAGGTTTGACTCATGAAGATCTGCATCGTCGGCGCCGGCGCTATCGGCGGTTTGATGGGCGCCAAACTCGCGCTCGCGGGCGAAGAAGTCACGCTGATCGCGCGCGGTGCGCATCTCGAGGCCATGAAAAAGAACGGCCTGAAGCTGATCGAGGAAGACGGCAGCGAACACGTGGCGAAGAACGTCAAAGCGACGAACAAGCTGAGCGAGGCCGGCAAACAGGACGTCGTGATCCTGGCGCTCAAGGCGCATCAGGTCGAGCCCATGGCAAAGGAAATTCCCAGCCTGTTCCACGATACGACCATCGTGGTCACGACCCAGAACGGCATTCCCTGGTGGTATTTTCAGAAGCACGGCGGTGAATTCGAAGGCCGGCGCGTCGAGACCGTAGATCCCAACGGCAACCTCATGGCCAGCATCGAGGTCGATCGCATCCTCGGCTGCGTGGTCTTTCCCGCGGCCGAGATCGAATCCCCGGGAGTGATCAAACTGATCGAAGGCAACCGCTTCCCGGTGGGCGAGCTGGACGGCTCCGAGAGCGAGCGCGTCAAAAACATCACGGCGACGTTCACCAAAGCGGGATTTAAATCACCGATTTTGAAAGATATCCGCGCGGAAATCTGGCTCAAGCTCTGGGGCAATCTCAGCTTCAACCCCATCAGCGCCCTGACCCATTCCACGCTGGTGGACATCTGCCAATTCCCGCTGACGCGCCAGCTCGCCGCCAACATGATGACCGAAGCGCAAACCATCGCGAACAAGCTTGGCGTCGAGTTCCGCGTGTCCCTGGAAAAGCGCATCGCCGGCGCGGAAAAAGTCGGCAAGCACAAGACTTCCATGTTGCAGGACATCGAGATCGGCCGCGCCATCGAGATCGACGCCCTGGTCGGCGCCGTGATCGAACTGGGCAGGCTCACCAAGACCCCAACGCCGCATATCGATTCGGTTTATGCCTGCGTCAAGCTGCTCGCGAAAACTTTAGGTGAGGAGAAAGGGAAACTGAGAGTGGAGAAAATCGGCTGAATCAAACACGGCAGCAATACATCGCTAGGCAACCTCTTCTGTATTGGGCAGTGTCCGCTTTCGGCCTATTCTGTTGAAAAACTCCATTGTTGATCGAGGCCCGAAAATATTAGCCCCGTCAGCGAATTATCTTCTCGGACGAATGGGGGGATAGTAGTGTCGCTGCGATTTCGCCGCGAGAAGCCTCCCGTGAGCTTAGGTATTGTAATAACTTCAAACATCCGACAGAAATCAATGATGACGAAAAAACGGCTCTGAAGATTTTCGAGTTTTTCAACACAATAGGCCAATAGCAGCCGTTCTTGGTAAACCGTTTAAGCTGAGGGGCGCAGTACACCTCACTCCGTCCCTTTTTACTTTACGATGAGTCATTGGCAAGATGGTTCTCCTGAATCACGTGGACTAGCTTGTCCGGATTAACGTTTTGACACGGGTTGACGTTAGCCGATCATGCCGCGCCATCAGGCTGTGCGGCTGTGCTTCATTCGTTACCAATAGAAGGCGTTACCCGACTCGTCGAGCAGCCCGTCATTCCGACCTTCCACGATCGTCCGGTAAAGCGCGAAGTTCGCATCCATGCTGCTAGGGTGCAGAAAAATGCCGACCCACCAACCAAGCGTATCGAGTGAATTCGGGTACGGCGATTTTGCGGCTTTTCCCCATACGGCCGTCCCCAAAACCTCGATCTGGGTACCGTGATAGCTGTACTTCAGCCGGACTTGCGCACCCTTATCGACGACGGCTTTCAGCTTAAGACAAACCCCAAATGGCGAGATGTCACGTATCCGATCGATATCGAGGCATCGATTTTCGATGTGGAGTTGCAGTGTGCCCTTTGGCTGCTGCACCAACACTTCGCGCTTGGCAATACGACGTTCCGCGGGATTCGGCTTCGGCTGTTTGGCTGGCATGCTGATAATCCTCATGATGGTCCTCATGCCCCGCCCATGATCGCCTGGTAAAGCGCGAAGTTCGCATCGATGTCGCTGGGGTGCAAAAAAATACCCACCCAGCAACCGTATGCCGCAAATGGATTGGGCTCGGGCAATCTTACGACCTTTCTCCAGATAACCGTTCCCGAGACCTCGATCTGCATACCATCGCAGGTGTACCTCAACCGGACCGGTGCATCATCATCGATGGTGTCCTTCAACTGAAGGGCGATGCCAAACGGTGAAATGTCGCGTATCTGGGTCACATCGAGGCATCGATACGACGTGTAGAGCTGCAACTTTTCTTTCGGATTCGGCGTCACCACCTCGCGCGGGGCGCGACGACGTTCCGCGGGATTCAACTTCGACTGTTTGGCTGGCATGCTGATAATCCTCATGGTTGTGGGCGACCCTGCCCGTATACGTATATATCCCCTTCAATCTTGCTTTTGGCGGCTATAGCAATGGGTTGACACGCGTGATTCTCGCCAGTAAGGGCAACTTTTTTCATGACGAACTCCCAACATATTGAGCGGGGTAATGAACATGCGCCGTGGCGGTTTCACCATCCGAGCGCCACGCGCACCGGTATCACGAGGTAAACGCTCAAGATGCCGGCGAGCCAGAGCCCGGTCGAGATTCTCAGCATCCACCGGTACAAGTGCCGTACCCTCCGGCACTGTCGCGTAATATCCGGATCGAGCGTGCGCGGGTAGCGGGCGTTCCACACAGCCAGGGCCGCCAGCAGGAGCAGCAACCCCGAGATCCAGAATATCCAATTCTTGTATTCAACGATCGTGAGAAACAGCGCTGTCTTCGTCAATGCCGCCACTGCGGCTTCGGGCCCGAGCATTCCGATCAAGACCGGCAACGCACAGGCGATAAATACCGCCACGGAGGTGAAGAGACTGAACCCGGTCATGCCGGCAGCGAGTCGCTGCCAACGCGTGACGGCACGGGTATAAGGATCTGCGTACATCCGTCTTACCTCTGCGATCGCTTGCAGCCTGCGCATGGAAATCACCCCCGATTGAACGTCTGTTTGACAGCGGCTTCGTGTAGCGTCAGTCAGGGCGCACCGAAGCGGCAGCCGGTAACGACCACTGGGCACACATGCAGGGGGTAACGAGGGACAGAGAAACAGGCCGGCAGAAGACTCGCCGGGATGACGCGGCACCGTTGTGCGTACGCCACCGGTCCTTGCAGAAACCGAGTGCCCCTTCTGCGGCCCCTCTACCGTCGTCTTGCGACCCCAGGCAGGTGGCTTTGCGTCCCATCCTTTCGGATGGTTTGCCCTTGTAACGAAACACGAATACCTCATGCAAAACGTGCATAATTCGGGCCAGTGCATCTCGGCATTGAAAACACTTACTAATTTGCCAGATTACGACATGGCCGCGCCGGTGAATTCGACGAAATAGCGTGAGTTATCTGACGAAAAACGGCATGGCCATAAGACCCTCCGACGGGGTCTGGTCGCTTAGATGTCTGCTTTGGGTCAGAAGCGGACCAAGAAAGGAACGAGAAAAAAGGCAAGCTGAAATAAATCTGATTCTAACCGGCCAGCCCCGGAAATACTTTTTGCACATCATCATCGGCATCGACCGCTTCCAGAAACGCCTCGACTTCGGCACGCTCCGCGTCCCCTAGTGTCACGGGATTCTTGGGTCGGTAACCCAATTGGGCCGACTGCACGACAAATCCATGCTTCGGCAAGGCACGCGACACCGCATCCAGATCTGTTGGTTCGGTCAGAAACAGCGTGGCGCCATTTTCGCCGGGCTCCAGATCACGGGCGCCGGCTTCAATGGCGGCGGACTCCGCGTCCGCTCCGGCGGATGCTGGGCTGGCTTCAATCATCCCGAGATAGTCAAAATCCCAGGCAACCGATCCCGAGTTGCCGAGCTGCCCTTTGCGAAACAGGATGCGAATATTGGTGACCGTGCGGTTCACGTTGTCCGTCAGGCACTCAACAATCACGGGAACCTTGTGCGGCGCAAAACCTTCGTAAGTGAGCTTCTCGAAGCTCACCCCGGCGTCAAGCAAACCGGCGCCCTTTTTGATGGCGCGCTCGACGGTGTCTTTGGGCATGGAGGCCTTTTTCGCCTGCTCCACCGCCAGACGCAATCGCGGATTCATGTCTGGGTCGGCGCCCGCGCGTGCGGCCACCATGATTTCCCGGGATAACTTGGTGAAGATGCGGCCCTTGGCGTTGGCCGCCACTTCTTTGTTTTTTGTTTTCCACTGCGCGCCCATGTTTACATCCCCGCTATTCTGCCAGAAGCGCGACGGTCGTCTCGGCCGTTTGCTTGTTGATGTCAAATTGTACTACGCAGTACTCGTTTTCTTCATTGACGGGCGTGGGGTCATCGGCACAACTGCAACCCCCGATTATTCCTGAATAAAAAATACCGGCCTTCACGCGGATAAAACCGGCGGCCTCGGAAACACCGATAATCATCGTCTGGCGCTGACCGTCAACAACAGAGCTGCCCGCAGACAATCCCTGTTGCAAGGGAAGTTGCTCTGCATCCATTTGCGCAATTTCTTCCTTGAGGACGCCTTCAAAATCAGAAGTCCCCCAGGCGTTTAATGCTCTCGTCAGTCGAATCATTTCGCTATCTTGAACTGCCATGCCGCCGATCTTCAAGTGGCAGAAAGTGGAGCCCAATACTGGGGGCAGAGCTCCCGCTACAATGGGAGGAGCACTGCCTCAGCGCACACCTAGGTTTTGGACGAGGGAAACATCTTGGTGTACTTCATGGTTTTGAGCTTGTTATCCACGCTCTTCACCCCGGAAACATGCTTCACGACTTCGGCAATGGCGTGACGCTCCTCGGTGCTGGCGGCAATACCCTCCATCGTCACCTTGCCGCTGTCGGCGCTAATCGAGATCTTGACGTCAGGGGTCTTGGGGCTGGCACGCACGGCCGCGCGCACGCGGTATTCGAGCGTCAGGTTGGAGAGCACGGCGCGTGACTTCGGCGTTTCCTTGAACTCGGGTCGCTTCAACAGTTCCTTGATCATCTCGACGCAGGTTGCCACTGACAGGCGCTCGGTGTTGAGCGTGATGTCGTACTGCATGGGTTCGCCCCAGCCCACGCCGAACTGGTGCTGCATGTTGGCGCGGTGCGCCGCGTCGCTGTGACGAATCTCCTCGGCCACCATATCCTCGTCAAACGTTCCGAGCGAATTCATGACCCACTTGAGGCGCGTGGCGAACGGCGCGCCCACACGCACGCACGGGATATGCGGGATGGGGCGCAGGACGTGGGTGGCGCCCCAGCCGCGAATGATGACGTTGCCCTTGGCCGCCAGCTCGAGAATTTCCTCGACCTTGAACAGTGCCAGGCTGGCCTCATCCGTGCCCCAGCGTTCCAGCAAACCGGCTTTGCCCTGGAGGAAGCGTTGCAACATGCTCTTGCGCACGTGCATCTTCTCGGCCACGTGATCAATGATCTCGTGGCGCACGATATCCAGGCCCAGCTCTTCGGCGAGCTTCTCGGCGACGAACTTTCCCTGCGAGCCCATTTCCTGATTCATGGCGATTACCGGCATGGCATTTCTCCTCAGAACCGCTTAAGAATTGGAACCCCTAAAAGAAATTTAACCGCCAAGACGCCAAGAACGCCAAGTTTTTACTGTTGAAAAAAACCGCCTTTCTTGGCGCCTTGGCGACTTGGCGGTTTAAAATCATATTTCATTCCACCGGACGCGCTTCGTCCAGATCGTTATTGCCGCGGCGCAGGCGCGCGAGAAGCTTCGTGATTACCGGCCAGAACAGCATCAGCATGGCCAGACCACAAATGCTGCCCACCAGGCCGTTGGACCAGAAAATCGACACTTCGCCGCGCGACAGCAGCATGGATTGGCGGAACGAGCTTTCCGCCATGTCGCCCAGCACCAGCGCCAGCACCAATGGCGCCAGCGGATAATCCAGCTTCTTGAACAGGTAGCCGACGACGCCGAACACCAGCATCAGCACCACATCCAGCATGGCGTTGTTGACCGTGTAGGCGCCGATGGCGCAGATCACGATGATGATCGGCGCGATGATGGAGAAGGGCACGCGCAGGATCGCCGCCCACCACGGCACCGTGGTCAGCACGATGATCAGGCCGACAACATTTCCGATATACATGCTCGCGATCAGGCCCCACACGAATTCCTTCTGTTCCACGAACAGCAACGGCCCGGGTTGCAGGCCCCAGATCAGCAGGCCACCCAGCAGCACCGCCGCGGTCGGGGAACCCGGAATGCCGAGCGTCAGCATGGGCAACAGCGCGCTGGTGCCGGCAGCGTGCGCGGCGGTTTCCGGCGCGATCACTCCTTCGATTTCACCGGTACCGAATTTTTCACCGGTTTTGGAGAAACGCTTGGCAATGCCATAGCTCATGAACGAGGCTGGCGTGGCGCCTCCCGGCGTGATTCCCATCCAGCAGCCAATCAACGTGCCGCGCAGCGCCGTCAGCCAGTATTTTGGCAGCAGCTTCCAGGTCTGCCAGACCACGCGTGGATTGATGCGCGCGTGCACACCCTTGAATGCCAGCCCCTCCTCCATGGTGAGCAGGATCTCGCCGATGCCGAACAGGCCGATGACCGCGATCAGGAAGTTGAAACCACGCAGGAGTTCGCCGGTGCCGAAGGTCATGCGCAGCGTGCCGGTGACGGTGTCGAGCCCCACGGAAGCAAGCGCGAAACCGAGCATCATGGCGGCAATGGTCTTGGCCGGGTGGCCCTTGCCAAGACCGACGAAGCTGCAGAAGGTGAGCAATTGCACCGCGAAGAATTCAGGCGGCCCGAATTTCAGGGAGAATTTCGCCACCAGCGGCGCCAGAAACGTGATCACCATGACCGCAAACAGGGCTCCGACGAATGAGGATGTAAACGCGGCGGTCAACGCCTCACCGGCGCGGCCATCCTTGGCCATCGGGTGGCCGTCGAAGGTGGTCGCCACCGACCACGGCTCGCCTGGGATATTGAACAAGATGGAGGTGATCGCGCCACCGAACAGCGCGCCCCAGTAGATGCAGGAAAGCATGATGATGGCGCTCGTGGGCGACATCGTGAACGTGAGCGGCAGCAGGATCGCCACGCCGTTGGCGCCACCGAGCCCGGGAAGCACCCCGATCAGCACCCCCAGCAGGATGCCGACGAACATGAACAACAGATTCTGATACGTAAAGGCGATACTGAAGCCCTGCATCAGGTTACTGAATTCTTCCACGTCTCAGCTCCCCTCCCCTTGCGGTTTCGGGCGACGGACAGTTATCTCCGTCATCCTGAAAAATCAAAAAATCTGCGCCAGCGACAATCGCCCCGACGTCAATAACCGATCAATGTCTCCAGCGGGCCCTTGGGCAAGGGCACCAGAAACCACACCTCGAACAGCAGGAACACGGCCACGGGCACGGACAGGCTGACCGGAATGATTTTCGTCCAGGCGAAGCGCCCGTGCCAGTACATGAACGCACCGATAAAAAGGGCGGAGGCGACATAAATGCCGATGAAATACGTCGCGGCGACATAGATCATGGCGGGAATGAATACCGACAGGACCAGCCGGAATTTCTTGTGACTCACGAAAACGCCGGCGACGTCCTTGGCGGAAAACAAGGCACGCCATATTGTCCAGACGCTTGCCAGGCACAGGAAAATACCGATGTAATACGGGAAATAGCCGGCCTGCGGCCCATCCTCGGCCCAACTGGCTCCGACACGCCGGCTGTCTATGATTACCACTATGCCAAGAATCAGCGTGAACACTGCCACGCCAATTTCCACCGTCCGGGTGAAAACACCGTGGTGATGCTTGTCGTGTTCAGTGTTGTTGTCTTCGCTCATGGCTGACTACACTCTGCTCGCTATTTCACTGCTCCGGCACCTGAAGCAAAAAACGGGGTGAAGATCGGACGACGATCTCCACCCCGCTCCCTGTATTACCCTAAACCGCTACCGAAACCATCCGCCTGACCTGCTACGGGGCGAGAAACCCGGCATCCTTCATCAGGCCCTTATGCGTGTCCTCGGCCTTCTTCACCCAGTCGGCGTATTCCTTGCCAGCCATGAAGCTCTGGTTGAACGCGCCCTTCTCCATGAATTCCTTCCACTCGGTCGTTTCGCGCACCTTCTTGAACAGGTCTACATAGAATTTCACCTGGTCCTGGCTGACACCGCCGGGCATGAAAATACCACGTAACATCAGATAGTCCACTTTCACGCCGGCTTCCATGCAGGTGTGGATGTCATTCCACGACATGGTGTCGGTGACCTTTCCCTTGTACGGCATGCGTTGATCGTCAAACACGCACAGCGGACGCAGTTTGCCGGCGCGCCAGTGGGCGACGGCTTCGATCGGATTGTTCACCGTGGAATCCACGTGCCCACCGACCAGTTGCACGGCAACGTCACCGCCGCCCTTGAAGGGGACATAGATGAATTTCTTGCCGGTGAACTTGTCGAGAGCGACCGTAATGATCTGGTCTTCCTGTTTCGAGCCGGTTCCCGCCATCTTGAACTGGTTGTCGGTGCCGGCCTTCACTGCTGCCAGATAATCCTTGGCGGTCTTGTGCGGCGAATCGGCGTTGACCCACAGCACGAACTCGTCGAGTGCCAGCATCGCCACCGGCGTTATCTCTTTCCAGTTGAACGGGATTCCGGTCGCCAACGGCGTCGTAAAAAGATTGCTCAAGGTGATGATGATCTTGTGCGGGTCGCCCTTGCTGTCTTTGACGTAAAGGAAGCCCTCACCGCCAGCACCGCCCGATTTGTTTACCACCACCATTGGCTGCTTCATCAGTTCGTGCTTGGTGACCACGCCCTGAATCAGGCGCGCCATCTGGTCGGCGCCACCGCCGGTACCGGCCGGAACGACGAATTCGACTGGCTTGGTCGGCTCCCACGCCAGCACGGATACCGGGGCCAGCATGCCCAATGTCGCCGTGGCAGCAACCATCGATCTGAACAAGGTATTTACACGATTCGTTTTCATTACGCCTCCTGATCCTTATGGGTAAATGTTCTCTGTCTTTTCTGCCGTCGGCACCGCGGCGGATTTCCCGCGGAAGTTCAAACATCCGATGATGATTGCCAAGCGGCAGGATCCCGGTTTGACTGCACATCTCTGAACAACTGACGGGATGTATTGTTTGAATGGTCCAGAATCCCGTTACTCAATGTAACGGGAGAACCCGGGCAACTCAAGAAGATTGAGCGCCGAATGAAACGCTTTTTTGCCTGATGAAAACGAAGGCCACTGGCCGAGGAACCAGATGAGCGGTTTTTCAGCGCGGAACAGCGAGCTTATCCAAGATTTCAATCCAATGCCGGACCGGAAGCGTCGTCCCGCTTTGTATATGCGCCAGGCAACCGATGTTGGCCGTGGCAATGACATCGGGTCCGCCGGATTCCAGTGAGGTTACTTTGTTGGTGAGCAACGACTGCGAGAGGCGCTTCTGCAAAATGGAATACGTGCCTGCTGACCCGCAGCAGAGATGGGCATCCGGCACTGCCACCAGAATCAAACCGGCTCCACGCAATATCTTTTCCACGACGCCGTTCAATTTCTGTCCGTGTTGCAGCGAACATGGAGAATGAAAAGCGACTTTCATTTGAGGCTTCGCATCTGAAGATAATTTCGATAAATCCTCTTGCGACAAAATTTCACTGATATCTTTGGTCAATTCCGAAACCTTCCGCGCCTTAGCGGAGTAGACGCGATCGTCTTTCAGAAGATGGCCATATTCCTTGACGTGCACACCGCAACCGCTCGCGGTCATGACAATGGCCTCGGCGCCGGATTTGATAAGCGGCCACCAGGCGTCGATGTTGCGGCGGGCAAAATCGAGCCCGTCTTCCATTCCGGAGGTGTGATGGCTGGCCGCGCCACAACAGCCGGCACCCGCAGCGGCCATCAGGGAAATACCCAGGCGGTCCAGTACGCGTGCCGTGACGGCGTTGATGTTCGGTGCGATGGCGGGCTGAACGCAACCCTGGAGGACCAGCATTTTGCGACTATGCGCCGTGGTGGGCCACGGATCCGCCACCCGGCGTGGGGGCACGGAACGCTTCAGCCAAAGCGGCATCAGGGGGTGAAATAATTGCCCTAACCGCAGCAAAAGCATGAAGCGCGCAGGATAAGGGATGATGTTCCGTAACACCCAACGGGCCAGCCGGTCCGGCGCAGGCCGGCTGATCTTCTGTTCAGCCAGTTCACGGCCGATTTCGAGCAATTGTCCATAACGCACACCCGAGGGGCAGGTGGTTTCGCAATTGCGGCAGGTGAGACAGCGATCCAGATGCGTCAAAGTACTGCGCGTGACATCCGCGCCTTCGAGCATCTGTTTGATCAGGTAAATGCGGCCGCGCGGACCATCGAGCTCGTCGCCCAGCAGCTGATAGGTCGGACAGGTGGCGTTGCACATGCCGCAGTGCACGCAAGTGCGCAGGATGGCATTGGCCTCTTGGCCGGATTCGGTATCCCGGATGAAATCGGCTAGGGCTGTCTGCATGATTCGCGCCTATTGCGATGATAGGCAACGATACCCTAATTCACGGCGCAAGTTCTAAGAAAGTCCGATTTATTAATTCTCAACCGCGGAGAGCGCAGAAGACGCAGAGAAAAATAATGAAAATTAACCGGAAAATCTCTGCGACCTCTGCGTGCTCTGCGGTGAAAACTCATACTTCAGAGATTTCTTAATGGATCTCGTGCTTGGCCAACATTTCCAGCGCGCGCACCATGGCCGAGTGATCCCAAGCGCTGCCACCGTTCGCGGCACAGGCGTTGAACAGCTCCTGGCAGGTGGCGGTGTTCGGCAGGCTGATCTGGAGAGCGCGCGCGCCGGACAAGGCCAGATTCAAATCCTTTTGATGCAATTCGATGCGGAAACCGGGATCGAAGGTGCGCTTGATCATGCGCTCGCCGTGCACTTCCAGGATTTTCGATGAGGCGAATCCACCCATGAGCGCCTGGCGCACCTTGGCCGGATCGGCTCCGGCCTTGGAGGCAAACAGCAACGCCTCGCCGACAGCCTCGATGGTCAGTGCCACGATGATCTGGTTGGCGACCTTGCAGGTCTGGCCGTCGCCGTTGCCACCCACCAGCGTGATGTTCTTGCCCATCAGCTCGAACAGCGGCTTGACCTTGTCGAAGGCCGGCTGATTGCCGCCGCACATGATGGTCAATGCGGCGTTCTTGGCACCGACTTCGCCACCGGATACCGGTGCGTCGATGTACTCGCAGCCGAGCTTGTTAATCTTCTCGGCGAATTTCTTGGTCTCAAGCGGCGCGATGGAGCTCATGTCCACCACGATCTTGCCCTTCGACAGACCTTCAGCCACGCCGTCCTTGCCGAACAGGGCAGCTTCAACATGGGGGGTGTCCGGCACCATGGTGATGATGATTTCGGCGTTGGTGGCAACCTCTTTGGAACTCTTGCAGGCAATGCCCTTGTCACCGATCAGGTCCGGGGGAACGCTGGGGAGGCTGTAGAGATAGACGGTGTGACCGCCCTTCATCAGGTTATGGGCCATTGGGCGACCCATGATACCGAGACCGACAAATCCGATTTTCATGATTGTTCTCCTAAGATTATTTAGTGCGACAGATAAGCCGCAGCCCAGCCGAGACCCGCGACTGTCGTGGTGGCCGGTTTGTATTCACAACCGATCCAGCCGTCGTAGCCGATCTGGTCAATATGCTTGAACAGAAATGGATAATTGATTTCACCGGTACCGGGCTCGTTGCGCCCCGGGTTGTCCGCGAGCTGGATGTGGCGAATGCGGGCAAGATGTTTCTTCAGGTTGGCCGCGAGCTCACCTTCCATGCGCTGCATGTGGTAGATGTCGTATTGCAGGAACAGATTATCCGATCCCACCTCGTCCATGATTTCCAGTGCCTGCGCGCTGCGCGAGAGATAGAAACCCGGAATGTCGTAAGTATTGATCGGCTCGATCAAAAGCTTGATGCCGGCGGCCTTGAGCTTACCGGCGGCGAATTTCAGGTTTTCGACAAAGGTCTTGCGCAGCTGATCCGGCTTGGCATCCTTGGGCGCGATACCGGCCAGGCAGTTGACCTGCTGGCACCCGAGTGCGGTGGCGTAGTCGATGGCCTTGCCCACGCCATCCTGAAATTCGCCGACGCGGGCCGGCTGGCAGGCATTACCGCGGTCACCGGCGCCCCAGTCACCCGCGGGCAGGTTATGCAGTACCTGGGTGAGCTTGAGTGTCTTGAGTTTATCGGCCAGCTGATTTTTGTCGTTGGCGTAGGGAAACAGGTATTCGACCCCGCGGAAGCCGGCCTTGGCGGCGGCGTCGAAGCGGTCCATGAATTCGACCTCGTTGAACAGCATGGTCAGGTTGGCGGCAAACTTGGGCATCGTCGTTCCTCTAAGAATCCCAAAAAAAATCAGACAGGATTCACAGGATTAAAAGCCGGATTAACAGGATTAAAACTTTAGAAAATTTAGACTAATCCTGTAAATCCTGAAAAATCCTGTTAATCCTGTTCATTTTTTACAGGCGGCGCGATCAGGCCGCCTCGGTTTTCTTTTCCGGCTTGCGGTCGAGAATCTCCTCGAACTCGTTGATCTTGTCGATCTCCGGGCCCATGGAGATATTGGTCACGCGCTCGGTGATCACTTCTACCACGACCGGTACGCTCTTTTCCTTGCTCAGGCGCCGCGCTTCCCGGAAGGCGTCCGCCATGAGTTTCGGATCGAAAATGCGCACGGCAATACAGCCCATCGACTCCACGGCCTTGACGTGATCGACGCCATAGTCGCCGATCTCGGGGCAATTGATGTTGTTGAAGCTCAGCTGGACCTCATAATCCATTTTATAAGCGATTTCTCCTTGGCGAATCAACCCGAGATAAGCATTGTTGATCAGCACCATCACGAACGGCACCTTATGCTGGGCGGCGACCGCGAGTTCCTCGATAAGGAACTGGAATGAATAGTCGCCGACGACACCGACGACTTCCTTGCTCGGATCGGCCAGCTTGGCGCCGATGCACGCCGAGATTTCCCAGCCCAGCGGACCGGCCTGACCGCAAACAATGTAGTTTCGCGGCTTGTTGACCTTCTGGAACTGGCCCGAGGCAATCTGGTACAGGCCGATGGCGGTGACGAAACAGGTATCGTCATCGAACACGTTGTTGATTTCCTGGAACACACGCTGCGGCTTGATCGGCACGTTGTCGAAATCGGTGCGCCGCTGCATGGTGAATTTGCGCTCCTGAACCTCGTCGATCCATTGCTTGCGGCTGACAATCTTGCCGGCCTGCTTGCGCGCCCGGGCCGCGGCCACGAACTCCTCAAGTGCGTATTTGGCGTCCCCCACGATGCCGAGATCGGGACAGAAGATACGGCCTATCTGCATCGGATCGATGTCAACATGAACGAACTTGCGTCCCTTGGTGAAGACGTCGACGCTGCCGGTCTGGCGGTTGGCCCAGCGGTTGCCGATCCCGAGCACGAAATCGCTGCGCAGAAAAGTCGCATTGCCGTAACGATGCATGGTCTGCAGCCCCATCATGCCGGCATTCAGCGGGTGATCGTCGGGAATGCTGCCCCAGCCCATGAGCGTGGGGATGACGGGCGTCTGGGTCAGCTCGGCCAGCTCGACAAGCAGGCCGGAAGCATCGGCGTTGATCACGCCACCGCCGGAAAAAATCAGCGGCCGCTGCGCCGTCATCATCATGTCGAGCGCCTTCTCGATCTGTTTCCGGTGCGGACGCGGCTTGAATACCTCCAGCGGAAAATCGGAGTCGGGGTCGTATTCGATGATTTCCTTCTGGACATCAATCGGCAGATCGATCAGCACCGGACCGGGGCGGCCCGAACGCATCAAATGAAATGCATAGCGGAATGCGCGCGGCACCTGGGCGCCTTCCATGACGGTGATCGCCCATTTGGTCACGGGCTTGGCAATGGCGGCAATATCGACCGCCTGGAAATCCTCTTTATGCAATTTGGCGCGCGGCGCCTGACCGGTAATGCACAAAATCGGAATGCTGTCGGCCATGGCCGAATACAGTCCGGTGATCATGTTGGTGCCGGCCGGTCCGGAAGTACCGATGCAAACACCGATGCGCCCGCTCGCGGCGCGCGTGTAACCTTCTGCCGAATGGGTGCCGCCTTCTTCATGGCGCACCAGCACGTGCTTGATCTTGCTCCCGTTCATGGCCTGATACAGCGGCAGAATCGCTGCGCCCGGCACGCCGAACGTCAGCGAAACGCCTTCGCTTTCCATTACGCGGATCGCCGCTTCACTTGCGGTCATTTTTGCCATCGCCTGTTTCCTCGATTATTCACAACGCGGGACTGTGATTCGGAAAAGTAGCTCTGTTCGCTACTCGCTCGTCTTGCCATTCGACTTCACGATGTGAAATCAAACAGGAATCATTCTACCTGTGCCGGTAACAAAGGGCACGCTTGCCAGAAAGGCTAACGCAGGTTACCATATTTCACAATACATAATCGATTTCACTATATGAAATATGAATAAACCCGCCGCTTCTTCCATTCAAGTCATCGACCGGGTCACCGCCCTGCTCGAGGCCATCACCACGCATCCGGAACCGTCCAGCCTGAAATTCTTGTCGGCTGAAACCCGCCTGCATCCTTCCACCGCCTTCCGCATTCTCAACGCGCTGGCGTGTCATGGCCTCGTGGAGCGCACGCAGGCCGGCCGCTACGCGCTGGGGGTAAAGCTGCTGCATTTCGGCAGCCACGTGCATGGCAAGGTGGATCTGTTGCGCGAGGCCAAACCGATCATGCAATCGCTGTGCGCAGAGATTGGCGAGAGCGTAAATCTCACCGTGCGCGAAAGTGACGAAGTGGTGTACGTTGAACGCGTGATCCCCAACCGCATGATGCGCGTGGAACAGGTGATCGGCAGTCGCGCACCGTTGCACGTGACCGCGGTGGGCAAGCTGTTCCTGGCCGAGAGCGGCGAGAAGGCCTGCCGCGAGTATGCCCGCCGCACCGGTCTGCCACGCTACACTCCCAATACCCTCACCCAGGTCACCAAGCTCTGGGCCCAGATCGCCAACACGCACAAGCAGGGATTCGCACTCGACAACGAGGAAGCGGAAACGGGCGTGAGCTGCATCGGCGTGCCGGTACGTGACGCCCATGGCATCATGATGGCGGGTCTGTCCATCTCCGCGCCGCGGGAACGACGGCAGCAGTCCTGGGTGGCCCTGATCAAGAAGGCCGGCGCCGATTTGTCCGCCCGGCTCGGTTACAGCGCCAAGAACTGAATTTACCCCCCCCATCCCTGCTGTCGGCGCGTACACAACACGTTAGCGCCATGAATTTAAGTGAGGCCTGCTTCTCTCGTCTTGCCATCTGAATATCCTTATACTGCACGCTTTCCGCAGCCCAGGAACGAGATCAAGCATGAGTTACACCTCCTTCAACCCCCCGGTCCGCACTCTGATGGGGCCGGGACCCTCGGACGTGCATCCGCGCGTGCTCACGGCCATGGCGCGCCCGACCATCGGCCACCTCGACCCCGCTTTCATCGCGATGATGGAAGAAATCAAGGGACTGCTGCAATACGCCTTCCAGACCAGCAATGCCCTGACGATTCCCATCTCCGCACCCGGCTCGGCCGGCATGGAGGCCTGTTTCGTCAACCTGATGGAACCGGGCGAAAAAGTCGTCTTGTGCATCAACGGCGTCTTCGGCGCGCGCATGAAGGAAAACATTGAGCGTGCCGGCGGCGTGCCAATCGTGGTGGAGGACGCCGTGGGCACCGCCGTGAATCCGAACAAGCTCGAGGATGCGCTCAAGGCCCATCGCGACGCCAAAATCGTCGCCTTCGTGCACGCCGAGACTTCCACCGGCGTGCAATCGGATGCCAAAACCCTCGCCGAAATCGCACGCCGTCACAGCTGCCTGACCATCGTGGACACCGTGACTTCGCTCGGTGGCTCGCCTCTGAAGGTGGATGAATGGGGCCTCGATGCCGTCTTCTCCGGCTCACAGAAATGCCTGTCCTGTTCCCCGGGGTTGGCCCCCCTCACGCTGAACGACCGCGCGGTGGACAAGATCAAGAAACGCAAAACCAGAATCCAGAGCTGGTTCCTCGACCTCAACCTGTTGATGGGCTACTGGGGCTCGGGCAAGCGCGCCTACCACCACACGGCCCCGGTCAACACCTTATATGGTCTGCACGAGGCGCTGGCCATGCTGCAGGAAGAGGGGTTGGAGCATTCCTGGGCCCGCCATCAGCACCATCATCTGGCGCTGCGCTCGGGCATCGAGGCCATGGGGCTTTCCTTCCTCGTCAAGGAGCCCGTGCGCCTGCCGCAACTGAACGCGATCATGGTACCGGAAGGCGTGGACGATGCCGTGCTGCGCAGCCGTCTGCTCAACGATTACAATCTCGAAATCGGCGCTGGGCTCGGGACACTGGCCGGCAAGATTGTACGCATCGGCCTCATGGGTTACGGCGCCAACATGAAAAACGTCATGTACTGCCTGGAAGCGCTCGAAGCCGTGCTGGCCGATATGCGCGCCCCGATCCGCACTGGCGTGGCCATGAATGCCGCGCAGAGCGTGGCTATTTTGAATTAAAAAACCAATTTGAACCACGGGGACACGGGGAAAGGCAAGTCAAAAATGGTATCCCATTTCTCTGACAATTTTTATTCCCCGTGCTCCCCGTGGTTTAAGAATCTAACCTCATGACTGAACCGCTGCTTATCGCTAAAGCCAAGGAGCCGATTTACCTCCTGCCCAAAATGGCCAATCGCCACGGGCTGATCGCGGGCGCCACCGGCACCGGTAAAACCATCACGCTGCAAGTGATGGCCGAACGCTTCAGCGCCATCGGCGTGCCGGTATTCATGGCCGATGTAAAGGGCGACCTCGCCGGCATCAGCTAGAAAGGTGGCGGCAATGCCAAGGTGGAAGAACGCATTAAACAGATGAAGCCCGGGGGTTTCGACTACCAGGGTTTTCCCGTGACCTTCTGGGATGTATTCGGCGAACAAGGTCACCCGGTGCGCGCCACGGTTTCCGAAATGGGTCCGCTGCTGCTCGCGCGCCTGCTCAATCTCAACGATACGCAGGAAGGCGTGCTCAATCTGATATTCAAGATCGCCGATGACGGCGGCATGGTGCTGCTGGACCTGAAAGATCTGCGCGCCATGGCCCAGCATGTCGGCGACAACGCCAAGGATTTCACGACCGAATACGGCAATATCTCCGGTGCCTCCGTCGGTGCCATCCAGCGCGCCCTGCTTACTCTGGAGAATCAAGGCGCGGAAAAATTCTTCGGCGAACCGGCACTGAATCTCGACGACCTGATGCAAACGGACAACGGTCGCGGCATGATCAACATGCTCGCCGCTGACAAGCTCATGCAATCGCCCAAGGTCTACGCCACGTTTCTGCTGTGGCTGCTGGCCGAACTTTTCGAGCGTCTACCCGAGGTTGGCGACCGTGACAAGCCGAGACTGGTATTTTTCTTCGACGAGGCTCACCTGCTGTTCGACGACACACCCCGGGCGCTGATGGAAAAGATCGAGCAGGTCGTGCGCCTGATACGCTCCAAGGGCGTGGGCGTTTATTTCGTTTCTCAGAATCCACTCGACATTCCGGATGACGTGCTGGGACAGCTTGGTAACCGCGTGCAGCATGCGCTGCGCGCCTTCACCCCGCGCGACCAGAAAGCAGTGCGGGCCGCCGCGGAAACCTTTCGCGCCAACCCCAAATTGAAAATCGAGACGGTCATCACCGAGCTCGGCGTGGGCGAGGCGCTGGTTTCCATGCTGGACGAGAAAGGTAGCCCGACGGTGGTGGAGCGCGCCCTGATCTGCCCGCCGCAGAGCCGGATTGGCCCGATTGACGCGACCGAACGCAAATCCATCCTTTCCGTTTCGCCAGTCCGCGGGCAATACGAAAAAACCGTCGACCGCGAATCCGCCTATGAAATGCTCAAGGCCCGTGCCGATAAAACTGCCCCGCCTCCCGTCGCCAATCCCCAGGAACCCCAATCCGGCGGTGGTTTCCTGGGCGGGCTGCTTGGCGGCAGCTCCAGCGGCAAGGGCGGCCGACCACGCCAATCCATAAGCGAGGCCATGGCCAAAAGTGCGGCCCGCTCCATCGGCAGCCAGGTCGGCCGCAGTATCATCCGCGGCGTGCTCGGATCGTTATGGGGGGGGCAAGAAGTAACTATCCCGGCCGCACCCCTCCCCCCTTGCCAGTTACCCCCACTAAGTCCTTGGTAAACAGGCCGAATCCGGCCTGAAATCAGGCTAATTTCCTGCCGGAACGGTACGGTCAGACTGGCATGACCTATGCACTACACTCACTATAAATCAACGCATTAGGTGTAATTCCGGGACTACAGCGGCAAAACCACTGATCTCGATAAATGCAGAATATGCTGACATTGACCATTATTGTCGAGCCCGACCGGCAACGTCTCGCGCGCTTTGCGATGGACGCCGTCGAGGCGCTTGGCGGGAATGTTTTTGCCTCGGCCAACATGCTCGAAAGTATGCTGCGTCTCCTGCGCGACGATTGCGCCAAGGCCAAGACTCCCGTGGAAGTCAATCTTCACATAATAGAAGAACTGTCCCTGTGTCTCGCTTGGGGAGAACGGCACGAAGTCCTGGCCACACTGACCAAGCCGCCCTCCGCCGACACCATCAAGGCCCTCACCATGCGACTCAAGAATGCCAGCGAGTCCGCCGATTCAACGCTGCTCAAGCGGCGCAATGAACAAATCATCGCCGACCTTGAAAGCGCCAAACAACGCGCGCGCATCGAGATGGAAGAACTTGAAACGCTGCTGGAGATGAAAAAGAACGAACTCAACAAATCCATTCTGGCTGCCCAGACCGACGCCCTCACGGGACTGTACAACCGCAGCGGTTATGACACGCGCCTGCGCGAGGCCTTCCTGCGCTGCAAACACCAGGGCGAGCCGCTCAGCCTGATGCTGCTCGACCTCGATTTTTTCAAGCAGGTCAACGACACCCACGGGCATCAGTACGGTGACGAATACCTGAAGAAAATGGCCAAGGCCCTGCGCGCCAGCGTGCGCGAACACGTGGACCACCCCTGCCGCATGGGGGGTGATGAATTCGCCATTATTCTGTATTCAGATTTAGTGGTTGCCCAGCGCGCCGCCAGCAAAATACTCAACTTGATGGAATGCAAGGTCAGTATCGGTATCGCCCAGTTACAGGAAAACGAAAGCATCGAAAGCCTGGTCGGGCGCGCCGATACGGTCCTGTACGAGGCCAAGCATCTCGGCCGCGGCCGCTTTGTATCCGATGAGCTCAAGGAGTCTCGAGTCAAGGTCGTTTAAGTAGCAGATAGCTTTACAGGGACGAAATGAAATTGCTCATCGAGCAGGGGGCGAAGGGTGACAGTGGGCTCGTGTTGTTGCGTTCGAAACTGCGGGCCGTGTCGCGCCGCATGGGTTTCAGCGATCTGAAACGGGAACATATGGAACTGGTATGCAATGAGATGGTGACGAATCAGAACAAATACGCCGAAGGCAACGGTCTGGTGCAGATATGGGAGGCCAGCGATCCCGCGCCGGCCCTGGATCTGTTCGCTTTCGATTACGGAAAGGGCATTCTGAATGTGCAGAATGCTATCCAGGACGGCTTCACCACCGCCGGTACCATGGGCAAGGGATTGGGTGCCATCAAGCGCTTGTCCGATCTATGCGAGATTTACAGCCTGCCGGTCGAACACGCCAAGGATTCGGATTGGCACGGCACGGCCGTGTGGTCACGTTTTTATCAACATAATCCGGATCCGGAGTATTTTCACGACCTCGGCGTCTACTCACGAGCCTACCAGGACAGCACATTCAACGGTGACCTGATCCAGGTCCGCACCGGGGCAACCAGAACCCGTTGGCTGCACATGGACGGGCTCGGTCACGGTCGCGAGGCGGCAGAGGTTGTGGAGGGCGTCGGTTATTTCCTCGACGACGAAACGCCGGTGGACGGGTTGATGCAGCGCCTGAGCACAAAACTTCAGGGGACACGCGGCGCCGTCGCCATGATCTGCGAGGTCGATAATATCTCCCACAACATGACGATTTGCGGCGTCGGCGACATGGTCGCTCACCTGATCTCCAAGGGCGATAAAAAAGCCATCTCGTTTTCTCCCGGTGTGCTGGGTCATGCCCACCGCTCGCTGGAAACCTTCAATTATGACTTTCCCGACCAGGCCCTGCTCATTACCGCTTCCGACGGCCTGCGGCGAAGCATGACCCTGCGTACCTTTCCCGATCTTTGGCGGCTCCATCCGCAGGTGATCGCGCTGGTACTGGGGCAAGTCGTGGGCCGGCACAACGACGACCGGTCCGCATTAACCATTCGCGTAAACCAAAATACGAGGAAATAGTCATGGCCAAGGAAACACCGCAGCAAAAAACGACCAATCAGATATTGATTGAACAGCTCATGCTTAACGTGGGGAAGATCTCGGCCATCATCGAGAAACAGGGGCAGAGCATCTTCGGACACAAGAACCTGCTCTCGAACAACGAGATCAACGATTACAGTCTTGAATTTCTCGAGCTGCTGACCATGTTGCTACAAGCCGGCGATAAAGTGGACCGGCGTGGCGCAGAATACAAGGCACTGCGGCAATTCTTTGCCAATTTCTCGCAGCAAATCCAGGTGCGCGGCGGCGACATGGACGAATTCGTACGCTATGTCCACTTCCTTCAGAGCACCTTTTTGGAAAATCTCGAGGCCGACAAGTCGGTCGACTTTGAGAAATCGCGTGAGATCCTGATGCTGCTCGGAAGTATCTTCAACGACATCATCCTGGAAGTATTTCACATCTACCTGGAAACCAAGGAAAAGACCATTCAGGCACAACAGGAGGAGCTGAAACAGACCTCCACGCCCATCACCGAAATCTGGGATGGCGTACTGACGTTGCCCATCATCGGCTCGCTCGATTCCTCGCGCACCATGATTGTCATGGAAAAGCTGCTGTCGCGCATCGAATCGGACCGTGCGCGCGTGGTGGTCATCGACGTTACCGGCGTGATGGCGATCGACTCGCAGGTGTCACATCACCTGATACAGATGATCCGCGCCACCGGCCTCATGGGCGCCACCGCCATCCTGACCGGCATCCGGCCGGAGATCGCGCGCGCGCTGACCAGCTTGAATATCGACCTGACCAGCGTGACCACGCGCTCCAAGTTGTCCGAGGGCCTGAAAGAGGCGTTCCGTCAGCTGAACATTGAGGTCAGTCGCCCCGGCAAGTAAGCTTCACTGCCAACCACTAAAGGATTGTAATGCAACAAATGAAAAGGAACCGGACGTCATGATTGAAGGCATTCATCTGACACCCATCGGGGACGGCAATGTGCTGCTGGAACCCGGCGAAGGATTGGACCCCAGCAACCCGGAGTCCATGGTCGCCCCAGTGCTCGATTTTCTCCAGCATAACGAGGCACGCCGCCTGGTGTACGACCTCAAG
This sequence comes from Sulfuricaulis sp., assembly GCF_024653915.1. Lineage (NCBI taxonomy): Bacteria > Pseudomonadati > Pseudomonadota > Gammaproteobacteria > Acidiferrobacterales > Acidiferrobacteraceae > Sulfuricaulis > Sulfuricaulis sp. The sequence continues at coordinate 36,718 of NZ_JANLGY010000013.1, read as the reverse complement.
AGCGTGCGCCTGATCGACGAGGTGTACTACGACTGGCTCACCAAGCTCAGCGCCACCTGCCGCATCGCTAACGTCGAAATGGTCACGGTAAACATGCAACCGGCAGCCGCCTACGCGCTGTCGCTGACGCTCAACAAATCCCCATCATTTACCTGCGCCCTCGACATTCATAGCCTGCGTTAGCTGATCGCGCGCCACTTTAGATCCATTTCTTCCGCCGGAAGAACAGCAGCAAGCCTCCGGTCACCGCCACCATCAGCAGCAACACCAGCGGATAGCCCCAGGGCCAGTCCAGCTCGGGCATGTGACGGAAATTCATGCCATAAAGGCTGGCGATAAAAGACAGCGGCATGAAGATAGTGGCAATGATCGTTAGCACCTTCATGATCTCGTTCATGCGATTGCTCAGGCTCATCAAATAGATGTCCATCAGACCGCCAATCATGTCACGAAAGGTTTCAATGGTATCGATCACGTGCACCGTGTGGTCGTACACGTCCCGCAGATATATATACGTATCTTCCCTGATAAGGCCGGATCGGCCACGCTCCAACCCGCTCAGCACCTCGCGCAGGGGCCATACCGATTTGCGCAGCAGCACCATCTCGCGCCGGAGCCGATGCAGGCTCTGCTGCATCCGGGGCGTCGGCAACGTCAGCAGTTCATCCTGGAGTAGCTCCATGCGCTCACCGACCTGTTCCAGCAGTGAAAAATAATTGTCCACCACCGCATCCAGCAAGCTGTACGCAAGATAGTCCGCGCCACGTTCGCGCACCCGGGCACGCCCGGCGCGGATACGCTCACGCACCGGATCGAAAACCGTCGGCTCGGCCTCTTCGAAAGACAACACGAAATCCTTGCCGAAAATGACGCTCACCTGTTCCGCCTCGATGTCGCGGCTGGATGGACCGTCGTGCAGCATCTTGAGCACGACATAGATATAGTCGCCGTAATCCTCGAACTTCGGACGCTGGTCGGTGTTCGAGATGTCCTCCAGCACCAGCGGGTGAAGCCCGAAGCCGCGGCCGATCTTGTCCAGCAACGCCACGTCGTGCACACCCGTGACATGCACCCAGGTCACACCCGTTCCCGGGCGCAAACTCTCGCCATCCTCGATGTCCTCAAGCTCCCTCTCCGTCACCTGCACGGCGTCGTAATGCAACAGCTGGATGCGCGTCTGTTCGCTTTTCTTCTCGCCGATGTGCACGGCGGTGCCGGGCGGCAAACCGGTCTTGCGTGAGCGTTTTTGCACCAGCCGGGTCATAAAAATTCCTTTTTATTTCGGGGTTTGAGGGAGCGGGTTCTAACCCAATCCAATTGTCTATATTATCTCTCCCATCGGGCTTAAGCCCATCCTCGTTCAAGGGATTTGATATGGACATGTTCCGCGTGGCACATGCCACGGCCACGGACTGGCGGCTAGCCGCCAATGCCTGCCTGGCCCAGATCGGCAATGTCCCTCCGGAGGCTAATCTCGGCTTTCTCTATGTCACCGACCTTCTGGCCACCGATCTGCCCAACATCCTCACATTTTTCAAAGAACAGACCGACATTATTCACTGGGTCGGCAGCGTCGGCGTCGGGGTCTGCGCCACCTCGCAGGAATACAACGACGAGCCCGCGCTCAGTGTGATGATCGCCGACTTCCCGCCGGACAGTTTCCGCGTATTCCCGGCAATCAAAGCCGATATCGATGAATTCGCCGAACACCGTGTCTGGTGCGAAAAATTTGATGCGCACTTTGGCGTGGTACACGGCGATCCGCGCAATCCGAAAACGCCAACCTTCATCGCCGAGCTGGCCGAGGCCATCAACGACGGCTACCTGGTCGGCGGACTGAGCTCTTCGCGCGGGCCGAATTTCCAGATCGCCGGTGGCCTGACCGAGGGCGGCCTGTCGGGCGTGGTATTTTCCTCGAAAGTGCCGGTCGCCACCGCGCACACGCAAGGCTGCTCGCCGCTGGGTCAGAAACACCAGGTCACCGAATGCCAGAACAACATCGCCATCCGCATCGACGACCGGCCGGCGCTCGATGTGTTCAACGAGGAAGTGGGCGAGGTCCTGGCGCGTGACCTGTCGCGCGCCGCGGGATACATCTTCGCGGGTTTCCCCATCAAGGGATCGGACACCGGGGATTATGTGGTGCGCAACCTGATGGGCGTGGACACGGAGAACAAGCTGCTGGCCGTGGGTGGCTACCTGAATCCCGGGGACACTATCATGTTCTGCCGGCGCGACATCAACACGGCCTACGAAGACCTGCTGCGCATGCTGCGTGACATAAAGTCACGCCTGGTCGGCCGCCCCAAGGGCGGCGTTTACTATTCCTGCCTTGGCCGCGGCGTGCACATGTTTGGGGAAGACTCGGCGGAATTGCGCGCCATCCGCCAGGAACTGGGCGACATCCCGCTGGTGGGCTTTTTCGCCAACGGTGAAATCTCACATAACCGGTTGTACGGCTTCACCGGAGTATTGACCCTGTTCTCCTGAGCGGAACGGCCATGGCGATGGCGCTTGCCCCCACCCTGCTTTTTTTCGATCCCCAGACGGAGGAAGACAATAAACATACGGTTAAACAACAAGAGAACATAGAACCAGAAAAAGAAAAGCGCCTGTTCTGCGCCGCCTGCCGTCACTTCATCACGCATCAGGACGAACGCGTCCCTGTACAGGGCGGGCACGAACACCGCTTCGCCAATCCCCACGGCATCACCTATCACATCGGCTGTTATCGCGAGGCCACCGGCTGCGCCGTTGTCGGTGAATCAACGGCGGAATTCACCTGGTTTGCGGGATACGCCTGGCGCATCGTCTTGTGCGCGAACTGCCGCACACACCTTGGCTGGCGCTTCCAGTCAGAAGCCGATTATTTCCACGGATTGATCGTGGGCCGGTTGACCTCCACCGGTCCCATTAAAAATTGACTGGAACCACGGGGAGCACGGGGAAAGTGAAAAAGCTAAGTATGTAGATAGCGTCTAACGCCCAGCTTCACGGGCGACGGCGCGTTAGCGCAGACGTCCCGTGGAAGCGGTGGTTAGGTTGCCTTTGCATAGTTGAGAAGACGGCCAACGTTTTTCTTGAAGTCATCTTTGTATGTATTCGTATTGTCATGTTTGTAATAGCTTCCATGTTCAATACCGTCTCCTTTGTGCGGCACATACTGCCAGTAGTACTGGCCGTCAATTTCTCGCCCGTCTTTGCCAAGACGATATATGCGCCAAGCGCGGTCGAAAAAGAACTTTTTATACCAAGGCAGACTTGTACGGAACTCGGCGACTGCGGCTTGGAGGGTTTGGAACCGACCTTCAAGAATTTTGATTATTGTAATTTTCTCATCTGGCCAATCGCTAGGGACTGGATAGAGACCGGAAAGAATAGTAATAACGGAATTCTGAAATTTCACGCAGGCGGCAGCCCGGCGAGCTTCGCGCTCTCGCCAGAACGAAAGCCTATGTTGAACCAGCCAAGCAAGACAAACTCCAGCGGCTCCCAGGAGCCAAAGATCACTATTGCTGAGGTTGAAACCAAGGATATTCATCCTTCTATTTGGATATTCGTTGTGCTCATTGTGGCCACTATTTTTTGGCAACCTAACGGCCAAGCTGTGCGGTGCAAACGAAGCGCAGCGTAGTTTGCATCCGAACGAGCGCCCTGTTATGTGTTTTACTCATTTGCTTCTACTGCCGTAAAGTGTGATGTAAGAATCATGCTATTACTGCTTATTTTATCAACAACCTTAGTGTCGATTTTATACTTCCCTAGTTGTTCGCCAGGCTCAATTATGATCCGCATATACTCAACACTTAGGCCAAGACTTCTATTTGGCGGCACTGGTTTACCTGACCAGACCTCCATAACTGGCAATTTTGAGTATATTTTACCGTCCGGTTGATACACTGTGATTTGCATTCTTAGATCACAATTTCCATTAGCATCGACAGCACAGCCGCCGAAAACAATAAAAGCTGTAATTATTTTATTTCTTTCGATTTTGTCAGCAGTTGGAAAATAAACGCTTTGCGATGGTGTGCTCCAGTTTTTGAGTACCTGTGCTTCGTTGTCTGTAATAACTAACTGTGCAATCAAATCACCAGCTGATTTCATATTGTCAGAATCAGGTATTTTATTGCCTTGTTTATCAACCCAGCCCGCATTTGTCGTTGATGAGATTAGCAGGATTATCATTAGTGTATGTTTGATATAGCTCATATCTAAATTCCTTTTTTACACATAACGCCGCGTTGAGCCGCGCGGGCCACGGCGCCAACAAGAAACGGTGCGGCAGCTTACCGCGTCGGCCTCGAACACGAAGTTAGAGATCATTTGATGTCGGTTTGTTGGGTACTTGCCAAGTCAAACATGCTTCTTTGAATAGAACACCAATTACCGCACCTACCCCAACAGTAAAAAGTGAAAGCGGTGTTTCTATTAACAGCCATGTGAGTATTTTCTTTATTCCTTCCCACTGCATATAAGAGATAGAAGATATGTCTATTTGTGACCAGATGAAGAGATATACGAGAGGCAATTCGGGCCAGACACCGGTTTTTAGCCACTGGAAACATTGATACCCAACGATGAAAGCCCCTGCCAAAAAACTACACCCGATTATGGATAAAGATATTGATTCGACTTTATCTTGGAATGCTCTATCAGAAGGCTCGGCCATATTTTGATCTCTAACGTAATTTAGATGTCACTTTTTGACGTACGCTGCGCGCCAGGGAGAGCGAAGCGATGGCGCGTAGTCCCCGGCAGCCGAGCTTCGCGAGGCGTAGAGTCACTGTGGCGTTTCTCAGCCGCAGGACGGCCGGGGCCTGCGCAGCAGAACAAACGCGCCGTGCCCGAGTACGCGAGAGGGACTGGGAAGTCCTGTCGCGTTATAGCGAGGGCCGGCGCACAACGTAACTTGGACCCGTGGCGTATAACCTAGCGGGGCCAGAAGACCATAAGTTGTTTGCCAACATGAACTTAGGTCATAAGTCGGTATGGCGATGCAGTATTAACCGATTCGACAAACCCTGCAAGGCCACCAAAGTGCAAATTTGGCAGGGCAAGATGTTGCTCCATACCCCGTAGCCGCCGCCGAGCATCGCAGTCCGCCTCGGGGGTGTCGCGAGACTTTTGATCGAGCCCGAGGCGCGTTGTCTAGCGCCCGGCGAGTTAGGCGAGCGCCGAGGCGGGCGAGAAGCGCAAGGGTGAGCGCTGCCAGTGGCAGCGCGAACGGGCGCACAGGGATGTGCGCCCTGGACTTTCCCGCGGAGCGGGATACATAGCGGGAAAGGTCGGCGGCTCCGGGGGGAGTGGTTTTGGTGACTTTTGCCGAAACACAATTTTGTCGGGAACAAAATTGGGTGCGCTTCAGCGCGTCCGCAGGGCCGAAGCCAGGGATGGCTTCGGTCAAAAGTCACCCAGAGTGCATGGCGGAGCAACCCGCAATTAGCTTTTCATCATTGGCGAAGCCGACACAACAGATTGTTCGGTGGGTTACGGCAAAAAGCGCCTAACCCACCCTACATGTAAGATAATGAGGGCAACGGAATTTAATTCTTCTCTCTCAACAAAACCCTGACATCATGTTCAAGATCATCGACCGCGACATCATTTTTCACCAGCAACCGTAGCTTCCCCTTTTTGTCTTTGACCAGAATCCCCGTGGAATGGTCCACCAGAATCTTCCCGGTCATGCTTTGGGGATTCTTGCCGTAAGCCACCTTGTATTCGCTTGCAACGGCGGCGATTTCCTTGTCGCTGCCGGTGAGGCCGATAAAGGAAGGATTAAACGGAGGAATAAAGCCCGCCAGTTGTTTCACGGTGTCGTGCTCGGGATCCACCGTGACGAACAGCACTTGAACATCCTTGGCTTCATCGCCAAGGCGCTTCATTACCTGATCGAGCCTCACCAGGGTCGGCGCGCAGATATCCGGGCAGTGGGTGTAGCCGAAGAACATGATCACGACTTTTCCGCTGAATTCGGAGGCCCTGACCGGCTTGCCGGTGTGCGCGGTGAGCGTGAAATCGCTGCCCCATTCCACGCCGCTGATGTCCATGGATTTGAACGTCGGCGCCGGCGTGCAGGCGGCAATAAACAATGCCACCAGGAAAAAGACCAGAGATCGTAAATAACAGGGTTTATTCATGGAAAAAGAAACAAAAACCAATTAATGGACAGGACTTACAGGATTAACAAGATTAACAAGATTAACAAGATTAACAAGATTAGAGATTAACGTGCCTTGGTTTTAATCCTGTAAATCCTGTCTATTCAATCTTTCTTAATACAGCGCGGATTGCAGCGCCTCGTGGATATAGACGCGGTAATGGTCGACCAGCAGCAGCGCGAACAACAGGGCGAGGTAGTTGATCGAGTAGCGGAAAGTCTTGCGTGAAAGCTCATCGCTGTAATTCCGATACAGCCGCACGGCGTAATACAGGAAGCCCGCGTTCAGCACCACCGCGCCGACGAGATACAGCCAGCCGCTCATGTGCGTGGCAAACGGCATGATCGTCACCGCTACCAGCAGCACGGTATAGAGCAAAATCTGGAGCTGGGTGAATTTGCGCCCATGGGTGACCGGCAGCATGGGGATACCGACCTTGGCGTATTCCTTCTCGCGGTACAGCGCCAGCGCCCAAAAATGCGGCGGGGTCCACAGGAAGATGATCAGGAACAGCAGCAGCGCATCGGAGGTAACTTCGCCGGTAATGGCGGCCCAACCGAGGACCGGCGGCGCGGCGCCAGCGGCCCCACCAATGACGATATTCTGCGGCGTGGCGTGCTTGAGATACACGGTGTAGACGATCGAGTAACCGATGAGCGAAATGAACGTCAGCACGGCAGTGAGCATGTTGACCCACAGCACCAGAATAGCCATCGAGGCCACACCCAGGATCAACGCGAAGATCAGCGCCTCGCGCGTGGTCAGCGTGCCGGTCGGCAACGGACGGAAGCTGGTGCGCGTCATGCCGGAATCGAAACGCAGATCGAGAATCTGGTTAATGGCGGCGGCGGACCCGGCGGCGAGCGCGATACCGAGCGTCCCGAGCAGCAAGGGCAGCGCTGGTAGACCGGACGGCACCGACAGAAACATGCCCACCACGGCGGTGAAGACAATCAACGAGACCACGCGCGGCTTGGTCAGTTCATAATATTCGCCGGCGCGGCTACGCAGCCGGCGCGGGTTCGCGGCGGTGTTGACGGATTCGATTTTGCTCGCGGGTTCCATTGGGCGGGTTATTTTACGTGGGTATGGAAAAACATGGTATGCCCCAGATCAAGCCGGTCGCACCGAAAAAACCCTGAAATTTCCGGTATTTCCGCCATCTCAACCGATGCGCGAGACGCGCAGCAGGCGCGCCAGGTCCTTGCGAATGCCGTTCCCATCGGCATCGGCAGGATAGCTCATCATGAAGTTGCCCAGCGGGTCGACTAAATAAATGCGATTCAGGTTGTCGAGCGGGCTGCCGACAGACAGTGCGAACTGGCGCGCCAGCGCTTCCATCGCCTCCGACGAGCCAACGACCGCGCGCAGGCCAGGATAATCCTTGATGGCATACTTCAGCCAGTCACGCGCTTTAGCATCCGTCACTACAATAAGACTCTGGACACGCTCGGCATTCTGGCCCTGCGCGGCCATGACCTGGCGCATTTTCACCAGATTGCGCTCGCAGGGGCTGAGGCATTCGGCCGGGCTGAACACGATCAGCGTCCATTTGCCGCGCAGCTCGCGGAAGTGCAGGGTCTTGCCGTCGAGCAGCGTTAGCGCGGCATCCACGATCGGGCGCGCCGGCTGCACCAGCTCGCCATGATTGCCGAACGCGGCGGGACGCCAGCCGCTGAAATACAACCCATAGGCGACGATGACGGGCAAGGCGAACAAGGCCGCCAGCATAAGAATTTTCCGGCGCGCGGCAGCGCGTTTGACGGATGCGGTCATGATTCTTTTTCCTCCTGCAGGCCCGCGTCACGGCGGCGCAGGCTTAAGAAAATATAGATGCTGGACAGCGCCGCGGCCAGCATGAACCACTGAAAGGCATACCCCTGATGCACGGAGATTCCGGCATCAAGCCGGCTCCAGTCGCGGATAAATCCACCAGCGGCATCCGCGGGATCGAGCAACACCACCACCGGCTGCACCGGAAACGGCACGGACGCGCTATAACGCGCCATGTCCATGTTCTGCCACACGCGCTGCCAGCCTGGTTCCGGCTGGGCCAGCGTGAAATATTTTTCCGCCGGCACGGTAGCCACGCCGGTGATCTGCTGCAAGCCCGTGGGCGTTTCGAATGCCGGCAGCTGACGGCGATCGGCACCGATCGCGATCCAGCCGCGATTGACGAGCAGCCGCACCTCGCTGTCCTGGAGCTTGAGCGGCGTGATGACATGATAGCCAACACGCCCCTGCTGCACGCGGTTGTCTATCAGGACCTGGTAACCGGTTTCGTAATGTCCCTTGGCAACCACACGGTAGAACTGAAGTTCATCCGGACGCTGCACGCGCCCTTCGACTTGCACAGCCGGGCCGTTCGCACGCGTATCATACTCCGACTGCATCAGGCGCTTTTCCTCCGCTCGTTGCAGCTGCCAATAGCCCAGATACAGAAACAGCGGCAACAGTACCGCCACCATCAGGCTCGGGATCAGTCTCAGCCGGAAGTGTCGGGGGAAAAACATTCAGGTGAAAGCGGCGCAGTAATTCATCGGGATCTTCAGTATAATGCAGTTTCCTCCCGTTACCGGACATTCTGTTTGATGCTGATCAAGATTGCCGTCATTCTCATGCTGGTGCTGATCCTTGCCAGCCTGTTCTCGGCTCTGGTTTTCCTCTACCGGGACAAGGGGCGCGGCACGCGCACGGCCAAGGCACTCACCTGGCGCATTGGACTTTCCATCACACTGTTCTTGCTGCTGATGGCTGGCTATCACTTCGGCATTATCCCGCCCCAGGGACTGAACGTTTTGCGCTGAAAAAATCAGAATAAATGCTGCCCTTAAATAAAAAAGGCGCTGCCACTTTGGCAGCGCCTTTTTTATTTTAAAACCTGTTCCCGGTCAGAACCAGTACACGAAGATGAACAGGCCGAGCCAGACCACGTCCACAAAATGCCAGTACCAGGCCACGGCCTCGAAACCAAAGTGATGGTCCGGACGAAAATGTCCCACGATTGAGCGGCCCAGAATGACGATCAGCATGATCGTGCCCAAGGTCACGTGCATTCCGTGGAAACCGGTAAGCATGAAGAAGGTGGCACCGTAAACGCCGGTCTTGAGCGTGAGCCCCAGTTCCGTGTAGGCATGGATGTATTCGTAGGCTTGTAACGACAGGAACGTGATGCCCAGCGTGACGGTAAGGAACAGGCCGGTAATGAGCTGCGCGCGGTTGTCCTTCAGCAGGCCCCAGTGCGCCCAAGTTACGGTGGCGCCCGAGCTCAGCAGGATCAGGGTATTGATCGCGGGAATACCCCAGGCACCCATCGGTGAAAACTGGTTCATGCCGGGAACCGTGTCCGCGACGATCGCTGTCGGCCCCTTCGGTCCAGCGGTCGGCCAGGCGGCATCAAAACCGGGCCACAATAATTCGGTATCGCCCAGCCAGACAGTGGAAAACTGGCGAACGTAGAACAGCGCGCCGAAGAAGGCGGCGAAGAACATGACCTCGGAGAAGATGAACCACGCCATGCCCCAACGGAAGGAACGGTCCACCTGGGCGTTATAGATGCCGCTTTCGGACTCGCCGATCACCTGACCGAACCAGCGGATCATCATGAAGATGATAATCGCCGCCCCGAGCAGCATGGCCCAGGATCCAGCCTTGATGTCGTTCATGAACAGAACAAAGCCCAGCGCCAGCGAAAACAGTCCGGCCGAAGTGATAACCGGCCAGGCGCTCGGATTGGGCAGATAATAATTGTTACCAGAGTGGGCAGCGGACATGCTTATATCCTCTAATTAGAATTGCTTAGGAATCTTTGAAATATGAATTTTCACCGCAGAGATCGCAGAGATTTTCCAGTTAATTTTCATGATTTTTTCTCTGCGCCCTCTGCGGTAGATAATCATAACTTAAGTGTTTAACTACCGGACGCCGTGACCGGATGCACGTGTTGGGCATGTTCTTCACCTTGCCCGAGCGCTTCACCACCGTATTTCTTCGCTGACAGCTTGTTGGTATTGAAGAACGAATACGACAACGTAATCGTCTGCACGTCCTTGTCCAACCCGGCATCGACCACAAACCGTACCGGCATCTCGCGCGTCTCTCCCGGCTTCAGGGTCTGCTGGGTGAAGCAAAAACACTCGATCTTCTTGAAATGCATCGCGGAAATGCCGGGCGCCACGCTCGGGATAGCCTGGCCGGTGATTTCCTCTTGCGCCAGATTACGGGCAAGATACTTCACCTCCATGGTTTCGCCCGGATGCACCTCGAGCTTTTTCACGAGCGGCTTGAATTCCCAAGGCAGGCCACTGGTGGCCATTCCGGTGAATTCCACGGTCACGGTACGGTTCAAATCCACATTTTGCGCAACGGCCTGCTCTTCGATGCGCCCGGTTTTACCGTTGAGTCCGAAGGCCTTGCACATCAGGTCATACATCGGCGACAGCGCGTAACCGAAACCGAACATGGCCACGGTCACCACAGCCAGCTTCATTGCCATCCGGCGATTGGCCTGCTTCCTGCCCTGGTTTACCGTCATGCGCCAAGCCTCAGGAATGCCGCAGATATGAACATCACCGCCACCAGCGTCACCAGCGCTGCCACCGTGAGATGGATGCGTTGCCGCTGTTTTTGAATCTGAACATCAGACATGGTGATTCAGGTGTCGCCTATTTTACCTTCGGCGCCACCGTGAAGCTGTGATACGGCGGTGGTGAGGACAGGGTCCATTCCAGGCCGTCGGCGCCTTCCCAGACCTTGTCGGTCGCCTTGGATCCGCCCTTCATGCAGCGGATCGCCAGATAGAAGAAGAGGAACTGGGCGGCAATGGTCATGAACGCGCCCACCGTCGACCACTGGTTGAACTCGGTGAACTGCAGCGCGTAATCGGGAATGCGCCGCGGCATGCCGGCCAGCCCGAGAAAATGCTGCGGGAAGAACGTGAGCGTGAAACCAATCATGGTCAACCAGAAATGCCATTTGCCGAGCGTCTCGTTGTACATGTGGCCAGTCCACTTCGGAAGCCAGTAATAAACCGCCGCGAACAGCCCAAAGACGGAGGCGCCAAAGATGACATAGTGGAAATGCGCCACGACGAAATAGGTATCGTGATACTGGAAGTCCACCGGCGTGATCGCGAGCATGAGCCCCGACAAGCCGCCGATGGTGAACGTGAACACGCCGCCGATGGCCCACAGCATCGGGGTCTCGAAAGTCATCGAGCCGCGCCACATGGTCGAAACCCAGTTGAATACCTTCACGCCGGTCGGCACCGCGATCAGCATGGTGGCGTACATGAAGAACAGTTCGCCCGCCATCGGCATGCCGACGGTGTACATGTGGTGCGCCCACACGATGAACGACAGAAACGCGATCGAGGCCGTGGCATAGACCATCGAGTCGTAACCAAACAGCGGCTTGCGCGCGAAGGTCGGGATGACCTGCGAAAACACGCCGAACGCCGGCAGCACCAGGATGTACACCTCCGGGTGGCCGAAGAACCAGAACACGTGCTGCCACAGAACCGGGTCACCGCCGCCCGCCGCATCGAAGAACGACGTGCCAAAATGGCGGTCAGTAATCAGCATGGTGACCGCGCCGGCCAGCACCGGCATGGCGGCGATCAGCAGGAACGCGGTGATAAGCCAGGTCCACACAAACAGCGGCATTTTCATCAGGGTCATGCCGGGGGCGCGCATATTAAGGATCGTGGCAATGATGTTGATCGAGCCCAGGATCGACGACATGCCGAGCATATGAATGGACAGCAGGGTGAAGTCCGTACCGATACCACCCTGGACCGACAGCGGCGGATACAGCGTCCAGCCCGCGGCCGGACCGCCGCCGGGCATGAACAGGCCCAGGATCAGGAGGGTGGCGGCAAACGGGAGCAGCCAAAATGACCAATTGTTCAGGCGTGGCAGCGCCATATCCGGCGCGCCGATCATCATCGGGATCTGCCAGTTGGCCAGGCCCACGAACCCGGGCATAGCGAAACCGAAAATCATGACGAGCGCGTGCACGGTGGTCATCTGGTTGAAGAAATGCGGATCCACCATCTGCAAGCCGGGCTGCCAGAGTTCGGCGCGGATCACCAGCGACATGAGGCCGCCGATGATGGCCATGACGAAGGCGAACACCAGGTACAGCGTGCCGATGTCCTTGTGGTTAGTGGTGAACAACCAGCGGGAAATGCCGGTGGGATGATCTGCGTGATGTGCGGTTGCCATGTTTAGCTATCTCCTCTCGGAATTCGATGTGTTACTTGCGCAGGGTCTTGACCTGGGACGGTTGCACCACGTCACCGGTCTTGTTACCGAACCCGTTGCGTTCAAAGGTCACCACGGCGGCGATATCGGTGTCGTTCAATTGGGCGGCGAACGCCTGCATCGCGGTGCCGGCCTTGCCGTTCATAACGATATTCAGGTGCGCGTCGAGCGGGCCGTTGGAGACCGGGCTACCCGTCATTTTCGGGAACGGACCCATGCCTTCGCCATTGGCGCCATGACAGGCAGCGCAGGTGGTGGCATAGACCTTCTTGCCCTTCTCCATCAGTTCGTCTTTACCCCAGGTCTTGGCTCCGCCGGCGGATTCGGCCGCGGCCTTGTTCTTCTGCATGGCGACCCACTTGGTGAAATCCTCGGTAGTCACGGCATTGACCACAATCGGCATGTAACCATGATCCTTGCCACACAGCTCGGCGCATTGGCCACGGTAGATACCGGGCTCATCGATGCGGGTCCACATGTCATTGATGAAGCCGGGGATGGCGTCCTTCTTCACGCCCAATTGCGGCACCCACCAGGCATGAATCACGTCGTTGGCGGTCACCAAGAGCCGGACTTTTTTGCCCACCGGCAGCACAATCGGGTTATCCACTTCCAGCAGGTATTCCTTGTTCTTATCAGCACCGGGCTTGAAACCTTCTTTGGAAAAACGCGGGGAACCAACCTGGTCAGGCGGTGTAGTCATCGAACTGAAGTAGGAAATATCCTGATCAAGATAATCGTATTTCCACTTCCACTGATAACCGGTGATCTTGACCGTCAGGTCGGATTTGCTGGTGTCGCTCATTTCCAACAGTGTGGCGGTGGACGGCAGCGCCATGCTTACCAGGATCACGAAGGGGATAACCGTCCAGACAACTTCCAGCTTGGCGTTCTCGTGGAATTGGGCGGCCTTGTGCCCACGGCTCTTGCGGTGCGCGAAAATGGAATAAAACATAAAACCGAACACGATCACGAAAATGACCACGCATATAATCAGGATCAAATTGTGCAAATCCAGCAGCTTGTGCGCAATCGCGCTAACTGGTCTTTGAAAGTTCAGACCGTATTCGGCAAATGCGGTAGGTACCGTAAACCACAGGCTCAAACCCAAGATCAGGCGGGAAACAACGCCTGGGAGCCGTTTAACAAAAATCATCGACATGCCTATCTCCCGTAATGATGTATATATCGAATCTTTACTGACTGATCTTCGGGTTGATTCCGGTTTTTCCGGGGTCAATCCGTCGCAAGATCTCGCTCAGGGTCGCTCTCGTGCGTATAGCGTGTGTGCGTCCATCCTCACCCACGCCACCATGGAAATCCGTCTTTCTCCCGCTGAATCAGGAAATAATTGATCTAGATCAAGCCATTTTGGCGCGCGCAAATTATCACATGCGTCAAACTGCCGCAATACACGTTTTAAGGCAAAAACACTTGTTTTTCAGGGAATAAAACCGGATAAAAAACGGCAACAACCGAGTGATTCAGTCAGCCATGGAAGTGAAACGCATTAACATCTGGATTGTTCTCGCGGACACTGTGGCATCAGGTTTTGCAGCGGCTTGAAATGGAAATTGCGCCAGCAAGGGCGCGCCGATTCTCTGTTCCAGCGCAGCAATATTCTCCGGCACATGCGTCATGGCAGGATCGATCTGATTGGCGACCCAGCCGGCGAGCGGCACATTCGCCAGCCTTATCGCTTCCACCGTCAGCAGCGCATGGTTGAGACAACCCAGTCGCAGACCCACCACGAGAATCACGGGAAGGCGCATGGCACAAGCGACATCCGCCATGGTCAGGCGCTCGCCGAGCGGCGCCCTCCAGCCGCCCACGCCTTCCACCACCACCCACGGGGATTTTTGCTGCAAGCGCCGGAAGCTCTGGAGAATGTGCTCCTGCTGTATTTCAATGCCCATCTCGCGCGCAGCGATATGCGGCGCGCACGCGGTACCCAGGGCATAAGGATTCACATCGTCGTAATCGGCCGATACGCCGCTCGCCGCTATCAGTTCCCGCGCATCGTCGCTGCGCCAACCCTCATCCGTGGCGTGGCATCCGCTCGCCACCGGTTTCATGCCCACGGCCGAATGCCCGGCTTGCCCCAGCGCTTCCAGCAAAAGACGCGAAACCAGCGTTTTGCCCACACCGGTATCGGTACCGGTAACAAACCAGCCGCCGCTCATGGCCTGCGGCGTCCGATGCGACCCACAGGAATGCCGACAACACCGTTATGCGCAGGCTCGGTTTCGGGCACCCAGGCATGCCCGTAGACCGCCTCAAATGTCGCCGGAATTTTTCCATCTTGCGCCAGCGCTTCGTAGGCCGCGCGAAACCGGGCAAAGCGCGCCTTGCCGGTCAGCCCGCGCGCGCGGGATGTCGCTACGTTATGCGCGCCGAGCTGTTTGATGTCGCGCATCACGCCGCGCACGTCAGCATACGTCAGCGTGAACGCTTCCATGTCCATGACCGGATCGGCAAAACCGGCATTTATCAGCATATCGCCCAAGTCGTGCATATCGATGAAGGTGTGTACATGTGCCGCGTTGTCCGCCGCGCGCCAAGCCTCGCGCAACTCACGTAAGGTATCCGGCCCAAAAGTAGTGAGCATGATCAGGCCGCCGGGACGCAATACGCGCCGCACCTCGGTGAACACGATACGTGGATCGCACCATTGCAGCGCGAGATTGGAGACCACCATATCCACGGAGGCCGTCGCAACGGGTAGGCGTTCAGCATCGCCGCAAACAAAGACGCTGCGTCCCGTCAATCTGCGCCAAAGACCGGCACGGCTGCGCGCACGCCGTGCCATGGTCTCGGCGATGTCCAGACCCAGTACCTGCGCGCGTCGATAGCGCTTCGACAGCTGATGCAAGTCGTAACCGGTGCCACAACCTATATCGAGTATTACTTGCGGCTGGAGCCGAACCACCTCCAGACGCGTCAGCAGGCGATCGGCAATTTCGCGCTGCAACACGGCGGCCGCGTCGTAGGTATCCGCGGCATGCGCAAAGGATTGGCGCAGGCGGCGTTTGTCGAGCACCATCAATTCAGTCACGAATAAAATCCTTCAACTTTTCCAGGAAAACCTCCGGGTGCGACAGAAACGGTGCATGCCCGGCCTCGGGAATGATTTCCAGACGCGCCTGCGGCAGCTGCTGCGCCAGGTAGCGCGCCGCTCCTACTGGCGCGAGGCGGTCGCGGCCACCATGAATGACCAACACCGGTATGGCCACCCCGGAAAGTGTTTCGCGCCGATCCTCCTCCATTAATAGGTGCAGGCCCGCTTGTAGTGCTTTCGTTGGCGGCTCACCGTAACGGAACATTTCATCGCGCAGGCGGCGCAGCACATCGCGATTTTCACCGGCGGCCATTTGCAGGCTCAGAAAGCGATCGAGTGTACCGGCATAATCCTGATTGAGACTGCGTGCGAACTGCTCCAGCACCGTGGGCGACATGGCGTGCGGCCAGTCTGCCGACTGCACGTATTTCGGCGTGGCGCCGACCAGCACCATCCGGGTCACCTCGCTTGGATATTTTTGTGCCGCGGCCAGCGCCACCAGACCGCCCATGGACCAGCCGACCCATACGGCCGGTCCGGAAAATCCAAGCTGCACGCCTTCAGCAAGCACTTCCGGCGTGTAGGCCGTGGGCATAAAATCGCGCGAGCGTCCGTGGCCGGGAAGATCGGGTACGGTGACGTGGTAATCCGCCGACAAGGCGCGCGCGATATCCGTCCAGACCCCGCCGTGCGATCCCCAGCCGTGCACCAGCACCACGTCCGGGCCGTGACCGCTCTGTTCGTAATATATTTTCATAAGATTTGTGGAACCGCAGATAAACGCAGATGAACGCCGATTAAAACCTGTTTCTTGCCTTTTATCCGCGTTTATCTGCGTTCATCAGCGGTTTCAAGAAAATTATTTAAATCCGTACTGCTGAAAGTGCTTCCAGTAACCGATCGACATGTGCTTCTTCATGCGCGGCGGAAAAGGTGATACGCAAACGTGACGAACCTTCCAGCACCGTGGGTGGACGGATCGCCGGCACGAGAATACCCTGCTCGCGCAAGTGTTGGCTCGCTCTTAGCGCCGCCTCGACCGTGCCGAGCACAACCGGCTGGATCGGCGTCGGCGATGGCAACAGAACCAGGCCCAACCGTTCGGCGCCGGAGCGGAATTGCGCCACCAGCGTCCGCAAGCGTTCACGCCGCCAGCCTTCCTCCTGCACGATGCGCAGACTCGCGCGCACCGCCTCGGCCACGGCCGGCGGCAGCGCGGTGGTATATATATAGGTACGCGCCCGCTGGATCAGTGTTTCAATCAAGACTTCCTCGCCAGCCACAAAGGCTCCGAAAACCCCGAGGGCCTTGCCCAGCGTGCCCATCAGGATCACCGGTGATACAAGCGGTAGGTCCAGGTGTTCAAGTGTTCCGCGACCATTTTGTCCCAGGACGCCGAGCCCGTGGGCATCATCCACCAGTAACCGCGTGTCATGTTTGACTGCCAGATCTGAAAGTTCGGCCAGTGGCGCGATATCGCCGTCCATGCTGAAAACCGCGTCCGTCGTAATGAGTTGGGGCCGGGGCGCATGGGCCAGCATGTCGGCCAGCCGGTGCACATCGGCATGCGGGAAGCGTGTCACCTTGGCACGGGCCAGGCGCGCGGCATCGATCAGCGAGGCGTGATTCAAACGGTCCTCGAAAATCGCGTCGTTGCGGTCCGTGAGCGCACTCATCACGCCCAGATTCGCCATGTAACCGGTGGAAAACAATAATGCACGCTCGGCGCCGACGAAATCCGCAAGCTCTTCTTCAAGTGCGTGATGCGCGCGACTATGACCGCTGACGAGATGCGAAGCGCCGGCGCCCACACCATAGCGCTCTGCACCTTGCTGGAAGGCCCTGATTACTCGCGGGTCATTGGCCAGCCCCAGGTAATCGTTACTGCAGAAGGACAGCAGTAAATTCTCGCCGACGCGGACCTCCGCGCCCTGAGGCGATTCAAGCACCAGGCGTTCGCGATACAGCTTCTGCTCATGACGCCGGGAGAGATCGTCTTCCAGTGGTTTCATAAAAATGTCGCAAAACAAGGGGGGTGAAAATTACCAGAAAGACATGGAGGTCGTTCGTGCCCCTTTTTACCCGTCTTTCCCCGTGTCCCCCCGTGGTTTAAATTCGTTTTGTGATAGGTTCTAAATAACGGCAGTGTAGTGCTTCCCCGATATCAGTCAACAGAACATGATAGAAGAAGTTGACATCAGCCTAAAAGAGTCGCGCCGCGCTTGGTGGCCGAAAATCTGCCTGCTGTGCCATGCGCGGACATCAGCGGAAAAGGATTTTTGTACGGCGTGCGATCGATCTTTACCGCGAACGCACGCGGCCTGTCCGTGCTGTGGTGCGGCGGGCGCGGTGATGGGAACACAGGCGGCAAATTGCGGCGAGTGCCAGAAACACCCGCCCGCCTTCGACGACACGCGCGCGGTTTTCCGCTATACCTCACCGGTGGACAGACTGATTCAACACCTGAAATACCACGACCGTCTCGAACTCTCGCGCGTATTGGGCGGGTATCTCGCTGAACATCTGCTAACACTCAATGATCCCCTCCCTGACATAATTTTACCGGTCCCACTGCACGTGTCGCGCTTGCGCGAGCGAGGTTACAACCAGTCGCTCGAGATCGCCCGGTTCGTCGCCAAGCGACTGCAAATCCCGCTCGACTGGCGGGGTACGCAACGCATCCGCCCGACGGCGCCACAAACGGAACTGCCGCGCGATCAGCGACGCAACAACGTGCACGGCGCATTCACCGCCAGCAAGGCTTTCGCCGGCCAGCGTGTTGCCATCGTTGATGATGTGATGACCAGCGGACACACTGTGAACGCCCTCGCGGAGAGCCTTCTCCAGAGTGGGGCCCGGGATGTGCGGGTGTGGGTCGTGGCGCGGGCTTGAAAAGCAGTAGCAAGTGGCAAGTTACAAGTAGCAAGATGACTTTTGAATTTGTTTTACTTGCTACTTGCCACTTGATACGTGCTACTTATTTTTAACAATTGTCAGGCGCTGGCGCGCATACTTGAGCAGGTTGTTGTCCAACACGCCGCTATCGATGGCACGCTGATATGCCTTCTCGGCGCTATCCCAGTCCTGAGCTGCTTCAAGCGAGATACCCATGCCCAGCCACCAGCGTCCTTCCTGAGGATTAAGCGTAACAGCTTCTGTATAGGCTTTAACTGCTTCGGCATGCTTCCCGACGCGCTGATACAAGGTAGCCTGAAACGCTATGTAATCGGGATTGTCGGCAGCGGCCCGTCGGCTGGCTTCCATGACGGTCAAGGCTTTCTGATCCGCGCCGTGCTCGACATAAACCCGCGCAAGCAATTGTGCGAACGGATAATAGGCCGGTACCTTGTCGACGCCCTCTTCCAGAATCTGCTGCGCCTCGCGCCAGTGCCCTTGTTGCAACATCACACCGGCAAGCAATTCACGCGCCGGTGTGTGTGCTCCATTGGCACTTAATGTTGACTTCAGTTGTTTCTCGGCATCGGCCATGCGCCCTTTCTGCAACAAATCAACCGCCCGGCGATATTCACTTTCTGCTTTTTCATCCGAACTGAACGGTTTGACTTTCTTGTCCATGACCGCATCACCGGCATGAATCTCCCTGACGGCGGGCACCACGGTCGGCCTCTTCTCCGGTTCAGATTTCTGCGCGTCGGCCGTCCCCATGGAGGCGACTGCTGTTTTTTGCTTGTCAGCCGGACTGGCCTTCTCAGCTTTTGTCGAGGCCGTTGCCGGCGGCGTCAGACGCAAGCGCTGACCGCGACGTATCACATGCTCGCGGCCCAGCTTGTTCCAGTTGGACAGATTCCATAGATCAACACCCGTTTTGACAGAAATGCCATAGAGCGTCTCGCCGCGAGACACAGTCCAGAAACCGGATTCCACGGCAGCGACTTTGGTTTTTGCCATCGCCACTTTCTTGGGCGCCGCCGCGGCAGGTGCTGCTTCAGGTTTTTTCTGCTCCACAGCGGCGGGTGGCGCCACTTGAGCCTGCGCCACTTTCACAGTGGTTTCAGCCGCTTTGGTTGTTGCCACTACCGGCGCTGCTGGCGCGGTTTTTACTTCGGTCACCTGAGTAACGGTGGCGACTGGTGCCGGAGCAGGAGCGGGCACGGACACTGGCATGGGCGGCGGTGCTTTGCGCGCCACCACCGATGGTGACTTGGTTGCCATCTGGTCAGGAAACAGCCTTGTAACGAGACTGTCGCCCCACTGCGTCCAACCATAAGCGCCGACGCCGACGACCGCAATCGCTGCCAACAACATTACCAATCGGCGTGGAGAGGCGCGCGACGACGGAACCCGGCTCAGGGGCTTGAGGTCTTCGTAAACGGATTTCTTCTGGGCTGCTTCGGCCTGGGGATTCTTGCGCGACTCCAGGTCCTGGAGCATCTTGTTGATCAGGCTCACACCGGACCACCTGTCACCAACGTCGTGCCGGTAAGCACCATGGTTGTTAGCGGCAGCAAACTGACGGTCGCCACAATCGACACCAACGCGGTCAGATACCTTTTGATCCGCGCCTTCACTGTCAGCGCCCCCTGCGTGGATTCAGTATCCTCCACTGCCATGCGCACATGCCTGTCGGCCACCACGCGCGCACCTTCGCCAAACGCCGCCATGAGGGACTTGTGCGAGATGATATTCACCAACCGCGGGATGCCGTTGCTGATGCGATAAATCCGCTTCACTACCTTGTGCGGAAACAGGCGCGGGCCACGATATCCGGCCACGGCCAGACGGTGTGATAGGTAAAATTCCACTTCGCTCAGATTGAGCGGTGAGAGCTGGCAGGCAAAACTGATGCGCTGCTTGAGCTGGCGGATCGAGGGGTTGTCGAGCCGCGCATTCAGTTCCGGCTGGCCGAACAGCACCACCTGCACCAATTTGCGCCGCTCCGTCTCGAGGTTCGAGAGCAGTCGCAGGCTCTCCAGGGTTTCGATCGGGATGGCTTGCGACTCATCCAGGCACAGTAATACACGCTTGCCCTCGGCATAGCTGTCGATAAGATAACGATTGAGTAACTTGAGTAATTGGTGCTGGTTGATGTGCTGCGGATACTTGATATCCAGCTCATCGGCGACCGCGAGCAACAGGGTCATGGGTTGCAAATAGGGATTCGGAATATACGCCGTGACAAACTCGCGGTGATCGAGCGCGCTGAGGAATTTACGGCACAGCAGAGTTTTACCCGTACCAACCTCGCCGATTACCTTCATGAAACCTTCGCCGCTGCGCACCGCCACCAACAACGTGTTCAGCGCTTCCTGATGCGACGAATGGGCAAAAAAGAAGCTCGTGTCCGGCGTGATGGTGAATGGCAGCTCTTGCAGCCCGAAATGTGTTCCGTACATTTTCCGTTACCCGTTCCCTGGTTGTTTCGATCAGGATCCGATGCGGATTTTCCGAATGCGTTCCTGCGACTCGCCGGTCGCGTCGTTCCAATCCTGACCATCATTGATAATCGTTGGTTTGAGCAATATGACCAGTTCGCGCTTGATGCGCGTCACCTTCTTGTGTTTGAACAGATTGCCGATCAGCGGGATATCCCCGAGCAGGGGCACGGAGATGTTGTCCTCCGTGCTGGCCTCTTTCATCAGACCGCCTATCACGATGATCTGGCCACTGGTGGCGCGCACGATGTTATCCGACTCCTGCACCGAACTCAGCGCCGTGGAGACCGTCTGGCTCGAAGCGACGGTAATCTGTTTCTCCGAGACTTCGCTCACGGAAGGATGGATATGCAAATTGATGTTGCCGGCCTCGTCGATTTGCGGTGTCACGTCCAGGGCAATACCGGAGAAGAACGGCGACAGCTCGGTGGATATCGTCGGCGAACCGCCCGATACGGTGCTGGCCGTGCTGTCCTGTTTGGTCACGAAATACGAATCCGTGCCCACCTTGATCACCGCCTTCTGGTTGTTCATGGTGGAGACGCGCGGGCTGGAGAGCACGTTCAGGTCGCCCTGAGTCTTCAGCAATTCAAAAAACGCCGCAAAGTTGTTGGCCTGTACTGCCAGCGTGAACACGCCACCAAAGGCGGAGCTATTGGTTCCGGAAATCGCACTGAAGATGCCGGTCGTAGGGTTCAGGTTACCGGTATTGCCGGCAATCGAGCTGAGTCCCGTGGAGGAGCTTACGGATGACCCACCCCCCACCTGACCGACGGTGACACTCTTGCCATTCTTGCTGGCAATACCAGCCCAGTTGATGCCACTCTGGAAACCATCCTTGAGCTGGACCTCGACAATTTTAGCTTCGAGGATAACTTGACGATTCATGCTCGTCTGGGTCATGCCCAGATATTCTTCCACGAGACGCAGCTCATCCGGCATGGCGCGCACCAGCACCACACCGGCCTGTGGATTGACGACTACCTTTCTTCCACCCTCCCCACCCACAATGGCCAACAGAGAGGTGGTCAGGTCCTTCCAAAAATCTGACAGCGTCTGCGTTTGAATCTGCACACCACTGCTCGATGTTCCTGTAGTTGTCGCGCCAGAGGAGCCTGTCGTACCTCCGGTGGCATTCAGACCACTCGCCGACACACGCGTATCCGACATACCCTTGCGAGAGAGATTGAGATAGTTCACCGGGAACATGCGCGTCTGCATGTCGCTCCCGAGAATAAAGAAACGGTTGTTCTCGCGCCGGTACTCATAGCCATAAACCTGGCGGATAACATTCAGCGCTTCCGGCACGGTGGCTTCCTTGATATTGAGCGAAATCGTGCCGCTCACTTCCGGATGCAGAATCATGCTGTACGGCGTGCCTTCGACCAGGCCCATGAACACCTGGCGCGCGGGCGCATTGTTCACGGTGAGATCGAAGCGCGCTTCGAGCGGTGCCGTACCACCCTGGGGCAGCGTAATTTCCATCGGGGGCAGCAAGGCGCTGCTTACATCCGGGGGGATCGCCTTGCCGTCTTTACCGGCACGCGCCTGTGTAAGACTTTCGTCCACGCTGGCGCTGACAGAGTCCCGCCAACCGGGCGAAACACTCTGACATCCCACCAACAACATACCCAGCAACACGACCAGCGTGCGCCGGATACTCATCCCGATATTATCTGTGCTTCTCATTTTTACCTGCCTTCTTGGCTGTTCGCCGGTACCTTCACCACGGACGTTTCTTTCGCCAGCTTTGGCAACAAACGTAATCGTGTTTCACGGTCCGCTTTCTTCAACACCACTTCGTACGGCTGTATGTCCGTGATCATCCCGCCGCCAAATTTTTCACCCACCGCATAAGTCCGCCCACTGATCACGGCGCGCCGCTGGCTCGCCGAAATAAAGGTTGACTGCAATACCGGACCCATCGGTCTGGCATTAGCCGCACCCGAAGCCATCGCCATGATATTCGCCGGCTGCGTCGGGTCCACGAGACCGGCGAAATCATCCGCCTGACTGTCCGTCATCATTCCCGCCAAACCGGCCACCACGAAAACCGTCCGCAACAGACTAGCGCCTATGCCGGTCTTCTTACTGTTTTTTATATCAAGTTTCATGCCAGAGACAGCCATTACAGTCCAATCCAGGCTTCATGTGTGCTGAGGGTATAAATCAGCAGACTGACTCGCGAATCCGGATATTTCTCCGTTTTCAATGTCACCTTGCCCCAGAAAACCTTCCAAGGCAGCGCTTCCAGAGACTTCAAATAGCGCAGAATGTCCAGATAACCGCCCTTAATCTCGATATGCATGCCGTGTTTGTAGACCATGACGCCGGAAGCCGTGCCACTCGCGCCTTCTTCCAGCAATGAGGTAGCAGGTATGCTTTCGACTCTCATCACCTGCAGGCCACGATTCTTGAGCAGCATCTGCTCGATGAGCCGCGTCATCTCCTTGGGCGGCACCAGCCCGGCCGTGACGCGGACCAGCTCTGTGTCCATGGTTTTCAGGTTTTCCCGCAGTGATTCAAGTTTTTTACGCTTGGCAGTCTCGGGGCCTTCTCCCCCCGTCAGCGCCATGGCCTGTACCTGCGCTTCCAGCGCCTGGGTCTCCTGGCGCTTCAGGTCGACCTGTTGCTGAAGGCGATCCTTTTGTGTATTCAGGGGGCCAAACAGGATATTCACCGCCAGAAAATACACCGCCACCAGGATCGTAATAAAAATCATCCCGCGTTCGCGGATCGACATGGCATCGATCCGGTTGGTCAGCCCCTGAAACTGTTTTTTCAGATCGTCAGATATCATGGCTATCCCGGATTGGCGGTTTTCGCCTGGAACTCGACAAACATGGATTCCGGGTTCTTGGCATCCGGATCCGGCCGACTCATCTGGAACGTCCTGAACTCGATTCCGGAAAGTCTTTTTTCCGATGAAAGCTTTTGCATGTAGCGCGGCACCAGTTCCGGATTGGTGGTGCGTCCGGACAGCGACATCTGCTCGGCCGCGCCGGTGATGTCGAATCCCGTCAGCCAAACTCCCGAAATGCGCTGACGCGCAAAGGAAACGAGGTAATCCGAGAACCCGCCGGTGTTGCTGAAAACGCCGCGCTTGAGAATTTCCTGAATCTGCTGCTTGGCGACGATCTCGCCTTCCAGGCGCGCGATTTCGCTGTCGAGCGCGCTGGGGCCTTCATGTTGGCCGAATTTATCCGAGGCATCCGCGAGCCGCTTGCTGGCCGCGGCGTGATTTTGCTCCACGCGCTTCAGTTCGTCTCGCAGCGCTCCCGTCTGCCACCAGGTGAAGGCATACAGCGCCACCACGCCGATTGCCACCAGCCCGACAGACTGGAGCATGGCCACCGTCGAAAATTTCTTCTCTTCCTTGCGGAATATCGGCTGATAAAGGTTAATCTGCTGGCTCACAGCGCCTTCTCCTCTTGCCGCAGCGCCGCACCCAGCACCGTGAGGCAAACCGACTGAAGCTCGGGCTTGAGATCCACTTCGCATTCCATGAGTTTCGTCAGGTCCATCGTAATCACGTTGGCGCTGAGATTGGCTTTGAGGTAGTCCACCAGTCCTGGCACTTCCCGGGGCATGGGTGCCAGCGCGATCGTATTGATGGGCGCCTGACGGAAGTGACTGTCGTAGTAATCGAGCGAGCGCTGGATCTCCAGCGCAATGCGGTCAAATAATTCGTTGGAATCCTGGAACGAGGAGAGCAAATCCAAACCGATGTCGATATTGCGGCTGAGATAAATATCCGATTGCTTGCTGATGGTGATCAAACCGCCACCGGGCGTGAATGACAACAGCACGACGCCCTTCGCATCTTCCGGCAGCAGTGAGGCCAGATTGCGCTGCGACATCTCGGGAATGTCGATGACATCGAGATTAATGCCGGCCGCGCTCATCATGTCCGCGCGTTTCTGGATCGCGGTGCTGCGCGCCGCCACGGCGTACATTGAGCGCGCCCGGCCGGTGGCCTTATCGCCCGGCAGGTCGAAGACGTCGAGCGTGGCATCGTTGATATGAAAATCGATCAGGTCCTTGATGCGCCAGCGGATGGCGGCGCGCAGTTCATCCGGCGGCACGTCCGGCGCCTCGGTGAGCAGCAGCGAGTATTCGTTTGAGTCGAGAACGGTGGTACAGCGTGAATGCGCCAGATCGTAATCGGCGGCCGCGCGCGCCAGCACCTTGTCCTGGCCCTGATCGCCCCACGGACGAAAATCCACCAGCGTCAACGCCGGCATGCGCCCGATCGTGCGCTCGACGCGCACCACGCACACACCGTCGGACAGCAGTCCGACACCGGTCAGCCCGGGCAGCATTTTCTTTTTCAGAAACGGTAACAGGGGATATCTCCTTTTCCCGAATGAGTCCCTTTACTATGCAAAAAAGTAGCCAAACTCCCAGACATCAGCAGTATTGCCTGATTTTCTGAGGTTTCAGTTAAGAATCGTCCAATAACCCCCTGTTGTCAATGCAGTTTCCGGGACGGAAAATGGCGAAATGCCTGACAAACACTCGCTTTTTCGGACACGCCGCTTACGGGACTTACCGCCGATACAGTAGAACTACTTCGAGGGGTCAATATCGTTCGCGCTGGTAGATATGCTTCGGACTGCCGCGGAACAGCCCAAAAGTGGCACGTCCGGTGGGATCGTCTTCCGTCAAGTCGTTGTCCCAGTCATAGCGCAACCAGGTTTTGGCGCTCAGGTCCGAGGTTACATCCACATAACCATCTCCGCCCGCACCCGGAGCGCTGAACGACAGTCCGGCGTCACCTAGCAGGAAGGGCGAGTTGGCAATACTGGCTCCTGTGGTGGCGACGGTTGCATTCAACTTTTTCAAAATCGGCGGCGACACCGGCGTTGGCGCAGTAGCGTTGGAAAGACTGAGGCTCGTATCAATCACAGACGTGCAAGTATCTACGGTATTCGTCACCCATCCGTCTGACGAGTAGTACTCCACCCGCATCGGAACCGCCATGGACACCAGCTCCGAACCGTAGGCATTGACGATCCGGACCCGGCCGCTGCGGATCTCGGCGGTTTCTTCGGTGCCGCCGGTGGCGGAGGTGACACCGTCGCCGGCGGGCGCATCTTCGACGGCGCGCAGCGTGAGCGTCAGCGGTACCACGTCCTTCCCCGGAGGGGTCGGGAAAGTGTAAGTCACGTTGATCTGATTTCTCACCCCGCTCACGAAATTGGCCGCGGCGAGCGCATTGTTCGTAAAGTTGCTGGCATCGCCGGCATTGGACACGGTGGCGTCCTTGGCAAAGCCGAGTACACCGGCATAATTGGTCGTCGTGGCATCGAGGGCGTTCTTGGCGATAACGATTACGGTGAACGGCTGACCGGAGTAGGTGAAGGTGGCTCCGCCGGAGCAGCCGTCTATCTTGGTTACGTTGAAATAGGCCGGCGTGAAACGGCCGACCACCCCGTTTGCCGCCGATAAGTCCACACCGGCGCTGTTCAGATAATTGTTTGCCGTTGCCAACATCGTGAAACTGCCCACCTCGGTATATTGCAGGCTCGCCACCGTCGCGGCGCCACCGCTGAAAGCGGCTTGGGCAATGGTGCCGTTGTTCAGCACACCGGCCGTGCCGGTGCCGGGAGGAGCGTCCGAAGGAGTCGCCGGCGTAAAAGGCGTCGTCGGCGACAATACGGTATCCCACGCGTAACCCGGTGTGACGCCGTTATCCGCCAAGTTCGCTCCGATGTCCGGGGCGCCATCGTTATTGCCATCGTCTCCCGCCTGCCATAAGACGCCTCGCACGGTGGCGGTGAAGTCAGTGCCGGCCGAGGTGAAGACCATACCTGTAGCGGCACTGGCGCCGGGATTGCCGCTCACCGCGACGTGCAGCCACGGGCGGGTGGTCATCGCATTCGACGCCCCGACGATGTCCACGCCCGTCGCGTACAGCCGTGTGTCGTCGCGCAGGTTCAGAACATATTTACCGACATCGGTCGTGGACAGGTTGAATCCCGCCGATCCGGCCGTGAAGGTGAGCGCCAGGTTGTTCGACGCCGGATTTATCGGCGGCGCGGCGCTCGGCAGGCTTACGGCCCCGATCGTGGGCGCCGCGCCGCCGGGATCGGAGACGTCGCGCGTCAGCCAGGCGTCGAGGTTTTTGGCGCCGGTGTAGCCAGTCGCGATCGAGCAATTGCCCGTGGTCAAATCGCGTTGCCACAGCGCCGCCGTCATCGCCTGGTCGCGCCCCGCCACTTGGATGGGATCGTTCGTGATCACAAACGTGTTATCGCGGAAATTGATGGTTGCGGACGTCGATAGCGTGGCTGGGACAGCGTTGTCGACCACACTGACCGTGGTGTCGTCGGCGTGAGTATCGGACAGGCTTAACGTAATGACCCCGTTGTCGGCAGCCGCAAACGTGTAAGTCGACGCGCCGTCATCCGCCACGCCGTTGGTCAGCGTCCCGTTCGCCGTCACGACCGCCCAGTCTCCATGCGCCGCCGACGTAGCCAGGTTTACCGTGCCGGTATAGGTCGTCAGGGTGAGGTTGCTGGCGTCGCGCGCGGTGATCGTGATGTTCTTGGGGGAGCAAGTGCTGGCGGCGGCCGCGCCGACGTCGATCAGAAAATTGTCGATCGGCGGCACGCACGAGCGGGTGTTGTTGTAGTCGCGCTGGATCAATCCGATGCCGCCGTCGTAATTGTAGATTCGCACCTCATCGAGCACCCCGTTGGCGGAGTTGCCCGTGCCGCTCTGCCCGGTCACCAAGCTACGGTTATCTCCCAGGTAAAGCGTGTTAATGCTGCTATTGAGCGATCCACTGCTGGCGGTCGTCGAGTTCGCCACCTGCGCGCCGTTGACGTATAGGTAATACCGGTTGGTCGTCAGATTCCAGGTGACGGCAATGTGCACCCAAGTGTTGGCTGCGTAGTTCGTTGCGTTATACGTGAGCACGATGTTGGCGTTCGCGCTATCGGTCAGCACGAAGCGAAGCTGGCGGTTGCTGCGCTTCGTCAGGAAAAACCAGCGGTTGTTGACGGTGGTCGCGTCGAAGAGCTGGCGATCGTTCGCGCCCCAGGCCTCGGCCAGCTGGTACCAGAATGTTATCGTGCCCCGGCTGCCGATCGCGGTGTCCACGTCGAGACCGGCATTGATGGCGTCGATCGTGACGGTTGACGTATTGTTGGGAATGCTCGCCCCCCGGCAGATATAACCTCCCGCCACGGTCTGCGCGCCGCCCACGGGACTGCCGTTATTGTTGTTGCCGGAACTATCCACCACCGAGTTAGCGCCGCTCCAGATGGCTTCTTCCATGCGGTACTCGGCCACGGCGTTGGGAATGAAAAAGCGCACGGCGGTGTTCGCCAGCGCGCCGATGTTGGCATAAGTGTAAAGGCCGTAATCCGTGGTAGTCACTTCCCAGCCGATGTCCGGCTTGCCGTTATCCGGATTGTTGCTTGCGCCATACTGGTATATGAAGCTGCCGTCTTCATTCAGGATAACCTGAAAATTATAAAAGCTGCTGGTGGAACCCCAGTCCGGCGTGTTGACCCACGTCACGACAAACTGCCGATTGGGAGCTGTACCCAAAGGCGTGACCGTATAGCGCACGGAACAGGTGGCGGGCGGACAGGCCGTGGGACCCGGTCCGCCGCCGGAGCCATTCACGGTGGTATCGATATCCGCCCCATAGACCTTCATCGTGCGAACTATATTGGCGTTGGGATAAGGAAGCGTGTAGGTCCGCGCCGTGGCACTACTGTTCGCCGATCCCGCGTAACAGTAGGTATTATTGAACTGCACACGTCCGTTCGACATGATGCGCAGTTGCGTGTAATTAACCCCGCCGAAATTGAAGGTGAAGCCGATATTGATCAGCGCCGTAACGCTGTCGTCGCCGCCCGTGTCGCATCCGCCGGTGCCTTGCGTTGGATTCGACCAAACCACGGCGGTATGCGCAGCGGGATCGACCCAGCTGAACGTGGTCGGCGCATTCGAGTAGGTGACGGCGTTGGCGGCGTTGGCACACAGAAATAGCAACCCCAGCAAGCCAACTTGCAGAACGGCTTTACGCTTTCGTGAAATCATGCGCACCTTTCAATTAGCGATAACATCCGGATTAGTATCGCTCCCGCAGGTAGATGTGCTTAGGACTGCCGCGATACAGGCCGAAAGTGGCTTTGCCCGTGGGGTCAACGTCCCCCGTTCCATTCCAGTCAAAGCGCAGCCAGGTTTTCGAGGCAAGATTGGCCGTGACGTCCACGCTGCCCTCGTTACCCGAGCCCGGTGCCCGCAGGTAGAGGTTATAGCTGCCGGCTGAAGGTAGCGCGAGATAACGTTTGTTTACCGGTACAAGCGGTCCCGGCGTGACACATCCCTGACCGCTGACCCCTGGGTTACCTGTATCCTGAACACAGGTTTCTTCATTCGGGGGTGGCGGTGGTGGAGGATTCAGGTTGCCTTGATAGTTGGAAAGCACACTCAGACTGACCGCGCTGCAGGTATCAGTGGTATTCGTTATCCATCCATCGGCTGCTGAGTAATACTCGACCCGCAGGGGCATGGGCAGGTCCACCAATTCCGATCCGTAGGCGTTAAAAAGGTGGATGCGGCCGCTGCGGATTTCGGCTGCGTTGGCCACGCCTTCGTAACCAACGGAGCTCACGCCGTCGGCATCGGTCGCGCGCAAGGTGAGCGTCGCCGGCGCGGTCTCCTTGACGGGGAAGGTGTAGGTCACGGTACTCTGGGTCCTCGCGCCATTCACGAAATTGCCCGCCGCCAGAACATTGTTGGTGAAGTTAGCGGCATTGCCAGCGTCGGAGATGATCGTGTCCTTGGAGTAGCCAAAGGCCCCGTGATAGTTGAGCGTCGGCGCGCCGGCAAGGTTGCGCGCGGTCGCGATCACGGTGAAAGGCTGACCCGAGTAAGTGAAGGTGGCGCTCCCGGAGCAGCCATCGATGTAGGCAACGTCGAAGTAAGCCGGGGTGAAGCGGCCGAAGCCCCCGGTGTCGGCGACGATGCCAAAGCTGCATCCATACTTGCCGCCGACCTTGGTGTTCGAATAATTGTTGGAGACGCAATCCGCCTCGGTGCTGATGCTATCGATACCCGTCCAGGTGGCGGCTCTCAGGGTATCGCACTGGGCCAGCGTCACCGGCGCCGCACACTCAGTCACCGTGTCCACTCCATCGTAAATACCCCGCGACGCCGTAGCGTTGGTGGCTGGGTTGTAACCCCGGAAATAGAACCCCCCGACCTCGCTGTAGGTAAAGTTGTTGCCCGTCGCGGTGGACGAGGGTGTCCCTGAAGTAGCGGCGGGGAAAGTGGTTGGCGCGATCGTGCCGATGTTCGTGGCCGGGCTCAGCGCCAGCACCGCGCCGCTCGTGTTGCCGTTGATCTTGAGGATTCCGGTATAGCCGCTCGGACTGCCGACGATGCCGGTAGTCGTCGCCGTCAGGGAAAAGGTGTCGGCGCCGGCCTTGAAGATAGGCGTGCCGGTCGCGCCGGTATTGGTGGCGTTGGAGGAGGTCACCGAGGCAATGCTCGCCGGCCGCACCGAGAACGAATCCGCCGCGCACGCCGGCGCGGTGGCGGTAAAGGCGCTGCAAGCGGAAGTCGTGCACTCCTTCATGACGGCAATCAGGTTCTTCCATGCTGAGTTGAGGGTAAACGTCGGAGACGGCGTGGCAACTCCCGTAGTACCGCCCGAGGGGAAGGTAGCAATCTGGGTAGCGCCGGCCTCCACCGCCGTCTTGTTCGTGCAAGTGCTATTACAAGTGCGGGCGGAATCGGGGCCGCAGGCGTTGTCGCTGTTATCGACAAGCTTCACGGACACATACTTGTTGCTGACGGAGGAATAGCCAGTCGAAATCCCGGTGCTGGTCAGGGCCGCCACCCAGAGGTTGAACGGCGTCCCGGCCAACTTCATGTAGATGTTGCCGGTCTGGAAATTCGGGTAAGCGGGAACGGTGGGCGCTCCCGGGTACGCCTCGTCGATGGCGGAAAATCCGCTCGCCGTCCCGCCGGTGGGCGGGTAGACCGTCTGGGCGCAGATGCGCAGGCCGCCGATTTCGTGAACGTTGGTGGAACCGCCGGTGGCACCGGTAAAAGAAATTTTCCAATAGTCCGGCACCAGTTGGGTAATCCAGCCCTGGGTCAAGGCGTTATTGGCTTCCGCGTAAGCATTGAACGGACCGAACAGGGACACATAGTTGGCACCATTCATGGTTGTGGCATCGCGGTTGACGCTGACGTCGACTGCGCCGGAACCAAAGTTCCGGGCGTCGACTATCACCTGGAACATGTAGCCGGGTCCCGGCGTGGTGGACGTGCGATTGGCGGCATCGATACGCAGGCCGCCCGGATTGCTGGCTGTGCCTCCCATCCAGCGATAACCGTTCGCGCCGCTCCCCGGGCCGCGCACTCCTACAGATTGTGGTCGGCATGCAGCTGTGCCGCACGCTCCCAGGACCCGACCCTCGGTTGAGCTCTGGTAATTGCCATATTCATCAAGCGCCACGCCAACCCAACCGCCGGCGAAACCAACAACGCCTGTCCGCTGCGCGTAACCTAATGAACCGCCGAAGGCACCGGGCACGGCGGGGACGGAATAATCGGAGAGCGTTACCACGATGCCGTCAGCCCCTGTGGCCGAACCGTCGTAGGCGTAATGATTGAATTCCACCGAGATATAGTTACCGGCGGCAGGGAAGATGCCAGGCACCGTGGCGGCCTTGGCATTGTTGTTGGTCTTCTCGGTCAACCGCAGCAGGCCGGTGATAGGGCTGATACCTGGATTTCCCAATCCATCACTGTTTGAGACCGACCAGTTGGCGCCAAAAATGGTGGAAGGATTGAGGCTGGCACGGCCGAAAGTGTCGCATACGCAGCTCACCGTGACGCCCGCGGGAATATTGGACGGCGGTGTGCAGAAAGGCGGCGAGACGGTATAGACCTGCCCGGTGAAATTACCATTGCCGGCGCCCGCACCACCGAGCGGGATGCTGCCCGAATCGTATATCGAATCGGTATCCACCAGATTGAGCCCCAAGGTGCCGGTTCCCGTGCCGGTGTTCGCCGTCACTGTCCACGTGGTGCCGCTGCCGGTCACAGAGGTAATGGTGGCTCCAGTCACCCCGCCACCTTGAACCAGTGCGAAATCTGACGCATCCACGCCGGACACACTGGCAGTGAAAACCACCGTCCAGGAAACTGCCGTTGCCGGTTCCGTCGGGTTGGTACTGGCACGGTTGATAGATGAAACAGAGATCACGGGCGTGTAATCAACCGTGATCTCGACATGATCCACGCTGATCGTGCGCGCTCCACCGGCGCTACCTGGTTTCTGCGAGGCGAAGGCGGCGCCGAAATTCGCGGCGTTGATGTCCGTCACTGTCCAAGTCGTCCCCCACAGATCGGCAGCGCCTCCATGGGCCTCATAAGCGTCAGTAGTGGGATAGGCAGTCGCTGTCGATCGGTCGGTTGTCCCGATAACTCCGGCTTTGACGACCCGCATAGCAAAATCCTGGGTGCCCGTGTTACTTGATGCGCGTTCAACGTTAACCGTAATGCCGTTGATCGTTGCGCCGGCGGGGATAGTAAATCCATAACCCGTGCACTGCAGGTAATCGGTTCTCTGGCCATCGTTTACCGATGCCGTGGCGTCATTGCCATCACTGGAAACGGCCAAGCCAGCATTACTCCAATCATTGTTGGTGCCCGCAACCGTTACGCAAGTGCTGGGGCTCGCGGTTTGCGTTAAAGCACTGACGGCATGGCTCCACACCAGCGCGATGCACAGCGCCAGTAGCTTGCTACCAATCTGGAACAAACCACGTTTTTTCAAAACTGATTTCGTCGCACTCATGCTGTTTTCCTTTCTGCATCCCAGACAGCGCTGTAACCGTTGGATCGTTTGTTTGCCTCGCGGCGGCAAACTCAAAAACTATTGCTCCTTCCGGTAAATCACTGGCCCTTTTTTCTGCGCCAACTCACCTTCGAGTTTCGATTCCGCGCCTTCGGACCGGTTTGGACGTGTGGGCTGGTCCGCCGTTGATGGCGCCACCGACGGCGACGTGACCGCCGGTACCGGCGCTTCCCGACCCTTGCCTGAATCGTAGTCCACGGCCCACCACAGCGCGCTGGCCGCGCCTGCCACCAGCGCGGCTGCGAGCCACCACCAGGCGAACTTCGTGCGCCCGCGCAGGCGCGGCTGCTCCAACAATCGCTGCTCGATCGCCGCCAAACGCCGCGCATCGGGCGCCGGCAATCGGTCGAAGGCCGACGCTATCAAGTCCGCGATTTCGCGCTCAGCCGGTACTTCGCGTTTCATCCTTACTCCAATGTTGCCGCAACTTGGCGATGGCCTCGGCGCACTGGCGCCGCACCGTGCCTTCCGGCAGGTCCAGTGCCTGCGCCACCTCGCGATGATTCAGTCCTATCCAATAACGCAGCAGGAGCAGGTTTTGTTCACGCTCGGGCAGGCGGCCCACCAGTTCGCGCAGATAGGCGGCCTCCTCCCGCGCTAGCCCATCCGTGACATCGGCGATTTCCTCCGGCAGCGGCTCGGTCGGCCGGGCACGGGCCCGGCGCAAACTGTCTATCCGCAGGTTGATGGCAATACGGTAGAGAAACGCGCGCGGCGCCCGCGGGTCGCGGCAGACGGTCTGGACGAAACGGATGAAGGCTTCGGAGACCAGGTCGTAGGCGTCCTCCGGGAGGCAGCCGCGGGCGACCAGGAACTTCCACAACCGCGGCGACTGGGAACGATAGAACTCGCGAAACGCGGCGGCATCGCCGTCGTAACAATACAGGCGGATGAGATCGACCGGATCCCGCATTGTATGGATTAAGCTTATGGCGCCGGCGCGTCGGTCACCGTCACCTGCAGGGTGCGCGAGACATAGTCGGCGTCGCCGAAATTCCCTGAGGTGGCTGTGGAGGTGACGACGTAGACATTATACGTGTCGCCGCGTTCGCGGTGCTGTATTCCCGGAGGCGTGAGTGCGCATTGAACAGTCACGTTGAAACTGTCGAGGCCAGGCACCGTCAGCGTGAAGCTTGAGGATGCTGCACAGCTACTCGTTGGTGGCATCGCCTGGAATATGCCCCACTCAATTCCCGAGCGCGCGGCATAGAAAGCGCGTGTGCCCTGCACCGCCGCGCTCGCAGTGGCCCGTTCCATGCCACCGATGGTCACCATCATGATCCCGAGCATGGCCAGCACCACGACGATAAAGATGGCCGCGACCAGCGCGAAGCCGCGTTCGTGCCGCCGAGGAACTGACACGAGACACATCATGGGGAGTTATCCACGTGCGCTTGGTACAGCAAGCGGACCTGTTCGCCGCTGGCGTTGTCCCGCACGGTGATATCGAGTGTCACGAGACCAGCTCGCTGGTTCGTGCCCGGCGAGTAGGAGAAGGAACAGGCTGAGACCGGGGTCGAGAGCAAGGCTGTGTTGGTCGCGCCAACCGGTGTCGCGGCCTGCGCAGCGGTAATCGGATAACTCGAGTAGCGCGTGATATTTCCGTTCGGCCCGGCGCTGCAAACATAGCTCACCGGTGTGTCGACGACATAGATTCGCTGATAGGGCGATGCCCAGCGGAAATTAAAATTGGGATTGCCGGACGGCGTGATCCGCCATTCGTCGCCACCACCATCGTCTTGCAAAGTAAATCTTGTGTTCTGTGGAGCATCAGGATTGGTTATCACGTACGGGCCTGCGGCGAGCACGGCATCGGCATAAGCGCTATTGGCGCCGTTGGCCGACTGGTTATAAATCGCGAGCCGTTCCGTGGTCGAGGTGAACGGCAACGTGGGCTGGAAATTTTCAAACTGCCCGACGATATTGAATCCGTTACTGTCCAAACCGGGAACTTGCAATCTGTAGATGGTCCATGGGACGCCGGCAGGATGCGGATGGCCGCCGGGAACCGTACCCGGATCGAAGCGGTAACGCGCGCCGTCAAGCGTATTGAGCATTTCGATAGTACATGTTGTACCCGCCGTCGTGCAGCTCACGTTGTCGGTGTTACCAAGCGAATCGACGATGCGCACGCTGTTCGGCAGCGCCTGGCGGATGTCGCGCCCCAGACGCCGCACCGCCATCTCCGCCGCGTCCACCAGTTGCGCGCGGCGCACCTGCGCCTCGTAGCCCTGGATCGGACGCACGATGATCGCGCCCAGTACCGTGGCGATGATCCCGCTGATGGTGATCACGACGACAAGCTCGATGAGGCTCACGCCCCGGCTGCGACACACACCAAAAGCATTTAACCGGGAAGCGGACAGAAACGGGCGCATATCAGTAGTTCGTCCGGTAACCGCTGACGACGACGCTGCTGCCGGTCGGCATCGTGACCGTCACCTGCGCGCGCACGGCATTGCCGCTGGCGAGGGTGATGTCATTCAGCGCCTCGGTGGTCACCTGGACATTCACCGAGTAACCCGCCAGCGCCGCGATGGCAGTGCCGTTCTGGTCGCGAGGAGGACTGTCCGTGAGACCATTGTAGTCCATCACGTCATCGTAGAGATCGCGAGACGCCTCGACCCCGTCGGCGGTGAAATTTTTGGTGAGGATTTCCTCCAGGTAAGCCTCGCCGACGATCACGGCCTGATGCCAGATCAGCGGGTCGGCGCTGGCGCTGGTGTTGCGTACGATGACAACCATGATGCCGGCCAGCGCGACTCCGATTACCACGATGGAGACAATCAGCTCCACCAGCGTCACACCAAGTGTGTAAAAACGGGGTTGCATAAGTTTCATTGTCGCTGCACGAATCCGGTCTCGCCGAAAACTCGGAACAAATGACTACTGCCGACGATATTTATCGTGAGTGGATCCGTCAAGAGAATTGCGGTACCGCTAGCGGTGAAAATGAAGTCAGCTGTCGGATTGAATGTCACGCCGCTCGGTGCCGTACGTATGAAGGTCGTCGCGTTACCGGACGGATCAGCGATCGGAATGTTATAAGGTCCGGTTTGACATGCCCCGACATTACCGGGGCGATACAGGGTAAATCCGGTTGCAGTTATTTGCACACGCACGGGGCAACCCGTCGCCACCGCATATTTCTGCGCGTAGCGCACCGCGGAGACCGTCTCGTCAAAAAACCCGCTTTCCTGGAAGGCGCTGAGATTGAAAAACCGTGGACCACTCACCGCCGCGATCAGCGCGACGATGATCAGCGTCACGATCATCTCGACGAGGGTGAATCCTTTGGGGCAGCCGAAACGCATTTGCATGAATCGATTAATAACCAGATGAACTATTGGACTTTCAGACAAGACTAGCAAAACTTGCGCCGATTACATGGCCACGGACTCTGAATAACACGCGGGTCAATGGCTTTCGAAAGGGTTTTTGGCCGGTTGCAGCGAGTATTTGCCTTAGGTCTCAGATTTCGTTGTGCTGAAGCGGAGAACGCCAGGATGGAAACGAGCACCATAATGACCACCAGCTCCACCAGGGTGAAGCCTGCCTCGCCGGCAGACGTGATGCCAGAAATTCTTGTCATCGGTCACACCAAAAAAATGGGGCGCTGACTCCTGCCAGCGCCCCAAGTTTGCGGTTTCACCGGCCTTGAAATGGCAACCCCTCTCGAAAGGTTGCGCCGGTTTTTAACTGGCGTTGCTTAGTCCCTAAACAATCGCCTCATCTCAAGAAATGAAGAGTTCGTCTACAGATTACCCACAATCCGATATCGTTACCGCCACTTGGGCAGTGCTTGAATTATATTCCGCCTGGCAATCGACGCTGCCGCCATTAGCCGGGCGATAAGCAGTCGTGCTGGCCCCGGTCTCGACTACGCTGTAGCCGTCCGTTCCCTGCATCGCGGCTGAAATGCCGGTAGCGCTGTTGCCGGTACC